>NZ_PGTB01000239.1 GCF_002786325.1 Pseudooceanicola lipolyticus | reverse complement strand
TCGGCGGCGGGCTGCGGTGCCTGCTCGGCCGCGGCGGCGCGCTTGGCGGCCTCCTCGGCCTCGCGTTTCTGACGCGCTTCCTCTTCGGCCTTGGCCTTCAGCGCTTCTTCGCGTTCACGCTCTTCGCGTTCCTTGGCCTCGGCCTCGGCACGGCGGCGGTCGCGCTCTTCCTCGCGGGCCTTTTCCTCGGCCGCGCGGCGCTCTACCTCTTCGGCCTCGCGCGCCTTGGCGGCGGCCAGTGCCTTCATCCGGCGTTCCATCTCGGCATCGGTGATGCCGGCCGGACGCCGTGACGGATCGCCCGCGGGAGAGTGCCCCCCCGCGCCAGAAGCCTTGCCCGCGCCCGGTTTGGGAACCACGACGCGCTTGCGCTTGGTTTCCACAACAACGTTCTTGGTCCGACCGTGGCTGAAACTTTGTTTCACGTTCCCCGGACGGGATCCGCCGCGCAAGCCCAGTGTCTTCTTGCCGTCAGTATCGCTCATCAAGCTCTGTTTCCTTCCGGGTGACCCTTGCCACCCTCCGTTTCGCGCAATCCACGCAGTCGTTGCGCTTCCTCTACAACACGCTGACTGAGTCCGCCAGAGGCGAGCGCCGCATGTATCACAGTTTGCCGGCCAAAGGCCATGCCCAGCTCGTCCGCCGTAAGCCAGCCGATATAACGGCCGCCATAGGGCGTGCTGAGCTTCGATTTGCCCCGGCCCGATCCATCGGTGGCCTGGATCAGCACTCTGGCTGTCTCGCGATCAAGCCAGTCTTTCACTTTCTCGTACCCGGCAACCGCAGCGCCGGATTTCCGCGCCAGGCTGATCAGGTCGATCACCCGGCGCAGCATTTGCCGCTCAACCTCGTCCGCCAGCGCCTCGGGCACCGTGACCGGCTGTTTCAGGCCGCGGGCGAACAGTTTCTTCGCCACGGCCTTGTCAAGCGCCGCCCGGTCCGCCGCAACGTAGGTGCCGCGCCCCGGCAGACGGCCCAGGATATCCGGCACCACCTGCCCCTCGGGCCCGGCCACAAAGCGGATCAAACCCGCCTTCGGCTGTGCCTCGCCAGTAGCAAGACATTTGCGTTGCGGATCGGCCTCGCGATCCTTTTCGGCGCCCCCACGGCTCATGTTCAGCCCCTCGTGGGCCCCGATCAGGCCCCGGCCTCTTCGGTTTCGGCCTCGGCATCGTCTTCGGGTTCGTCCTGCTCCAACTCGGCGGGATCGACCCAGCCCAGCATGATCCGGGCGGTCATCACGAGGTTCTGCGCCTCTTCCAGGGACACGTCGTAGGGCTCGAGCAGCCCGTCATCCTTCACCCGCTCGCCATCAACCGTGGTCCAGCCGCCGGCCAGTTCCCAGTCGGCGCAGGTGGCAAAGTCTTCCAGCGTCTTCACGCCGTCCTTGGCCAATGCCTCGATCATCTGGGGTGTCAGGCCCTCAAAGTCAACCAGGCTGTCCTCGGCGCCCAGCGCACGGGCATTCTCCAGCGCCAGCCGGTTCTGCTCGTCCAGGTAGTCGCGGGCGCGCGCCTGCAGCTCTTCGGCGGTGTCCTCGTCGACCCCGTCGATCACCAGCAATTCGTCGCGATCGACATAGGCGACCTCTTCCAGGTTGGTGAACCCTTCAGACACCAGCAACTGGGCAAAGAACTCGTCCAGGTCCAGCGTGTCCATGAACAGCTTGGTGCGCTGTTCGAACTCGGCCTGACGGCGCTGGCTTTCTTCCTCTTCGGTCATGATGTCGATGTCCAGACCGGTCAGCTGGCTGGCCAGCCGCACGTTCTGACCGCGCCGGCCGATGGCCAGCGACAGCTGTTCTTCCGGCACCACGACTTCGATCCGCTCGGCATCCTCGTCCAGAACCACTTTGGACACTTCGGCCGGCTGCAGCGCGTTGACCAGGAAGGTCGGCACATCCTCGTTCCACGGGATGATGTCGATCTTTTCGCCCTGCAACTCGTTCACCACCGCCTGCACGCGCGAGCCACGCATACCGACGCAGGCGCCGACCGGGTCGATCGAGTTGTCATAGGACACCACGGCGATCTTGGCGCGCGAGCCCGGATCACGGGCCACCGCCTTGATCTCGATGATGCCATCGTAGATCTCGGGCACTTCCATCTTGAACAGCTCGGCCATGAATTCGGGCGCGGTGCGCGACAGGAAGATCTGCGGCCCGCGCGGCTCGCGACGCACATCCTTGATGTAACAGCGGATGCGGTCATTGGGCCGATAGCTTTCGCGGCCGATCTTTTCGTTGCGCCGCAGGATCGCCTCGCCGGCGCCGACATCGACGATGACGTTGCCGTATTCCTCGCGCTTGACCAGGCCGTTGATGATGGTCCCGGCGCGGTCCTTGAATTCCTCGTATTGCCGGTCACGCTCGGCCTCGCGCACCTTCTGCAGAATCACCTGCTTGGCCGACTGCGCCGCGATCCGGCCCATTTCCACCGGCGGCACCTCTTCGATGAACTGGTCGCCCACGTTCGGGTCCGCCATGTATTGCTTGGCCTGTTCGACGGTCATTTCCGCCTGATAGTTCTCAAGCTCTTCATCTTCGACAACAGTGCGTACGCGGGTAAAGGTGGCGCGACCGGTCTTCCGGTCGATCTTGACCCGGATATCCATTTCCGAGCCATAGCGGCTCTTGGCGGCACGGGCGAGGCTTTCTTCCATTGCCTCGATCACCAGCGCCGGGTCGATCATCTTCTCCCGCGCGACGGCTTCGGCGGTTTGCAGCAGCTCAAGCTGGTTTGCAGAGGTGATGGCCATTCAACTATTCTCCTCAGTCGACCCATCGGTCACGATTTCATCAAAGGCGGCTTCGTTCAGCGCACCCATGTTCTTTCTCTGGCGCAGCATTTCCTTGATCAGCTCGTCGGTGAGGACAAGCTTGGCATCGCTGAGCCAGTCAAATTTCAAACCGATGGTGCCTTCATCGACATTGATCAGCACCTCGTCTTCCTCGACCCCGGCCAGCACACCGCGGAACCGGCGGCGGCCGTCGATCAGATCGCCGGTTTCCAGCTTGGCCTCGTAACCTTCGAAGGCGTCGAAATCCTTCAGCCGCGTCAGCGGCCGGTCGATTCCGGGACTGGACACTTCCAGCGTGTATTCGTCCAGGATCGGATCCTCGACATCCAGCACCGCGCTGACCGCGTTCGAGATATCGGCGCAATCATCCACCTCGATCCCGCCCTCGGGTTTGTCGGCCATGATCTGCAGCGTCGTCTTCTTGCCCGACATCAGCCGCACGCGCACCAGTTCGAACCCCATATCCTCGATGACGGGGGTAATGATCTCGGCCAAACGCCGGTCGATCGCTGCCTTAGCTATCAGGTCGTTGGTCATGGCACCCAGAACAAAAAAACGGGCCAGCGGCCCGTTGCATCTTTTCGGTGGGCGCCGGGTGTGGACCCCAGCGCACCGCTGTTGAAGGGGGATATACGCGTGCCGGCCCGAGTCTGCAAGGCCGGGAAACCGACTCGGGCCAATTTTCCGCATCGGGTGCTTCGATCAGCGGCTCAGACCAGCCACCACCGTTCGGCGATCCGCCCGTCATCCAGCGGCGCGCGCGTGCTGACGCTGCGCGGGATTCCCACGCCGGGGCGGGCGGCCAGCGCCATATCCTCGGCCGAGGGGTGGTACAGAAATTCGCCCCGCCCGATCAGCCCGCCGCGCCGGGGCAGCGCGGCGATGTCGACAAACCCGTCGCGCAACGCCTCGGCGCGCACCGCGGCATCGGGAATCACGATGATCTCGATCCGGTCGGCCCAGCCGGCACGCCCGGCCTTGTAATGCTCGGCCACCCGGCTGGCACGGAAATGCCGCTCGGCCTCGATCCGGTCCAGCCGATAGGCGCCGGTGCCGATGCCCTGCGCCAAGCCCTCGCCCGGAACCAGGGCAATTGCAAAGGCGGGATCGGCCAGCAGCAGCGGCAGGTCCGGGTTGCCGACGTCCAGTTCCAATGCAATGCGGCTGGCCCCGGCCACCTCGGCGCGGACCAGGCCGGGCAGATCCGCGGCGCGCAACGCCGAAACTACGTGACGCGGTTTCAGGATGGTGCCGTCATGGAACCGCACGCCCTGTTCCAGGCGAAAGCTCCACTGCCGCGCATCCGGGCTGCCCTGCCACGCAATGGCCAGTTCGCCGCGCAGCGTGCCGTCCGGCGCCAGCTCGGTCAGCGTGTCGAACAGCGCGCCGGTGGCCACCTGTTCCAGGCTGCCATCGCGCGGCACGGCCAGCCGCAGCGTCCCGCCGAG
>NZ_PGTB01000238.1 GCF_002786325.1 Pseudooceanicola lipolyticus | reverse complement strand
CTGGACGACGACAGCATCGCGGTGCCGGCGGGCGCCTGCGGCCCCCGTCTGCAGGCCTGGCTGAAGGAGCTGGCGCGCGACCGGCTGACCGCGGCCTCCGACCGCTATGCCGTGGCGCTGGGCCGGAAATATGACCGGATCACCCTGCGCGATACCCGCTCGCGATGGGGATCCTGCACCTCGGACGGGCGGCTGATGTTTTCCTGGCGGCTGATCATGGCGCCGCCCCGGGTGCTGAACTATGTCGCCGCGCATGAGGTTGCCCATCTGCGTGAGATGAACCATTCGCCGGCCTTCTGGGCGCTGGTCGAGCGCATCCACGGGCCCTATGCCGAACCGCGCGCCTGGCTGCGCCGCGAGGGCGAGACGCTGCACCGCTACCGGTTCTGAGGCACGAACCGGCGCTTGGCGCTTGACCGCTGCCAGGGATGTGATCACAACTGCGGGTCATGATCACATCCCGCCCTGCCGAGGCCGCCCCCGCCGCCCATGACCGCGTGTATCGCACGTTGCGGACCCGCATCATGCATGGCGAAATTGCGCCGGGCGAGGCGCTGACCCTGCGGGGGATCGGCAAGGAATTCGGCGTGTCGATGACCCCCGCGCGCGAATCGGTGCGCCGCCTGGTGGCCGAGGGGGCGCTGTTCCTGTCCAGCTCGGGCCGGGTCTCGACCCCCGAACTGACCAGCGAGCGGATCGAGGAACTGGCGGCGCTGCGTGCCCTGCTGGAGGTGGAGCTGGCCAGCCGGGCGCTGCCGCGCGCCCATATGGCGCTGATCGACCGGCTGCAGATGATCAACACCACCATCGCCGAGGTGATCGTGAACCGCGACGCCGTGGGCTATATCCGCACCAACCTGGAGTTTCACCGCACGCTGTACCTGCGCGCGCAGGCGCCGGCGATGCTGGCCATGGCCGAAACCGTGTGGCTGCAGCTGGGGCCGACGATGCGCGCGCTCTATGGCCGTCTGCGCCGCACCGATCCGCCGCATTATCACAAGCTGATCATCGCGGCGTTGAAGGCCGGCGACGAACCGGGCCTTAGGCTGGCGGTGCGCTCGGATGTGACGCAGGGGCTGCGGCTGCTGACCACGTGAGAATGCGAGTGATTATCACAAGCGAATTCAACAGGTTGCCGGGAATGCTGCCGCTCTGGTAGATTGTGGACTCAACCGGTGGGGATGCCGCGGTGACCACGATCATCAAACTTGCGCTGGGCAGCCTGGTTCTGGGCCTTGTCGTACTGGGACTCAAGACGCTGGCCTGGTGGATGACCGGGTCGGTGGCGCTGTTGTCCGATGCGCTGGAAAGCACGGTAAACGTGGTGGCCGCCTTTGCCGCGCTGATCGCGGTGCGGGTTGCGGCGCGGCCCGCCGATGCCAACCACCCCTATGGCCATCACAAGGCCGAGTTGCTGAGCGCGGTGATCGAAGGCGTGATGATCGTGATCGCCGCGCTGCTGATCCTGCGCGAGGCCTATACCGGGTTCCTGTCGCCCCGCGCCCTGGAGGCGCCCTTGGGCGGGCTGCTGATCAATGCGGTGGCCACGGTGCTGAACGCGGCCTGGTGCCGGGTGCTGCTGGTGCATGGCCGGCGGGAACGTTCGCCGGCGCTGATCGCCGATGGCAAGCATCTGCGCGCCGATGTGATCACCTCGGCCGGCGCGGCGCTGGGCCTGCTGCTGGCGGTGGTCACCGGCTGGTGGCTGCTGGATCCGCTGATGGCGACGCTGGTCGCGGTGAACATCCTGTGGTCGGGCGGCAAGCTGATCCGCGAATCGGTCAGCGGGCTGCTGGACGAGGCGGTGCCCGACGCCACCCTGGCGGTGATCCGCGAGGTGATCTCGACCCAGGCCGGCGGCGCGGTGCAGGCGCATGACCTGCGCACCCGCCATGCCGGGCAGGCGACCTTCATCGATTTCCACCTGGTTGTGCCGGGCGATACCACCGTGTCGGACGCGCATGAGGTCTGCGACCGGGTCGAGGCGGCGCTGGCCCGCGCGGTGCCGGATGCCAGCATCACCATCCATGTCGAACCCGGCCACAAGGCCAAGACCAGCGGAATCCCGGTGCTGGGATGACCGGTTTCGCGTTGCGGGCCGGGTTGCGGTAAACTTCCGCTCAGATGTCATCGCCGCCGGGCGGTGCGGCCCGGCAGCCAGAGGGAGCGATACCATGGAAAAAACCGGACGATGCCTGTGCGGGGCGGTCAGCTTTGCCTATGAGGGCGCGGAGAACTGGCGGGTGCATTGCCATTGCGAATCCTGCCGGCGGCAGACCGCCTCGGCCTTTACCACCTTTTTGGGCGTTTCAAACGGCCAATGGGCCTGGACCGGGGCAACGCCCAAGGTCTACCGGTCCAGCCCCGGCGTGCGGCGGTCGTTCTGCGGCACCTGCGGCGCCCCGGTGGCCTTCGAGGCCGACCGCTATCCGGACGAGATCCATTTCTATGCCGCGCTGCTGGACGACCATTCCGATTTCGCGCCACAGGGCCATGTGCACTGGGACGAGCGGGTGGCCTGGGTCACCCCGGCCGATGATCTGCCCCGCAAGCCGGCCTGAGGCTCAGGCGGCCAGACCTTTCGACCCCATCTTGAGGAATTTTTGCCGCCGGTCCTTGACCAGCGCGGCGCCATCCTTCTTCTTCAGCTCTTTCAGCAGGGCGGAAATGGCCTTGCCGACCGATTCGATGGTCTTTTTGGCGTCGCGATGCGCGCCGCCGCCGGGTTCGGGGATCACCCGGTCGACCACGCCCAGGTCCAGCAGGTCGCGTGCGGTCAGGCGCAATGCCTCGGCGGCCTCGCGCATCTTTTCGGAATCCTTCCACAGGATCGAAGCGCAGCCTTCGGGGCTGATCACCGAATAGATCGAATGTTCCAGCATCGCCACCCGGTTGGCGGTGGCAAAGGCCACCGCGCCGCCGGAGCCGCCTTCGCCGATGATCACGCTGACCAGCGGCACGGGGATCTGCAGGCAGGTTTCGGTGGCGCGCGCGATCGCCTCGGACTGGCCGCGCTCTTCCGCGCCCTTGCCGGGATAGGCGCCGGGTGTGTCCACCAGCGTCACCACCGGCACGCCAAAGCGGCCGGCCAGCTGCATCAGCCGGATCGCCTTGCGATAGCCCTCGGGGCGGGCCATGCCGAAATTATGCTCGATCCGGCTTTTGGTGTCGTGGCCCTTTTCATGGCCGATCACCATCACCGGCATGTCATCCAGCCGGGCCAGCCCGCCCATCACCGCGTGATCGTCGGCGAAGTTGCGGTCGCCGGCCAGCGGCGTGTATTCGGTGAACAGCGCGTTGATATAATCGCGGCAATGCGGCCGCTCCGGGTGCCGCGCCACCTGGCATTTCCGCCAGGGCGTCAGATCCTTGTACAGATCCTTGAGCATGTTGGCCGCTTTGAGATCCAGGGCGGCGGCTTCGTCGGCCACGTCCATTTCTTCATTGGCGCGGGCCAGCGCGCGCAGTTCCTCGGCCTTGCCTTCGATCTCGGCAAGCGACTTTTCGAAATCCAGATACTGGGTCATCACCGATCCGTTGCTGTTCCGGTGCCCCGTATATGACCGTGGGACGGCGGCAATGCAACTCGGCAGACGAAGGCGGTGCGACAGCTGCTGGTGCGGCGGTCAACTGGCCCCGACAATCGAGAAGGCCGCCCAGTAGGCCGGGTGATGGTGCAGGTCGGGACGGCCGGGATCGTTCAGGATGTCCAGCGTCGCCCGTTGCAGCGCCCGGGAAAAGCCGAGATCGGGTTCGGCGCGGATCTGGGCGAACAGCCCGGTGCTGAGCGCCACCGCCGCTTCGGAATAGACCGACCAATGGGTGACCAGCAGCGACCGCGCGCCGGAGTGGAAAAAGGCGCGGGCCAGGCCGGACAACCCGTCCTCCCCCACATTCGCCCCGGCGGCGGTGTTACAGGCCGACAGCACCACCAGCTGTGCGTCCAGGTCCAGCATGGCGATTTCCGCCGCGCTCAGCAGGCCGTCATCCTCCAGGCTGGCGCTTTGCGGCGGGGTTAGGACCAGCCCGGGCGCAGCGGCGCCGGCCTCGCCCGCCGTCAGCCCGTGGGTGGCAAAGACCAACACGTCGAATTCTGCCAGCGCGCCGCGCGCATCCATCTGTTTGATGCGGGTCTCGGTGGCGGCGGCGCCGGTCACCAGCCGGCTGCCACCGCTGTCGAACCCGGCGCCGATCGCCTCAAGCTCGCACAGGGAATCCGGCAGGCGCGGCAGCGTGGAAAGGAACCCCACATCGGCCAGCGCCACCTCGCCGGGAGCGGCCGAGGTCAGCGGCCGATCCGCAGGCGGCGCC
>NZ_PGTB01000237.1 GCF_002786325.1 Pseudooceanicola lipolyticus | reverse complement strand
TCAGGATGTTGTCGCGGGTCGTCGGCACGCCGGTGCGGGCCTGGATCCGCGCCGCGACGGTGTCGCGCAGCGCGGCGATGCCCGGCACCATGGCATAGCCGGTATGCCCGCCGGTGGCGGCGCGGTCCATCGCCGCCAGGATCGAAGGGTGGGTGCGGATGTCATGTTCGCCGATGGTCAGCTCGGTGACGGCGGTGCCCTCGGCAATCATCTGGCGGGCGCGGTAGAACACGCCCCAGCCGTCGCTGCCGCCGCCATTGAGCGTGGTGATGCGCTGGGACAGGTGCATGGCGGTCTCCCTTCGCTGATGCAGGCCGACAGGGGCAGAGCGCGGCGGGATTGTCAATCAGGCGCGTGGCGACAGAGTGGCCTGCAGCTTTTTCGTCAGGCCGGCGCGGATCAGGTCATAGGAGGTTTCCAGCCGGTGGCGCAGCTCGTCCTCGCCGGTGCCCCAGGGCAGCAGCACCCAGCTGCGGTGGAAATATTTCGCCCGCTCGCCGATGCCGGCATCGATCAGCATCTGCGCGGTTTCCACATCCGCGGTCTTGACCGCCACGCCGGTGTCCATCGAGCCGATACAGGCGAACATCTTGCCGCCGACCTTCCAGGCGTCATGGCCGCCGCCCCAGGGGTCGGAGACTTCGGCGCCGGGAAAGCGGCTGCAGATGGCGGTGACGGTGGCGCGGCTCATGATCGCGAGCCTGCCAAGCCGCACCAACCCGCGCAAGAGGCTTGATCCGCGGGCGCGGGCGGCGTAAGAGCGGGGCATGAACCGTTTCTGCATCATTAACTGCTGCATTATTTCCTGCTGATATCCACAGCGGGCCGGTTTTCTTCGTTTACATCCCTGAACCAAGTTGACATGCCCGCGCCGGGACCCCGCGCGAGGACTGACGTCTATGACCGAGATCAGGCTGTACAACACCAAAACCCGCAAGAAAGAGGTGTTTGAGCCTCTAACCGCCGAGAATGTGCGGATGTATGTCTGCGGCCCCACCGTCTATGACCGCGCGCATCTGGGCAATGCCCGCCCGGTGGTGGTGTTCGACGTGCTGTACCGGCTGCTGCGGCATGTCTACGGCGCCGATCAGGTCACCTATGTCCGCAACTTCACCGACGTCGATGACAAGATCAACGCCCGCGCGGCGGAATCCGGGCGCGCGATTTCGGAAATCACCGCCGAGACCACGCAATGGTTCCTGGATGACATGGCGGCGCTGGGGGCGCTGGAACCGACCCAGATGCCGCGCGCGACCGGGTTCATCCCGCAGATGGTGGCGATGATCGAGACGCTGATCGACAAGGGCCACGCCTATGCCGCCGAGGGCCATGTGCTGTTCGCCGTGGATTCGTGGAAGGACCGGTATGGCGCGCTGTCGGGCCGCTCGGTCGAGGACATGATCGCCGGTGCCCGGGTCGAGGTGGCGCCCTACAAGCGCAACCCGATGGATTTCGTGTTGTGGAAGCCCTCGTCCGACGATCTGCCGGGCTGGGACTCGCCCTGGGGCCGGGGGCGGCCGGGCTGGCATATCGAATGCTCGGCCATGGCCTATGAGCTGCTGGGCGACAGCTTTGACATTCACGGCGGCGGCAACGACCTGATGTTCCCGCATCACGAGAACGAGATCGCCCAGTCCTGCTGTGCCCATCCAGAAGGCGATTTCGCCCGGTTCTGGCTGCATAACGAGATGCTGCAGGTCGAGGGCAAGAAGATGTCCAAGAGCCTGGGCAATTTCTTTACCGTGCGCGACCTGCTGGACCAGGGCGTGCCGGGCGAGGTGATCCGCTTCGTGTTCCTGAGCACGCATTATCGCAAGCCCATGGACTGGACGGAGAAAAAGGCACGCGAGGCAGAGGCGACGTTGCGCAAATGGTATGCGCAGGTGGAGCAGGGACCGGTGTCTGCGGTGGTCCATGCGCCGGTAATCGACGCGCTGGCCGATGATCTGAACACGGCGGGGGCGCTGTCGGAACTCCATCAGCTTTCGCAGGCTGACGATGTCGCGACCCTGCGCGCAACGCTCGGATTTCTTGGCCTGATGGGGGATGCAGTTCCAGATTGGGCGGAAAAACCGGATATCGACCTGTCAGGATACGCAGACTGGTTCGCAGGCCTGCGTGAACAGGCAAAGGCGAAGAAGGATTTTTCCGAGGTGGACCGCGCCAAGGCCGCACTGGTCGCTGCCGGGGTCGAAGTGCGGATGAGCAAGGAGGGTGTCGAATTGTTGCCAGCCGCCGGTTTTGACGCTGCCAAGCTCGAGGCCCTCAAATGACGCGCGCCGCCAGCCATACCAGCCCGCGGGCGTTCCGCCCGGGCGGCGCCCGACCCTCCCCATGGGAGGACGCATGGGCGATGTCATGCGCCGCTCGGCCCGAGTGCGGGGCGTTCGGGATCAAGCGCGGATCACAAGCCGAGCAAAGCGCGCCCCCAGAGTTGGGCGCCGCTCTCGGGCGCACCGCCGTCCCGGGCCTGACCCGCAACCTCCTCCCTCACGCCGCTGGAGTCCTGTCATGAGCCGTGAACGTCTCTATCTCTACGACACCACCCTGCGCGACGGGCAACAGACCCAGGGCGTGCAGTTCTCCACCGCCGACAAGGTGCAGATCGCCCAGGCGCTCGACCGGCTGGGGATCGACTATATCGAGGGCGGCTGGCCCGGCGCCAACCCGACCGACAGCGCGTTTTTCGAAGCCGCCCCCAAGACCCGCGCCAAGATGACCGCCTTTGGCATGACCAAGCGCGCCGGGCGTTCGGCGGAAAATGACGATGTGCTGGCGGCGGTGATGAATGCCGGCACCGGCACGGTTTGCCTGGTCGGCAAAAGCCATGACTACCATGTCGAGGCGGCGCTGGGCATTACCTTGGCGGAAAACACCGAGAATATCCGCGCCTCGATCGCCCATATCGTCGCGCAGGGGCGCGAGGCGCTGTTTGACGCCGAACATTTCTTCGACGGCTACAAGTCCAACCCGGAATACGCGCTGGAGGCCTGCCGCGCCGCCTTTCAGGCCGGGGCGCGCTGGGTGGTGCTGTGCGACACCAATGGCGGCACCCTGCCGGACGAGATCGCGCGGATCGTCAGCGAGGTGATTGCCGCCGGTATCCCCGGCGACCGGCTGGGCATCCACACCCATAACGACACCGAAAACGCGGTGGCCGGCACCCTGGCCGCGGTGGAGGCCGGGGCGCGGCAGGTGCAGGGCACGCTGAACGGGCTGGGCGAACGCTGCGGCAATGCCAACCTGACCTCGCTGATCCCGACGCTGCTGTTGAAAGAGCCCTATGCCAGCCGCTTCGACACCGGGGTGAGTCACGAGGCGCTGGTCGGCATCACCCGGATCAGCCGGATGCTGGACGATATACTGAACCGCGTCTCGCTGCGCCAGGCGCCCTATGTCGGCGCCTCGGCCTTTGCCCATAAGGCGGGGCTGCATGCCAGCGCGATCCTGAAGAACCCCGACACCTACGAACATATCGAGCCCGAGCTGGTCGGCAACGAGCGCATCATCCCGATGTCGAACCAGGCCGGGCAGTCCAACCTGCGCCAGCGCCTGGGCGAGGCGGGGCTGGTGGTTGGCAAGGGCGATCCGGCGCTGGGCCGCATCCTCGAACGGGTCAAGGCGCGCGAGGATGCGGGCTATTCCTATGACAGCGCGCAGGCCAGTTTCGAGTTGCTGGCGCGCGACGAGCTGGGCCAGCTGACCGAACATTTCGAGGTCGAGCGCTATCGGGTGATCTCGGAACGCCGCCGCAACGCCAAGGGCCAGATCGTGGTCGAATCCGAGGCGGTGGTCACCGTGCAGTTCCGCGACGGGTCGAAGCGCACGGGATATTTCAAGAACGAACACCCGCAGGACCTGCATGATGACGGGCCGGTCAACGCGCTGTGGCAGGCGCTGAAGGCCGATCTGGGCCCGTTTCAGAGCCTGATCGACGAGATCAAGCTGCGCGACTTCAAGGTGCGGATCACCAATGGCGGCACCGAGGCGGTGACGCGGGTGATCATCGATTTCCAGGACGGGCAGGGCCGGCGCTGGGCGACGGTGGGGGTCAGCCCCAATATCGTCGACGCCAGTTTCGAGGCGCTGCTGGACGCGATCCGCTGGAAGCTGATCCGTGACCTTCAGCCCTGACCTGGCCGCCTGCGCCGCGCTGGTCCAGCGCGCCGATCCCGACCGTTTCCTGGCAGTGATGGCGGCGCCGGTGGCGGCGCGGCGGGTACTGTTCCCGCTCTACGCGATGAATGTCGAGGTGTCGCGCGCGCCCTGGGTCACCGCCGAGCCGATGATCGCCGAGATGCGCCTGCAATGGTGGCGCGACGCGCTGGCCGAAATCGCCGGTGGTGGCGCGGTGCGCCGGCATGAGGTGGTGACGCCGCTGGCCGCGGTGCTGGCGCCGGATCTGGC
>NZ_PGTB01000236.1 GCF_002786325.1 Pseudooceanicola lipolyticus | reverse complement strand
TGGCCGGGCATCTGAGCGCCGAGGGCGCGCATGGCGCGCTGCTGGAACGGCTGAACAAGGCGCCGCTGCTGTCGCTGGGCCTGCGGCTGGGGGAAGGCTCGGGCGCGGCACTGGCGATCGGGGTGCTGAAAGGCGCGGTGGCCTGCCATGCCGGCATGGCGACCTTTGCCGAGGCCGGGGTCAGCGGCGCCTGATAAGCGCCCGGCCTCAGGCCGATTTCTTCTGGTCCACCTCGGAGACACGGTTCAGCAGCGCTGCTTCCAGCTCTTTCTCCAACTCGCGGGCGCGGGCGACATAGGCGGCGTTTTCGCTCGACGGGATGTTCGGATCCCAGACCTCGGCCAGCCGCCGCACCGATTCGCGGTCATGGGTGTAAAAGGTCTGTTCCGCCTCGGCGGCCTCGTATTCGGTGAGGCCGATATTTTCCAGCACGTAGCGCCCGGCGCGCAGCGAGCTGTCGAACATCTCGCGCACGATGTCATTGGCGCCGGCGCGGTACAGCTGGAACACGTGGTTGCGGTCATAGGCGCGGGCGACGATGTGCAGATCGGGCCGCTGGCGACGGGCATAGGCGACCAGCATGGTCGCCTTGTCGCGGTCATCCATCGCCACCACCAGCACTCGCGCCTTCATCAGCCCGGCAGCCTTCAGCAGTTCGGGCCGGGTGGGATCGCCCAGGAAACCCTTGATGCCAAAGCGGCGCATCAGCTGGATGGTCTGCATGTCATGGTCCAGCACGATGGTCTTGAAGCCGCTGGCCTGCACCAGCCGATTGACGATCTGGCCAAAGCGGCCGATCCCGGCGATGATCACCGGCCCTTCCTCGTCGATCGCGTCCGGCGCATGCACCGGGGCGGCATCGCGCATCCGGCGCGAGATCTGGTCATAGAGGATGAACAGCAGTGGCGTGATCAGCATGGTCAGCGCGATGATCAGCAGCAGCTTTTCCGAGATGTCCTGCGGGATCACATTTTGCTGCAGCGAAAAGGCCACCAGAACGAAGCCGAATTCGCCGGCCTGGGCCAGTGACAGGGTGAACAGCCAACGGTCGCGTGATTTGAGGCCGAAGGCGCGGGCCAGGACATAGAGGATGATGCCCTTGGCCAGGATCACCAGCAGTGCCAGGCCGATTAGGTCGCCGGGATCGGCAAAGAAGGCCTGGAAATTGATGCCGGCGCCGACGGTGATGAAAAACAGGCCCAGCAGCAGCCCCTTGAACGGTTCCAGATCGCTTTCCAGCTCGTGGCGGAATTCGCTGTTGGCCAGCACCACGCCGGCCAGGAAGGCGCCCAGTGCCGGCGACAGGCCGACCAGCGTCATCAGGAACGAGATGCCGACCACGATCAGCAGCGCCAGTGCCGTATACATCTCGCGCAGGCGCGCGGCGTTGATGTAGCGGAACACCGGGCGGGTCAGGTAGATGCCGGCCAGGATGACGCCGCCGATCACGCCGATCGTCACCAGCGTCACGCCCCAGCCGGGCAGCCCTTCGACCAGCGACGGCACGGCGTGATGGGCGGCCGCGTCCTCGTGCAGCGCGAGTGAGATCGAACCGTCAGGCCCCAGCGTGGCAAATTCATGCACCGCCAGCAGCGGCAGGAACGCCAGGATCGGAATCACCGCGATGTCCTGGGTCAGCAGCACCGAAAACGCCGAACGTCCGCCGCCGGTCTGCATCAGTCCTTTTTCCGACAGGGTCTGCAGCACGATGGCGGTCGAGGACAGCGACAGCGCCAGGCCGATGGCCAGGCCCACGGTCCAGGGCTGCCCGGCCAGCACCGCCGCCGCGGTCAGTGCCATGGTGCTGACTACC
Source organism: Pseudooceanicola lipolyticus (assembly GCF_002786325.1). Taxonomy (GTDB): domain Bacteria; phylum Pseudomonadota; class Alphaproteobacteria; order Rhodobacterales; family Rhodobacteraceae; genus Pseudooceanicola_C; species Pseudooceanicola_C lipolyticus. Next base: position 2,634 of record NZ_PGTB01000236.1, on the reverse strand, counting down.
ACCTGCAGCCCGCCCAGCCCGATCAGCCGGTGGCGCATGTCCCACAACGCCTTTGGTTCCAGTTCCAGGCCGATCAGGAACAGCATCATCACCACACCAAATTCGGCGAAATGCTGCAATTCCTGGGTTTCCGAACCGATCAGCCCCAGCACCGGCCCGATGACGATTCCGGCCGCGAGATAGCCCAGCACCGAACCCAGCCCCATTCGGGCCGCGATCGGCACGGCGATGACCGCCGCGGCCAGGTAGATCGAGGCCTGATAGAGGAAGCTTTCCATGAATCTACGTCCTTTCGGAAACTCAGGTGGGCAGCGGCGCGTCGCGCTTGAGCTGATCCATCACGATCTGGCTTTGCACCCGGGCGACGGCAGGGTGCGGCAGGAGTACCTCATGAATCAAGGTATTCAAGGCGGGAAGATCGGCGCAGAAGACCCGCAGGAGATAATCCGCCTCTCCGGTGAGGGTCCAGGCGCTGGTGATTTCGGGCCGGGTGCGCACCAGCCGGGCAAATTCACGCGACTGTTCCGGGCCATGGGTGCCCAGCTGGACCTGGATGAACCCTTGCACGCTGAGGCCCAAGCGCGCCGGGTCCAGCCGGGCGAAATACCCCTGGATATAGCCATCGGCTTCCAGACGCTGCCGGCGCCGCCCGGCTTGGCTGGCCGACAGGTTCAGCATATCTCCCAGTTCCTGTGCGGTGAGATGCGCGTTTTTTTGCAGCGCGGCCAGCAGGCGGGTGTCGGTCTCGTCCAACATGTGCGGAGTTCCCTCGTTTCATGCCAATATAGTGCATGAACGCCGCATTCCAACCGTGAAACAGGCTGAAAGATGCGCAGAATCAGCAAGCGACTCAGCGTATTCTACGCCGCAGCAAACCCCCTTTCCCGACAGAGGAGTCGCCGCAGATGGGACCGTTCCCGCATAATGCCCCCAAGTCGCAGATCACCGATGAGAACCCGGCCGGGACCGACGGGTTCGAATTCGTCGAATTCGCCCATCCCGATCCGCAGGAACTGCGCGACCTGTTCACCCGCATGGGCTATGCGCTGGTGGGGCGGCACAAGGACAAGGATGTCGAGCTGTGGCAGCAGGGCGATATCACCTATATCGTCAATGCCGATCCCGACAGCTTTGCCGCCCGTTTCGTGGAAGAACACGGCCCCTGCGCGCCGTCGATGGGCTGGCGCGTGGTGGATGCGCAGCACGCCTATGATCACGCGCTGTCCAAGGGCGCCGAACCCTATGACGGCCCCGGCAAGATCATGGACGTGCCGGCCATCAAGGGCATCGGCGGGTCGCTGATCTATTTCATCGACCAGTATTACGAGACCTCGCCCTATAACGAGGAATTCGAGTGGCTGGCCCAGTCCAAGCCGCGTGGCGTCGGCTTCTACTATCTCGACCACCTGACGCATAACGTCTTCAAGGGCAACATGGACAAGTGGTTCCGCTTTTACGGCGACCTGTTCAATTTCCGCGAGATCCGTTTCTTCGATATCGAAGGCAAATATACCGGGCTGTTCAGCCGCGCGCTGACCTCGCCCTGCGGCCGGATCCGGATCCCGATCAACGAGGACCGGGGCGAAACCGGGCAGATCGTGTCCTACCTGAAGAAATATAACGGCGAGGGCATCCAGCATATCGCCGTCGGCAGCGAAGATATCTACGACAGCACCGACGCGATTGCCGAGAACGGCGTCAAGTTCATGCCGGGGCCGCCGGATGCCTATTACGACCAGTCCTTCGACCGCGTCAGCGGCCATGAAGAGCCGGTCGAGCGGATGAAGAAACACGGCATCCTGATCGACGGCGAAGGTGTGGTGGACGGTGGCGAAACCAAAATCCTGCTGCAGATCTTCTCGAAAACCGTGATCGGTCCGATCTTCTTCGAGTTCATCCAGCGCAAGGGCGATGACGGCTTTGGCGAGGGCAACTTCAAGGCGCTGTTCGAATCGATCGAGGCGCAGCAGGTTGCCGATGGCGAGATTGCCGCCGAATAAACCGGTTTGGGAGGACGGGTGCGAACTGGCACCCGAAGGCGCGGCGCCGCGGGTGAGATGACCCGCGGCGCTGTTGAATCCAGGGGGGCAGGTGGCCGGGCGCGGGTTATCCCGAGGGGATCGACAGCGTGTGGTTGCGCCCACCTTTCTGATAGCGCAGCTCGCTGTCGCCGATGGCCACCACGCGGCCGCCATCGACACTGTCGCCGACCTTGACCTTCTTGTAGCGGCCGCTGGGCAGGCGCACCAGCGCGCGGCGGTTCGACGGGGTGCCGTAGACGCCGATCAGGTTCACCTGGCGCAGGTTGATGGCATTGTCCATCGTGGCCTGCCGCGCCACCGAGGCCGAGGAGGGCAGGCTGGGCTGCACCGTCGCGGTGCGGGCGGGCGCCTCGGGTTCGGGTTCGTCCTGTTCCTCTTCGACGGCACGGGCGACCACCTGGTCAAAGCCATCTGGGCGCGCATCGGGACGGACCGAACGCGCCACGGCCTGGTCGGTGGGCGGCGCGGCGACTGTGGGTTGGGCCTGCTCCTGTTCGGATTCGGGGCGCAGGCGCGGGCGCAGCCCGGCCAATTCGTCGCGGGTCAGCCCGCCCAATTGCGAGCGTTCGGCCCGTTCGACCAGATCGCCGGG
>NZ_PGTB01000235.1 GCF_002786325.1 Pseudooceanicola lipolyticus | reverse complement strand
CCGGCGGTCTGTACTGCCGTGGGCGCGGCCAGCGGCGGCTGCGCGGCATAGGCCGGCCGCTCGTCCGAGATCACCACCGGCGGGGTTGTCGGCACACCGGCCCCGGCACCGCCGCTCAGCGCCAGTTCCCGCGCCCGCCGGGCATCGGGGGAATTGTCAAAGCCCAGCCCGCTGTCGGGGATTTCCGGTGCGCAGGCCGCAAGCACACCGATGGCCAGAATGGAGAATACCGCGCGCATCACCGCTGCCTCGTGGGTTTTTGTTGTTCTTGCGGCGGTTTTACCACCATTTGCCCGGTTTGGCCACAAATTGCGCCGCGGTCTCCAGCGCAAAGGCGGTGTTCAGCAGGTCGCCCTCGTCCCAGGGCCGCCCGATCAGCTGCAGCCCCAGTGGCAGCCCCTGCCGGTCCAGCCCCGCGGGCACCGCGATCCCCGGCAGCCCGGCCAGGTTCACGGTGACGGTGAACACGTCGTTGAGATACATCTGCACCGGGTCGGCCTCGGCCATCTCGCCCAGGCCGAAGGCGGATGACGGCGTCGCCGGTGTCAGGATCGCATCGACCCCCTGCGCAAACACCTCTTCGAAATCGCGCTTGATCAGCGTGCGCACCTTGCGGGCGCGGTTGTAATAGGCGTCGTAGAACCCGGCGGACAGCACATAGGTGCCAACCATCACCCGGCGCTGTACCTCGTCACCAAACCCTTCGGCGCGGGTCTTTTCATACATCTCGGTGATGCCGTCGCCCTGGGCCAGTTTTGCCCGGTGGCCATAGCGCACGCCGTCATAGCGGGCCAGGTTCGACGAGGCCTCGGCCGGCGCAATCACGTAATAGGCCGGCAGCGCGTATTTCGTATGCGGCAGCGAGATATCGACAATCTCGGCGCCGGCCGCCTTCAGCATCTCGGCACCGCTGCGCCACAGCGCCTCGATTTCGTCGGGCATGCCGTCCATGCGGTATTCTTTCGGAATACCGATCTTCTTGCCGCGAATATCGCCGGTCAGCATCGCTTCGAAATCCGGCACCGGAATCTCGGTCGAGGTGGAATCCTTCGGATCATGCGAACACATCGCTTCCAGCATGATCGCCGCATCGCGCACCGACTTGGTCATCGGCCCGGCCTGGTCCAGCGAGGAGGCAAAGGCGACGATGCCCCAGCGCGAACAGCGCCCATAGGTCGGCTTGATCCCGGTGATGCCGGTAAAGGCGGCGGGCTGGCGGATCGAGCCGCCGGTGTCGGTGCCGGTGGCGGCCAGGCACAGATCGGCGGCAACCGCCGTAGCCGAGCCACCCGAGGATCCGCCCGGCGTCAGCGCGGTGTCGTCATTGCCGCGCCGCCAGGGGTTCACCGCATTGCCATAGCACGAGGTCTCGTTCGAGCTGCCCATGGCGAATTCGTCCATGTTCAGCTTGCCCAGCATCACCGCGCCCGAATCCTTCAGGTTCTGGCTGACGGTGGATTCATATTCCGGGCGGAAGCCTTCCAGGATGCGGCTGGCCGCCTGGCTGGGCACGCCGCGGGTACAGAACAGGTCCTTGATGCCCACCGGCAGGCCGCACATCGACGGCGCGTCGCCGGCGCGGATCCGGGCATCGGCGGCTTCGGCCCGCTGCAGCGCGATCTCTGGGGTCTTGTGCACGAAGGCGTTCAGCGCATCCGCCGCATCGATCGCCGCCAGGCAGGCCTCGGTCAGCTGCACCGAGGTCACCTCGCCCTTGCGCAGCAGGTCGCGGGCCTCGGCCAGGCCCAGTCTGTTCAGTTCGCTCATCTTATTCCACCACCTTCGGAACTGCGAAAAAGCCTTCGCGCGCATCGGGCGCGTTGGCCAGGATCTCGCCCTGGCGGTTGCCGTCGCTTACCAGATCCTCGCGCCGTTTCAGGCGCATCGGCGTGACCGAGGTCATCGGTTCGACCTCGTCGACATCCACCTCGTTGAGCTGCTCGATAAAGCCGAGGATGGCGTTGAATTCCTGCGCCAGCGCCGGCAGATCCGCTTCCTCGACCCGGATCCGGGCCAGCTTGGCCACGCGGGCGGCGGTGTTTTCATCAATCGACATGGGGCATCCTTGCTGCGTCAGGGGCATTTAACCGCCCCCTCGCCTGCCCGCAAGGCTTGGGCCTTTCGGAAACCGGATTTGCGCCGCCTGTGGCGCCGCCCTGGGCGGGGCTTTGCCACGCGCCCCGACACGGGCGGGGAAAACCGACAACCCAGCAACGCCAACCGTTTCGGCGACCTGTCAGGTTTCGGGGCTGCGCCGCCAGACCTCGATCATCCAGGCCAGCATCACCGCGTTCAGCAGGTGCCACATCAGATGGGTTCCGGCCGGCAGCCAGCCGCAAAGCGGCGCATCGAGCATCCGGAAGGTCAGCGACAGCATCAGCAGGCCGGCGCCCAGCGCCAGCCCCCGCGCGGTGTCCGGCAGGCGGCGCCGCAGGGCGACGGCATAGCCCAGAATCAGCACCGGCAACGGCCAATAGGCCGCCGACCCGGCCAGCCCCGGAACCCGCGCGAAGCCTGCGCCCAGCGCCGCCATCAGCGGCAGCGCCAACACGGTGGCCCCCAGCGCCCTTGCCGGGCCCAGCCGCAGGAAACGCCGGTTCGCGGCGAACAGGTAGACCAGCACGAAGACCAGGATCGCGCCGCTATCCGCCGCCCCAGCCCAGGCCTGCGCCAGCGTGTGCCACAGCCCGCTGCTGATGCCGATCAGCGCCAGAATCGCCGATAGCAGCCCGCCGATCCCGCGCCCGCCGGTGCGCCGCCACATCACCAGGGCCGCAACCAGGAAGGCGAGGTTCGAGACCGCGTTCAGCGGCTCGGCCCACAGGCCCGGCCCCAGCCTTTCGCAATAGGCGTCGATTTGCGCCGTCCATCCCATGGCTTTTTCCCGTTCCGATGCTAGGCTCCGCCGCAAAGACAAGGAGACATCTCATGAAGATCATCTGGCTGGGTCATGGCAGCTTTCGCCTGGAAACCAAAGAGGCGGTTTTGCTGATCGACCCGTGGCTGACCGGCAATCCGGTGCTGGGCGAGGATCAGCATGCCGCCGCGGTGGAAGGCGGCACGCATATCCTGGTGACGCATGCCCATTTCGACCATTCCGCCGATGCGGTGCGGCTGGCCAAGGAACTGGATGTGCCGGTGGTCGGCCAGTATGACGTGATGTCCTGGTGGGGCGAAACCGAGGGGATCGAAACCATCGGGTTCAACAAGGGCGGCACCGTCGATCTGAACGGGGTGAAGGTCAGCATGGTCCGGGCCGATCATTCCTCGACCTTCGGCGCCCCCGATGGGCCGAAAGCAGGGGGCTCGGAGGTCGGCTTCATGATCGCCGCCGAGGGGCACGTGATTTATCTTAGCGGCGATACCGACATCATGGCCGACATGGCCTGGTTCGGCGAATATTACGCACCCGATATCGGCATCCTGTCGGCGGGTGGCCATTTCACCATGGACATGAAGGCGGCGGCCTGGGCGGCAAAGAAATACTTCGATTTCAAAACCGTGATCCCCTGCCATTACAAGACCTTCCCGCTGCTGGAACAATCCGCGCAGGCGCTGATCGACGGGCTGCCCGAGGTCGAGGTGATCGAACCGGAAGTGATGAAAGCCATCGAGATCTGAGCGGCTTGCCCCGGCCATCGCGCCGGGACCTCCCCGCCCCGGATCAGGCCCGGTTCATTCCTCGCGTTCGGTGGTGAAGGCCAGCGGATAACCTTTCTGCTGGCCCGCCTCGGTGCCCTGCCGGGCCTTCATCTCGGCCACTTCGCGGGTATAGACCGCCACCACGCAGGCGCCGCGGCGATGGGCGGTCAGCATGACGCCCAGCGCCTCGGCCTCGGTCATCCGGAACACGCCCATCAGCACGCTGACGACAAAGTCGCGCGGGGTGAAATCGTCATTCAGCAGAATCACCTTGTACAGCCGCGGCCGTTCGGTACGCACGCGCGGCAGGGCTTTGGGCTTGGCGATCGTTTCGGTCATGCGCGCATGTCCCGAGTCGTTACCTCACCAGCCTAGCGCAGCGCGCCGGGATGTGACCAGCAATCGCCGCGATGCCGGGCCTGACCTTTGCGGCATCGGCGCCTTTTGAGGCGCCTCCCACCTGGCCGCCCTAGCCCTGCCGCCGCAGGGCGAAGAACTGTTTCAGCAGCGCTTCGGCGTCCGGCGCCGACAGGCCGTCGATCACCTCGGGCACGTGATGCGCCTGCGGATGGGTGAACACCCGCGCGCCATGCGCCACGCCGCCCGATTTCGGATCGGCGGCGCCATAACACAGCCGCGCGATCCGCGCCGCCGCGATTGCCGCCGCACACATGGCACAGGGTTCCAGGGTCACGTACAGCGCATAGCCGGGCAGCCGTTCCGACCCGGCCGCGGCACAGCCGGCGCGCAGCACCAGCATCTCGGCATGGGCGGTTGGATCGTTCAACTCGCGGGTGCGGTTGCCGGCGGCGGCCACCAC
>NZ_PGTB01000234.1 GCF_002786325.1 Pseudooceanicola lipolyticus | reverse complement strand
AACCCGCTGGCCTCGGCGTCGGGGCCGCCATGGCCGCCATCATTGCCCTGCCCCAGCAAAACGGCCGAGCCGGCGCCGCCGGTCAGCTCTGCCGCTGCGGGCGACCAGCCCTTCGGCTCCGGCAAGGCCAATGCGGCGCCGCCGAGCACGGCCACCAGGCAGGCGGATCTAGGGGATATGCGCACCGTCGGACCTCCCTCATCGTCTCCGGATACTCCAGAAATAGCAGAAGCGGCCGCCGCTGGGGAGTGACACAGTTTACTGAACTCTGGTCAGCCGGGTGCTATCACCACGACATTCCGATTTCGTGTGTTTCGTTTCTACACCGGCTTGATTAAACTATGTCCGAGTTTCGGGCATTTGCATGACAGGGCGATTTCGATGAACTGGGCGATAAGACTCATCGCCATTCTGGCGCTTCTTTCGGTCACCACGGCGGCGCAGGCCGCCGCCGACAGGGTGGCCTTGGTACTCGGTTTGGGCGCCTACCAGACGATCGAGCCGCTGGACAACACCCGCAACGACGCCTCTGCCATGGCCGACACGCTGTCGGGCATCGGCTTTGATGTCACGCTGGCGCTGGATGCCACCTCGGCCCAATTGCACCAGCTGCTGGACGATTTCGCCTTCCGCTCGGAAACCGCCGATCTGGCGCTGATCTATTTCGCCGGTCACGGCGTCGAGGTGCAGGGCGAAAACTTTCTGATCCCGGTCGATGCCAACCTGACCTCGAACCGCGATGTTCAACGGCAATCGGTCTCGCTCAGCCAGCTTCTGTCCGCCGTCGAGCGCGCCCGCAAGATGCGCATCGTGATCCTGGACAGCTGCCGCGACAACCCGCTGGGCGATTTGATCGAGCTGCAGACCGCCAGCACCGGCAGCCGTACCGAGGCCGGGCGCGGCGGCGGCGGTCTGGCCGCCGCCGATCCCGACCGCGGCACGCTGGTGGCCTTTGCCGCCAAGGACGGGCAGGTCGCGCTGGATGGCGAGGGCAACCACAGCCCTTATGCCACCGCGCTGATGGAAAAGATGGTGCTGCCCGGTCTCGAGATCAGCCTGATGTTCCGCCAGGTGCGCGACCGGGTGCTGGAGATGACCCACAACCTGCAAGAGCCGCATACCTATGGCTCGCTCACCGGGGTGCCGTTCTACCTGGCCGGGCCCGGCGCGGGCGAAAGCGATATCTCCAAGGCCGACGCCGTCGATGCCTGGGCCGCGATCCGCCCCGACCAGGAGGAACAGCTGCTGGCGCTGGCCGATCTGGGCGACACCCGGTCGATGCTGGGCCTGGCCTATATGCGGCTGAACCCGAATGAAGGCCGTTTCGACCCGAAAGAGGCGGTCAAGTTCCTTGAACGCGCCTCGGCCGCCGGCTCGCCCGAAGCGCAGTTCGAACTGGCCCGGCTTTACGAACGCGGCACCGGCGTCCCGGTCGACGAGGCGCGCGCGCTGGAGCTGTACCGCGCGGCGGCGGACCAGGATTTTGCCGATGCGATCAACGATCTGGGCTTCATGTACCACCAGGGCGGGCTGGGCCTGCGCGCGGATCCGCAGACCGCGCTCAGCTATTTCGAACGCGCCGCCAATCTGCGCCACCCGCAGGCGCAGTTCAACTTCGCCGCGATGATCGATGACGGGCTGATCCCCTCGAAAGGGCCTGCGGATGCCGCACGCTATCTTTACGAGGCGCTGCGATCGGGCAGTTCCGACGTGCTGAACCTGCTCTCCGACCGCCCCAACATGTTCACCCCGCAGACACGCCGCGCGCTGCAGACGGTGCTGAAGGAACATAACTTCTACGCCGGCGCCATCGACGGCCAGTTCGGCCCCGGCACCCGCCAGAGCATCCGCCTGGCCTACGGCCTGACCGAATAGGCGCGCAGCGCCGTCCCGGCCCCGCACATATCCCGCCGCGCCGTTACAACAGCCCCTGCGCCAGCCACTCGTCCAGCTGGCGGCGGCTGACTTCGAAATGCATGCTGTCCTCGCGCGAGAACCCGGCGCCCCAGACCCAGCCCTCGGCATGAAAGAAATCGGCCAGGATGGTCAGGCCCAGCTGGGTGCGCCCGTCGGTGAAGGTGTCCAGATGCCCGTCGATGTTCAGATCCACCGCCAGCCCGTAGCTGTGGGTGGAAAACCGGTTCTGCGTGCCGCGGATCGCCCGCACGCAGAGCGAGCCCGAGGTGTTGATCCGGGCATAGAGATCCGGATCGGCACGCAGGATGTTGTCGAACACCACCCGCAGCGAATCAACCGCCGGCTGCAGCATGTTCACCTGGATCGGCCCCACCTGGGTCAGCACCAGCCGTTGGCGCAGCGCCTCGTTGGTCATCGGCTGGCAGCTGTCCGAGGCATCCTCGCGCGGCAGCCCCAGCTTTTCCGCCAAGTAGGCCGGGCTGGCCACTTCCAGACCCCGATTCACCTCGGTTCGGTTGGCGATCAGCACCACCTCGGCATAGGCGTCGATGATGGTGTTCGGAGCGTTCTGGCGCAGGTATTCCGCCTCGGCATCCGGATTGGCGCCAAAACTTTGCCCGCCCGCCGGCATCCGCGCCACCTCGTTGCGCAAATCCTCCAGTTGCAGCCGCAGATCGTCCAGCTGCTGGCGCAGCCCCTCCAGTTCGATCCGCGCGGCGGAATCCACCGCGCTGCCCTGGTAATCCTCTTCCGACAGGAAATGGCTCAGCCCAAACCACAGGCCCGGCGCCAGCAGCAAGGCGACGGCGATGATTATGGCCGGTCCGTAGCGCATGCCCTGCCCTGCACCGGTCTGCCCCGGCCAGGCGATATGATCGCCGCGAGAGTGATCAAGTTCACTGATCCAATAGCCGTTGTCCGGTATCAGCCAAAAGTATAGAGTCCAAAACTAGCTTACACGCACAGGAAGGGAAAGCACCATGCGCCGTTCCAGCCGACTTGTCGCCTGTTCACTGATCGCCGGGCTGCAGCTTGCACTGCCAGCGGCAGCGCTGGCGCAGAACGCGGATCAGATGACCGCGGAACAGATCACCGAAGCCTTCAAGAAACAGAAAACCCGCGGGCTGGTCATCGTGCCCTCGCCGCAGCAACAGCAGCCGGCCGCAACGTCGGAGACCACCAGCGTGGCCGCCGCCCCCGCGACGCCCACCGCCTATAGCGCGGTGGCCCGCGAGGATCAGGTCAATGTGCAGATCGCATTCGATTTCGACAGCGCCGCGCTGCGCGAGGATCAGAAACCCAAGCTGATCACTCTGTGCCAGGTTATGAAGGCGATCGATGTCGCGGTGTTCCAGATCATCGGCCATACCGACAGCGCCGGCACCGCCGCGTATAACGAACGCCTGTCGCTGCTGCGCGCCGAAGAGGTCAAGCGCCACCTGGTCAGCGATTGCGGCATTGCCGAAACCAAGCTGGAGGCGATCGGCATGGGTGAAACCGCCCCGTTCAACTCCGCCGATCCCCGCGCGGATGTGAACCGCCGCGTCGAATTCCAGGCCCTGGGCTGAACCGCCCGCCAGAACAGGAACCATCGTCGGAGCAGGCAATGTTGGAATCCCGGCCCGGCGATGCGTTTCAGCTGGGCGAGCTTCTGAACAACACCTACCGGATCGAGGCGCTGCTGGGCCGCGGCGGCACCTCGGATGTCTACCGTGCCCGCAGCGAGATCTCGGGTCGGCTGATGGCGTTGAAGGTGCTGAAGGCCGAGTTCACCGGCAATGACGACTATCTTGCCCTGCTGACCCGCGAAGAGGCGATCCGCGAGATCCGGCATGATGCGGTGATCCGCTATTCCGAATGCAACCGCACCCAGGACGGCCATGTCTATCTGCTGATGGATTATGTCGAGGGGCCGGGCCTGGACAAGAAGCTGAAACAGGGGCCGATGCCGGCCGATGACCTGCTGACCATCTGCCGGCGGGTGGCCGGCGGGCTGGAGGCGGCCCATGCCCGCCAGATCGTGCATCGCGACCTGTCGCCGGACAATATCATCCTCAAGGATGGCGACCCGTCGCGCGCGGTGATCATCGATTTCGGCATCGCCAAGGACACCAACCCGGGCGCCGAAACCATCGTCGGTAACGAATTTGCCGGCAAATACGCCTATGCCGCCCCCGAACAGCTGGACGGGCGCACCGATGCGCGCTCGGATATCTATGCGCTGGGGGCGCTGCTGCTGGCCAATTTCCGCGGCAAGCCGCCCGATGTCGGCCGCAACCCGATGGAGGTGGTGCAGCGCAAGGGCCAGCCGCTGGACACCTCGGGCCTGCCCGAACCGCTGAAAACGCTGATCGACCGGATGACCGCGCCCGACCCCAAGGACCGGTTCCAGAGCGCCACCGAGGTGCTGCTCTATCTCGACGGCACCGAAGGCGCCGATGCCACCATCATCGTGCCCAAGCCGCAAAAGGCGGTGGACTCGCCGGCGCCGCCGCCGCGCCGATCGCGCCGCGGGCTTTATGCCGGGCTGGCCGTGGTGCTGCTGGCCGCCGCCGGC
>NZ_PGTB01000233.1 GCF_002786325.1 Pseudooceanicola lipolyticus | reverse complement strand
GGCGCGGTTTCGCGCCCGGGCGCAGGCGGCCGGGTTTACCGCCGAGGTGCCGGATGACGTCTTGCTGGCGGCGGTGCGGCTGCGCTTTCGCCCCGGCGCGCAGGGGGCGCTGTCGGCAGCGGATATGGCGGTGCTGCCGGCGGCCGGGCAAAACTATCCAAGATAGTTTTGCCAAGAGTTTCCTGGAAACTCTTGCGGCGCCCGGAGGCGACTCTGCGCTTGACCCGGCGCCGGGGCGATGCCACATGCCCTGATGCGCGGAGGGCCGGATGGCCGCAGGGCCCTGGCCCTGAGGAAAGTCCGGACTCCGGGAAGCGACGGTGCCGGGTAACGCCCGGGCGGGGAGACCCGACGGAAAGCGCCACAGAGAACAGTCCGCCCCGGTTCACCCCGGGGTCAGGGTGAAACGGTGGGGTAAGAGCCCACCGCGCCGCTGGCAACAGCGGCGGCATGGCAAGCCCCACCGGGAGCAATGCCGAATAGGACCCCCGCGCGGGACTGGTCCCGGATCTCGGTCCGGGAAACCGCCGCTAGGCCTGCTTCCGCCGAGAGGGGTCGGGTTGGCAGCACGAGGCGCATGGCGACATGCGTCCCAGAGGAATGGTCATCGACGGGGGCGACCCCTGAACAGAATCCGGCTTACAGGCTCTCCGCGCATATTGTCCTGTCGGTGCCGCGATGTCGCTTTCCCGCCATGAGGCGTCGGGCGAGTTGTGCGCGGCGCGCGGCCAGCGGGTAAAGCAGATTCAACCGATCCCTGCGGAGTCCAGCGCCATGAAATCCCATGTCAAAGCCCTCGTGGTCGGCGGCGGCGCCGTCGGCACCGGTATCGCCTATCATCTGGCCCGCGCCGGCTGGTCCGAGGTGATGCTGCTGGAGCGGGACGAACTGACCTCGGGCTCGACCTGGCATGCCGCCGGTCTGCTGCCGCTGTTCAACATGGGCTATGCGACCTCGCATATCCACGACTATTCGGTGAAGTTCTACAAGACGCTGGAGGCGGAAACCGGGCTGAATGCCGGCTTTGCGGTGGTCGGCAACCTGCGGATGGCGCAGACCCAGGCGCGGATGGACGAATACATGCTGTATGCCTCGACCGCGGAAAGCGTGGGCATCCCCTATGAATGGCTGACGCCGGCGCAGATCAAGGCGCGCTGGCCGCTGGTGCGCAGCGAAGACCTGAAGGGGGCAATCTTCCATCCGACCGATGGCTATATCAACCCGGCCGATGTGACCCAGGCGATGGCCAAGGGCGCCCGCCAGCGCGGCGTCACGATCGAGCGCCGCTGGCAGGTCGACGGCTATGAATGGACCGGGTCGGAATGGAAGGTCACGGTCACCAGGATGGTCGAGAAGGGCGGCAACCTGGTGCCCTCGGACGACACCGCGGTGATCACTGCCGAACATGTGGTGACCGCCACCGGCAACCATGCGCAGCGCACGGCACAGCTGCTGGGGCTCAAGATTCCGGCGATCCCGGTCGAACATCAGTATATCGTCACCGAACCCGACCCGGCCTTGCAGGAGTGGCGCGCGGCGGGCCATCCGGAACACCCGGTGCTGCGCGACGCCGATGCCAAGTGGTATGTACGCGAGGAACGCAAGGGCTGGATCCTCGGCCCCTATGAGCAGGGCGCGCCGGCGCGGTTCAGATATGCGGTGCCCGACAGCTTCCGCGCCGACCTCTTCCCGCTCGATCTGGAGCGGATCGAGGAAGAATACATGTCGATGATCCACCGGATCCCGACCACCGAGACGCTGGGCCTGAAAGACGATTTCAACGGGCCGATCTGCTATACGCCGGACGGCAACCCGCTGGTCGGGCCGGCGCCGGGCCTGCGCAACATGTGGCTGGCCGAGGGCTTTTCCTTTGGCATCACCGCGGCGGGCGGCACCGGCTATTACCTGGCGCAGATGATGGTCGAGGGCGAGGCCGAGATCGACATGGCGGCGCTGGATCCCAAGCGCTACGGCTCGTGGATGACCAGCGAATACGCGGTGCAGAAGAACGAGGAATGTTATTCCCACGTCTTCATCCTGCACCACCCGGACGAAGAGCGCGAGGCGGCGCGGCCGCTGCGCACCGCGCCGGCCTATGACCGGCAGAAGGCGCAGGGGGCGCAGTTCGGCCAGGTCAACGGCTGGGAACGGCCGAACTACTATGCGCCCGAGGGGTTCGACGATCATGCGGCGCGCAGCTTTCGCCGCGGCGGCTGGTGGCAATACGCGGTGGAGGAGGCCAGGGCGATCCGCGAGGGCGTCGGCCTGATCGATGCCACCGCCTTTACCAAACATGTGGTCAAGGGGCCGGGCGCGACTGCCTTCCTGGACTGGTTCACCTGCAACAAGCTGCCCAAGGTGGGCCGGATCAACCTGACCTATGCGCTGACCGATGCCGGCACCACGCGCACCGAATATACCATCGTGCGGCTGGCCGAGGAGGAATATTACCTGGTCTCCGCCGGCGCCTGGACGGCCTATGACGCCGATTACCTGCGCAAGTCGGCCGCCGACAAGGCGGGCGAGTTCGGCTATATCGAGATCCAGGACGTCACCACGCAATGGGGCGTCTTCGCCATTGCCGGGCCGAAATCGCGCGATGTGCTGAACGCCTTGGTTCGGGATGCCGCGCCCGAGACGGCGCTGTCCAATGCGCGGTTCCCCTGGCTTTCCATGCGCGAGATCGAGCTGGGCATGTGCCCGGTGCGCGCCATCCGCGTCGCCTATACCGGCGAGCTGGGCTGGGAGCTGCACCATCCGATCGAGATGCAGAATTACCTGTGGGACCAGATCATGGCGGCCGGTGCGGCGCATGGGCTGAAGCTGGTGGGCGCACGGGCGCAGAACTGGCTGCGGCAGGAGAAAAGCTATCGCGCCTTCGGCACCGAACTGGGCCGCGACGCCACCCCGCTGGAGGCCGATCTGCCGCGATTTGTCGACCTGTCGAAAGAGTTTCGCGGCAAGGCGGCGATGCAGGCGCTGGGGGTGCGGGCGAGATGTGTCACCCTGCTGATTGACGGGCCCGACGATGCCGACCCCTGGGGGCGCGAGGCGCTGTATCACGGCGATACCAAGGTCGGTCGGCTGACCTCGGGCGGCTATTCGGTGGCCTTCGGCAAGTCCATCGGCATGGGCTATGTGACGCCGGATCTGGCGGTGCCCGGCACCCGGTTGATGGTGAAGATGTTTGACCGGCTGTGGCCGGCCGAGATCACCGAGGACAGCCCCTATGATCCGAAAAACCTGACAATCCGAAAGGACAGCTGCCCGCAGCAGGGATAACCCGCACCGGCCCCAAGCCCGGCATAGAAGTTCCGCATTTCCGCCGCAGTCCTGCGTAGACTCACCAGACACTCGCAAAACAGGAGCGCATCGGTGAGTTTCCAGGGAAAGATCGAACTGCCCGAGATGGTCCCGACCCGGTTCACCGGCGGCATCTGCGAAGGCGCCAACCTGCGTACCCCCTGCGGCATGCGGCGCATCGAGATCGTGCGCCCGGGCGACCTGATCGTGACCCGCAGCGGCCTGCAACCGGTGCAGATGGTGTGGAAACGCCGCGTCACCCGCGAGCAGATGCGCCTGTGCCCCGACCTGGCGCCGATCCGGCTGAAGCCGCGCGCCGTAGGCCCGATGATGCCCCAGCGCGACCTGCTGGTGGCGCCCGATCACCGGCTGTTGATCCCCGGTTTCCGCCTGGCCGGCATGCCCGACACCACCTGCGTGCTGACCGAGGCGCGCAAGATCGCCGGCAGCAGCGATGCCATCTATGCCGACAGCGCGATGGAGAGCGTGACCTTCTACCAGCTGGTCTTCGACCGTCACCAGGTGCTGGCCGCCAACGGGTTGCCGGTGGAAAGCTTTCTGCCCGATGCCGCCGCCATCGCCGCGCTGGGCGGCGAGATGCGCGATGCGCTGGAAGAACGCTACCCCGAACTGCGCGAGGCGCCGGATGCCTATCCCGCCGCCGAGTTCCCGATCGCCGCCGAGGTGGAATACCTGCCTTTCTACGCCTGAGCCTCAGGGCCGGCGGGCCACCAGCGCCAGGTTGTTGGCCGGCATTTCAACCACCCGGACTAGGTCCAGCCCGGCCGCCTGCATCATCGCGATGATCTCTCCATCGTCCTTATAGCCGATTTCACCATCCTGCGCCGTCAGGCTGGCATGAAACGTCCTGTCGCCCTCGCTGGTCAGTTCTCCGGTCCGCATGAACGGGCCGTAGACCAGGAACAGCCCTTCGGGGGACAGCGCCGTTGCCGCTTCGGTGATCAGGATCTGCGCCTCGGCCGCGCTGATCAGGTGCAGCAGGTTGACCAGTAGGATCAGCGCCTGTCCCGCGTGGTCGGCGCCCCAGCCCGGCCGGGTCGCGTCCAGGTCCTGCGCGGGGGCGGTATTGGCCAGCCCGGCCTCGGCCAGATAGGCGTCGATGCTGGTGCGGCGGGCCGGGTCGATCTCGGTCGGCTGCCAGTGCAGGCCGGGCAGGCGGGCG
>NZ_PGTB01000232.1 GCF_002786325.1 Pseudooceanicola lipolyticus | reverse complement strand
CGAGACCACCGGTGCCGGCGATGCCTTCAACGGCGGCTTTGCGGCGGCTCTGGCGCAGGGCGCGGCACCGCTGGAGGCGGTGCGCTTTGGCTGCGCCACGGCAGCGATTTCAGTCACCCGCGCCGGTGCCGCTGCGGCAATGCCGCAACTGGCCGAGATCGAGGACCTGCTGGCGCGGGGCTAGGACCCGGGCCCGAGGCTCAGGTCAGGTGCTGGCATTCCGGCACCGGCGTCAGCACCGTGCCCTCGCGGAAATAGTGGATCAGGTTGTCGCCGACCAGTTGCGCCATCGCGCGGCGGGTCTCGACCGTGGCGCTGGCGATATGGGGCTGCAACACCACGTTGTCGAGTTCGCACAGCGCCTGCGGCACAACCGGTTCATGTTCGAACACGTCGAGCCCGGCGCCGCCCAGCCGGCCATCCTGCAACGCCGCGATCAGCGCGGTTTCATCGACCACCGGGCCGCGCGCGACATTCACCAGGATGCCCTCGGGGCCCAGCGCCTCGATCACCTCGGCATTGATCAGGTGATGTGTTTCGGCGCCGCCCGGGGTGATGACAATCAGCACATCGGCCTCGCGGGCCATCTCGGTGAGATTGGCGTAATAGGTATAGGGCACGTCCTTGGGGCTGCGCGTGTGGTAGAGGATGCGCGCACCGAAAGGCGGCAAACGGTCGGCGATGGCCTGGCCGATCCGGCCAAGGCCGACAATGCCCACCGTGCGGTTCTGCGGGCTGACCGTCAGCGCGGCGTTGCCTTCGCGCTCCCAGCGCCCGTCGCGCACATAGCGGTCCAGCATCGGCAGTCTGCGCGAGGTCGCCAGCCACAGCATGATCGCGGTATTGGCGACATCGTCGTTCAGCACGCCGGGCGTGTGGGTCACGATGATCCCGCGCGCGGCGGCGGTTTCGGCGTCGATGCCATCATAGCCGACACCATAGCAGGAGACGATCTTGAGATTGGGCAGGGCCGCCATCACCGCAGCGGGCAGCCCGACCGTGCCACTGGTAGCGACCGCGGTAAAGCGGGCGCCATGTTCGGCCAGGAAGGCGGCTTGGTCCTTCTCGCCCGGCAGATCATAAAGGGTGAATTCGGGCTCGAGCATGTCGCGCAGGCGGGTGTCGAGGCCGGGAATATACAGTAGATCAGGTTTCATCGGTTCAGCGATCCGCCGCCACGGTCTGGCGCTGCCGGCCCAGCCCGGAAATGGTCAGTTCCATCACGTCACCCTCCTTCAGGAAGACAGGATCAGGTTTCATCCCCAGCCCGACGCCCGGCGGGGTGCCGGTGGCGATCACGTCGCCGGGATGCAGGGTGAAGAGCTGCGACAGATGCGCGATGATCTGCGCCACCGAGAAGATCATTGTCGCGGTATTGCCGGTCTGGCGTCGCTCGCCGTTGACATCCAGCGCCATGTCCAGCGCCTGCGGGTCCGCCACCTCGTCACGGGTCACCAGCCAGGGGCCGGTCGGGCCGAAGGTGTCGCAGCTTTTGCCCTTGGTCCATTGCCCGGTCAGCTTGTTCTGGAAATCGCGCTCGGACACGTCGTTGACGATGCAATAGCCGGCGACATAGTCCAACGCCTCGGCCTCGGAGACATATTTGGCGGTGGTGCCGATCACCACGCCCAGCTCGATCTCCCAGTCGGTGGCCTGCGAGCCGCGCGGCATCACCACGGTGTCGTCGGGGCCGACAATCGCCGAGGTGGCCTTCATGAACAGGATCGGGTGCTCAGGGATCTTCGAGCCGGTTTCGGCGGCATGGTCGGAATAGTTCAGCCCGATGCACATCATCTTGCCGATGCCGCCCACGCAGGGGCCGAAGCGCGGATCGCCGGTGACCTCGGGCAGCATTGCCACGTCCAGCGCGCGCAGCCGGTCAAGTCCGGCATCGGAGAGCATCGCGCCGGTGATGTCGGAGACATGGGCGGAGAGATCGCGCAGCGTGCCACCCTCGTCGATCAGGCCAGGTTTTTCCGCGCCGGGCGCGCCGTATCGTACCAATTTCATGCCGCGTCTCCTCAGCTTCGCATTTGCGACCTGATTACCCGCCGCCCGGCCGAAAGGCCAGCGCCCACCAGCGCATTAGTAATGCGGCGGACGTTCGTCGCCCAGGACCACGCCGCCGGCGCCTTCAGCCTCGCGCTGGGCCTCGCGTTCCATCAGCAGGCGGACCTGGCGCAGCAGCCGGTCGATTTCGGATTGCTGGCGGGTGACGATGTCGTTCAGGTCGTCAACCGTGCGGGTCAGATGGGCGATACGTTCTTCGAGATGCTGCATGGCGGGCCTCCGTGGCGCCCTGATATCATTGCCGCCCGTTCCGGGCCATGCCTTTAGGCGGCATTCGGCGGCGCCAACGCGCATCTTCGGCGGGAGAATTTGCCAAAGACAAGACGAGGCGGGCCGCTTGCCCCTTGCGGGGGCTTGGGCTAGACCGCGCGGCAAACGGGATAGGCGGGACATACCCCAGATGGCCAAGGTCAAGAAACAGCCGCGCCCCAAGGCGGAGACGCCGAAAGGGTTCCGGGATTATTTCGGCGCAGAAGTCACCCAGCGCGCCGAGATGCTGCGGACGATTGCCGGGGTCTATCATCGCTATGGCTTCGACGCGCTGGAAAGCAGCGCGGTGGAGACGGTGGAGGCGCTGGGCAAGTTCCTGCCCGATGTCGATCGGCCCAACGAGGGCGTGTTTGCCTGGCAGGAGGCCGAGGACGAGGGCAAGGGCGACTGGCTGGCGCTGCGCTATGACATGACGGCGCCGCTGGCGCGGGTCTATGCCCAGCATCGCAACGACCTGCCGACCCCCTACCGGCGCTATACGATGGGGCCGGTCTGGCGCAACGAGAAGCCGGGTCCGGGGCGGTTCCGGCAGTTTTATCAATGCGATGCAGATACCGTCGGCACGTCGAGCATGGCGGCGGATGCCGAGATCTGCGCGATGCTGGCCGATACTCTGGAGGCGGTGGGCATCGCGCGCGGCGATTACCTGATCCGGGTGAACAACCGCAAGGTGCTGAACGGAATACTTGATGGGCTGATGGTCGACAATGAAACCTCACGAAACTTGCCCGCACGCAATATAGAAGAAGCGCTCAACGCTAAGGTTAGCGATTTCGAACTGGTAAATCCCGACGACATACTTCGTACAATCGATAAGTTCGACAAAGTTGGTGCCGAAGGTGTGGTCGAACTACTCACCACAGGGCGGATAGATCAATCCGGGGCATTCATTGATGGGTTGGGTTTGTCCAGAAAAGATGCTTCGCGCGTAGTCCGTTTCATGGAGTGCCGCGGCCGGGATAACACTGAAACGTTGCAAAATCTGCGGGAGTTAATGGGCGGCCCGGACACTCAACTTCAATTGGAGAATGGTGCAACCGAAGAAGGGCATGACGGGATCGAGGAACTGCAGGCCATCGCCGACCTGCTGGAGGCGCAGGGCTATGGCCCCGACCGCATCGTCATCGATCCCTCGGTGGTGCGCGGCCTCGGCTATTACACCGGGCCGGTTTTCGAGGCCGAACTGACCTTCGAGATCCTCGACGAGAAGGGCCGCACCCGGCAGTTCGGTTCGGTTGCCGGCGGCGGGCGCTATGACGACCTGGTCAAGCGCTTCACCGGGCAGGCGGTGCCGGCCACCGGCATCTCGATCGGCGTCGACCGGCTGTTGGCGGCGCTGCACGCCAAGGGGCGGATCTCGGCCGAGGCGCGCGGACCGGTGGTGGTCACCGTGATGGACCGCGACCGCATGGCCGATTACCAGGCGATGGTGGCCGAGCTGCGCCAGGCCGGGCTGCGGGCCGAGGTCTACCTGGGCAATCCGAAGAATTTCGGCAACCAGTTGAAATATGCCGACAAGCGCCACAGCCCGGCGGCGGTGATCGAGGGCGCCGACGAAAAGGCGCGCGGCGTGGTGCAGATCAAGGATCTGATCCTGGGCGCCGAGATCGCCGCACAGGCGACGCTGGAGGAATGGAAGGAAAACCCCAGCCAGATCGAGGTGCCGCGCGCCGAGCTGGTGGCGCGGGTGCGCGAGATCGTGGAACGGGGCCAGAGCTGATGCCGACACGGGGAGAGGTGCTGGCCCGCGCGGCCGAGCTGCGCGCGGAATTTGTCGCCGCCGGGGCGGCGGTGGTGGAAACGCCGATCCTGCAGCCGGCCGAGCTGTTGCTGGATCTCTATGGCGAGGATATCCGGGCGCGCGCCTATGTCACTTCGGACGCGCTGCGCGGCGAGCAGATGCTGCGGCCGGATTTCACCGTGCCGGTGGTGCAGATGCATATGGCGGGCGGCGCCGAGCCGGCGCGTTATACCTATGCCGGCGAGGTGTTCCGCCGGCAGGAACATGACCCGGACCGCGCCAATGAATATGTGCAGGTCGGATACGAGGTGTTCGACCGCGCCGATCCGGCGGCGGCCGATGCCGAGGTGTTTGCGCGGATCGCGGCGGCGCTGGCCGGGCTGCATCTGCGCGCGGCCACCGGCGATATCGGTATCCTGATGGCGGCGGTGCGGGGGCTGCGCACCACCGAGCGGCGCAAGGCGG
>NZ_PGTB01000231.1 GCF_002786325.1 Pseudooceanicola lipolyticus | reverse complement strand
CGCCCGGTGCCATTGGCCAGCTGCGGCAGGATCACGTTTTCGGCGGCCGAGAATTCCGGCAGCAGATGGTGGAACTGGTAGACAAAGCCGACATCGCGCCGCCGCACCGCGGTGCGCGCGGCATCGCCCTGCCCGTGCATGTCGCGCCCGCCGATCCGCACCCGCCCGGCATCGGGGGTGTCCAGCAGCCCGGCAATATGCAGCAACGTCGATTTCCCCGCCCCCGAGGGCGCCACCAGCGCCACCACCTCGCCGGGGCGCACCGTCAGGTCGACCCCCTGCAGCACCCGTACCTCGCCCGGCTCACCCGGATTGTAGGTCTTGCCGATCGCCTCCAGCTGCAGCGCCGCCTCACTCATAGCGCAGCGCCTCCACCGGGTTCATCCGCGCCGCCCGGCGGGCCGGAAAGATGGTGACCAGAAAGGACAGGCCCAGCGACAGCGCCACCGCCTTCAGCACATCGGCCAGGTGCAGCTCGGCGGGCAGCGCATAGATGCCGCGAATCGACGGGTCCCAGACGCCGCCCCCCATGGCGAAGTTCACGAAGGAAAAGATCGGATCGATATAGATCGCAAACAGACAGCCCAGGATCACCCCCATCCCGGTGCCGATCAGCCCGGTGAAAGAGCCGCAGATGAAAAACACCCGCAGGACCGAGCCCTCGCTCAGCCCGATGGTGCGCAGGATGCCGATGTCGCGCCCCTTGTTCTTGACCAGCATGATCAGGCCCGACACGATATTCATCGCCGCGATCAGCACCAAGATCGACAGGATGATGAACATCACGTTGTCCTCGACCTCCAGCGCCCGCAAGAAGCCGCCCGAAATGTCGCGCCAGGTCCAGATCACCGCCCGGTCGCCGGCCGCCTGCAACAGCGGCAGCGCCACGTTTTCCACATGCTCGGGATCTTCAACCATCACCTGAATTTCATCGGCTACCCCCTCGCGATTGAAGAAGCTTTGCGCCTCGTCGAAGGACAGGTAGGCACGGGTGGAATCGATGTCATAGCGGCCGGCTGTGAAGATATAGACCACCTCATAGGCGTTGACTCGCGGGCTCCGCCCCATCGGTGTCTGCACCCCGTTGGGCGAGGTGATACGCAGCCGGTCGCCAACCCGGACGCCGATGCGCCGCGCCACGCCCGAGCCGATGGCGATGCCCTCGCCCAGGCGCGACAGATCGCCGGCCGATTGCTCGGCCGCGGCAATGCCCGGCATGTCGGCCAGGTCCGGCTGGGCGATGCCAATCACCTCCACCCCCCAGTTCTGGGTCTGCGACGAGACCAGCACCATGCCGCCGCTGATCACCGGCGCCACATGGGTGACACCGGGCACCGCGCGCAGCCGCTCGGCCATCTCGCCATACTCGGGGATGGTCCGGTTCAGGTTGCCCAGCGGGTCGACCTCGCCCACCGACAGGATCGTCGCATGGGCATTGGCGCCGAGGATGGTGCCGACAAATTCCGACCGAAAGCCCGAGCGCACCGCCAGCGTGGCGATCAGCGCAAAGACCGCCAGGGTGATGCCGATCAGGCTGATCCAGGTCATCACGCTGACACCGCCCTCGGCGCGGCGCGCGCGCAGATAGCGCCAGGCGATCATCCATTCGAACGCGGCAAAGGGAGGAGGATTGCTCGCCATTCCGGGGTCCTGCTAATGCGTCCGCCCTGGGCCGCGGGCAAAAGTTTCCAGGAAACTTTTGCCAAGACTTTTCAGAAAAGTCTTGGCCCCGCCCGTCCGGCCCGAGGGGTGCCGCATCCGGGTCACACCGGCAGCGGCACCGAGGCCGACAGCGCCCGGTGCGGCGCATAGATCTCCTGCAGCCGCGCCACCGCGTCCTCGGGCGCCAGCTCCTCGCTTGCGCCGCTGCGCCGCGAGGTCAGTTCCACCACGCCGTTTTTCAACCCGCGCGGCCCCACGGTGAGGCGCCACGGCAGGCCGATCAGGTCCATGGTGGCAAATTTCGCCCCGGCGCGTTCGTCGCGGTCGTCGTAAAGCGGCTCCAGCCCCGCCTTGGTCAGCGCCGCATAAAGCCGCTCGCAGGCGGCATCGGTCTCGCCGTCGCCCTGGCGCAGGTTGACGATGCCGCAGGGAAACGGGGTCACGCCCTCGGGCCAGATGATGCCGTTCTCGTCGTGATTGGCCTCGATCAGCGCACCGACCAGCCGCGACACGCCGATCCCGTGCGAGCCCATATGCACCGGCACCTTGCCGCCTTCGGCGGTCTGCACCGTGGCGCCCATCGGCTCGGAATATTTGGTGCCGAAATAGAAGATCTGCCCCACCTCGATGCCGCGCGCCACCCGGCGCCGCGCCTCGGGGATCTGGTCGAACAGCGCCGGGTCATGGGTTTCATCGGTGCGGGCATAGCGCGAGGTGAATTCCTCCAGCACCGCCTGGCATTGTTCGACCGACCCATAGTCGATCTCGCGGTCGCCGAATTTCAGATCGGTGATCTCGCTGTCATAGAACACCTCCGATTCCCCGGTCTCGGCCAGCACCAGGAATTCATGGGTGTCATCGCCGCCGATCGGCCCCGAATCGGCGCGCATCGGGATTGCCTGCAGCCCCATCCGCTCATAGGTGCGCAGATAGCTGACCAGGTGGCGGTTATAGGCATGCAGAGCGGCCTCTTTGCTGAGGTCGAAGTTATAGCCGTCCTTCATCAGGAATTCGCGCCCGCGCATCACGCCAAAGCGCGGCCGCACCTCGTCGCGGAATTTCCATTGGATGTGATACAGCGTCAGCGGCAGGTCGCGATAGCTGTTGACGTAAGAGCGGAAGATGTCGGTAATCATCTCCTCGTTGGTCGGACCGTACAGCATGTCGCGGTCATGCCGGTCGCGGATCCGCAGCATTTCGGGGCCATAGGCGTCATAGCGCCCGGATTCGCGCCACAGATCGGCCGATTGCAGCGTCGGCATCAGCAGCGGGATATGCCCGGCGCGCACCTGCTCCTCGTGCACGATGCGCTCGACCTTCTTCAGCACCCGATATCCCAGCGGCAGCCAGGAATAGTTGCCAGCGCTGGCCTGCTTGATCATGCCGGCGCGCAGCATCAGCCGGTGGCTGACAATCTGCGCCTCGGCAGGGGTTTCCTTGAGAACGGGCAGAAAATAACGGCTCAGGCGCATCGACGGCTCCGGCAAATGACTGGGCTTTCCCCCTCTATGGCTTTGCCGGAACCGATACAAGCCCGCGCTGCTCCGCAGCAGCCCCTTGAAACCGGGCGTTTCATACGCAATGTGAGAGGGAACGCAACGCAAAGGCCGCCATGTCCCTGCCGGTGAAGGATCAGCTCAGATATTGGGGCATCGCCACGGCGGTGTTTGCCCTGGTGCTGTGGTTTCTGGGCGATGTGCTGTTGCCCTTCGTGCTGGGCGGCGCCATCGCCTATTGCCTCGACCCGATTGCCGACCGGCTGGAGCGGTGGGGCCTCAGCCGGATCGCCGCAACCGCGCTGATCACCGTCGCCACACTGCTGCTGTTCGTGGCGATGGCGCTGGTGCTGATCCCGACGCTGATCAACCAGACCACCGGGCTGATCGAAACCCTGCCCAAGGCGGTGTCGGGCTTCCAGGCCTTCGTGTCCGAACGCTTCCCGTCGATCAGCGACGACAATTCGACCATCCGCCAGACCCTGGCCTCGATCGGCGAGGCGATCCGCAATCAGGGGCCGGAACTGGTCAAGACGGTGCTGGGTTCGGCGCTGTCGGTGATCAATATCGTGGTGCTGCTGGTGATCGTACCGGTTGTGGCGGTCTATCTGCTGCTGGACTGGGACCGGATGATCGCCCGCATCGACGCGCTGTTGCCGCGCGACCACGCACCGGTGATCCGGCGCCTGGCCGGTGACATCGATGCGACGCTGGCCTCCTTCGTGCGCGGCATGGGCACGGTCTGCCTGATCCTGGGCACCTATTACGCCATCGCGCTGATGCTGGTGGGGCTGAATTTCGGCCTGGTGGTGGGGCTGGTGGCCGGGTTGGTCACCTTTATCCCCTATCTGGGCGCCCTGACCGGCGGCGCGCTGGCCATCGGCCTGGCGCTGTTCCAATTCTGGGGCGACTGGGTGTCCATCGGCCTGGTTGCCGGCATTTTCGCCCTGGGCCAGGTGGTCGAGGGCAATGTCCTGACGCCGCAGCTGGTCGGCAATTCGGTAGGATTGCACCCAGTCTGGCTGCTGCTGGCGCTGGCGGTGTTCGGCGCGCTGTTCGGCTTTGTCGGCATGCTGGTGGCGGTGCCGGTGGCCGCGGCCATCGGCGTGCTGGCCCGTTTCGCGGTCAACCAGTACCTGGACAGCCGCCTCTACAAGGGCACCGAGGACCGGGACGCGTCCTGACATGGCCCGGCAGCTCAGCTTTGATCTTCCGGCAAAGGCGGCGCTGGGGCGCGCCGATTTCTATGTCTCGCCCGCCAACGGTATGGCAGTTGCGATGATCGAAGCGGACTGGCCCGGCAACCGGCTGGTGCTGAGCGGTCCGGCCGGATCGGGCAAGACCCACTTGGCGCATGTCTGGTCGGCCGCAACCGGCGCGCCGATCCTGCCCGCGCGCGACCTGGCCGGGGCCGATCTGCCGGCGCTGGCCGGTGGTCCGGTGGCGATCGAGGATGTGCCGCAGATTGCCGGGGATGCGGCGGCGCTGCAGGCGCTGTT
>NZ_PGTB01000230.1 GCF_002786325.1 Pseudooceanicola lipolyticus | reverse complement strand
GCTGCTGCTGGCCGCCGCCACCCTGCCGCCGCCGCAGGGCGAGGTGGCGATGACCGGCCAGACCGTGCGCCTGGTGCAGCCCAACGCGCCGCAGCAGCAGAAATGGGATCCGGCCTATATGCCGGTCTTCTTCCAGCGCCAGGTGGACTATACCGCCGCCGCGCCCCGGCCCGACCTGGTGGTCTGGCCCGAGGCGGCGCTGCCCAACCGGCTGAACATCACCGGCGATCCGCTGCAGATCATCGCCGACGCGGCGGCCGGGGCCGAGGTGGTGCTGGGCCTGCTGCGCCCCGGCACCGAGGGCTATTACAATTCGCTGGTCCGCCTCGACGGCACCGGCGCCGTTGCCGGCATCTATGACAAACACCACCTGGTGCCCTTCGGCGAATACATCCCCTATGCCAACCTTTTCTCGCGGATCGGCCTGAGTGCCATCGCCAATGCGGTGCCCGGCGGCATGACGGCCGGGCCGGGCCCGCAACTGATGCCGTTCGGCGCGCTGGGGACTGCCGTGCCGCTGATCTGCTACGAGGCGGTATTTGCCCAGGATGTCGCCGGTGCGCCCGGGCGCGGCAGCTTCCTGTTGCAGATCACCAATGACGCCTGGTTCGGCACCTGGTCGGGGCCCTATCAGCACCTGGCGCAGGCCCGGATGCGCGCCGTCGAACAGGGGCTGCCGATGATCCGCGTGGCCAATACCGGCATTTCGGCGATGATTGATCCGCATGGGCGGATAATCGCGGAGCTGCCGCTGGGCGAGGCCGGATATGCCGATGCGCCGCTGCCTGCCGCCCTGCCCCCCACTTTTTATGCCAAAACCGGTGATTTTCCGGTCTTTCTGCTGACGCTCGCCTTGGTTTTCGGGCTGTGGCGCTACTCTGCCGCACGGAATCGTGAAATCAGCGATTGACCCGGCTGTGCGGCGCGCGTAACCGGAACCGATCTCATCACAACGGCTTCCTGGCGTGGTGGGCTAACTTTAATGGAGCATCTTCATGGCACGTAGGAACTATATTTTCACCTCGGAATCCGTTTCCGAGGGCCACCCGGATAAGGTCTGCGATCGCATTTCCGACGCCGTGCTCGACGCCCTCCTCTCCGAAGAGGCCGAGGCCCGCGTTGCGGCCGAGACCTTCGCCACCACCAATCGCGTGGTGATCGGCGGCGAGGTGGGCCTGAGCGATCAGGACAAACTGCACGACTACATGGAGCGTATCGAGGATATTGCCCGCGCCTGTATCAAGGATATCGGATACGAGCAGGACAAGTTCCACCATGCCACTTGCGAAGTCACCAATCTGCTGCACGAACAATCCGCGCATATCGCGCAGGGCGTGAACGCGGCGGATAACAAGGACGAGGGCGCTGGCGACCAGGGCATCATGTTCGGTTTCGCCACCAATGAAACCGACGCGCTGATGCCGGCGCCGATCCAGTTCTCGCATGCCATCCTGCGCCGTCTGGCCGAGGTGCGCAAGAACGGGCAGGAACCGGCCCTGGGCCCCGATGCCAAAAGCCAGCTTTCGGTGATCTACGAAGATGGCAAGCCGGTTGGCGTGCATTCGCTGGTGCTGTCGACCCAGCATCTGGACGAAGATCTCACCTCGGACGACATCCGCGCCATCGTCGAGCCCTATATCGTCGAAACCCTGCCCGATGGCTGGCTGACCAACCAGACCATCTGGCACGTCAATCCCACCGGCAAGTTCGTGATCGGCGGCCCCGATGGCGATGCCGGCCTGACCGGGCGCAAGATCATCGTCGACACCTATGGCGGCGCCGCGCCGCATGGCGGCGGGGCTTTCTCGGGCAAGGATCCCACCAAGGTGGACCGCTCGGCCGCCTATGCCGCGCGCTATCTGGCCAAGAACGTGGTCGCCGCCGGCATGGCCGAGAAATGCACCATCCAGCTCAGCTATGCCATCGGCGTGTCGCAGCCGCTGTCGATCTATGCCGACACCCACGGCACCGGCGAGGTCGCACCCGAGGACATCGAGAAGGCCATCGGCCAGGTGATGGATCTGTCGCCCCGCGGCATCCGCCAGCACCTGCAGCTGAACAAGCCGATCTACCAGCGCACCGCGGCCTATGGCCATTTCGGGCGCGAACCGGATGCCGATGGCGGATTCTCCTGGGAAAAGACCGACCTGGTGGATGCGCTGAAAAAAGCCGTCTGATCCGTCAAACCCGCGTCCCGGACCCGGTCCGGGACCTCACCAACTTCAGCAGACCCGGATCGCCTCCGGGTCTGCGTCCGTTTAAAGTATCCCGCACCATGACCAGCCCCGACCGCCCGCATCGCAACTTTTACGGCCGCCTCAAGGGCAAGGCCCTGAAGAAAAGCCAGAAGACCTATCTGGATCAGGATCTGGTCCAGCTGTCGCCGGGCGCGGTCGGCTGGGAGGAAAACCCCGAACGTACCCCGCTGGACCTGCAGGCGCGTTTCGGCGACCGGCCAATCTGGCTGGAGATCGGTTTCGGCGGTGGCGAGCATCTGGTGCATCAGGCGGCGCAGAACCCCGATGTCGGGATCATCGGGGCCGAGCCCTATATCAACGGCGTCGCCATGTTGTTGGGCAAGATCCGGCGCGCGGGGGTGGACAACCTCGCCGTGCATCCCGGCGACGCCCGCGACCTGTTCGACGTGCTGCCGGACAATTCGATCGCGCGCGCCTTCCTGCTCTATCCCGATCCTTGGCCGAAAAAACGCCACCACCGCCGCCGCTTCGTGACGCCCGAACACCTGCAACCGCTGGCCCGTGTGATGCAACCGGGCGCGGTGCTGCGGGTGGCGACGGATATTCCCGATTACGTCCGCCAGACACTGGAAGAGGTGCCCAAGGCCGGGTTCGCCTGGCAGGCGCAGCGCCCCGCCGACTGGCGCAGGCCCTGGGGCGACTGGCTGTCCACCCGGTATGAACAGAAGGCACTGCGCGAGGGGCGCACGCCGCATTATCTGACCTTCACCCGCCAGGGCTGAGCCGCGCCGCGCAAGCGTGGACAGGGCAAATGCGCTGCGCTATCAGGCCGCAAACAAGCAAGGAACCTGCCCATGTCCGGCCACGGCACGCCCCTCCCGATGACCTCGTCCCCCTGCGGTCCGCTGGTGGGCAAGGCGCAGGTGCCGGGCGACAAGTCGATCTCGCACCGGGCGCTGATCCTCGGCGCGCTGTCGGTGGGCGAAACCCGAATCACCGGCCTGCTGGAAGGCGAGGACGTGCTGGACACCGCCAAGGCGATGCGTGCCTTCGGCGCCGAGGTGATCGACCATGGCGGCGGCGCCTGGTCGGTGCATGGCGTCGGTGTCGGCGGGTTTGCCGAGCCCGGCAAAGTGATCGATTGTGGCAATTCCGGCACCGGCGTGCGGCTGATCATGGGGGCGATGGCGACCTCGCCGATCACCGCCACCTTCACCGGCGATGCCAGCCTGAACAAGCGCCCGATGGCGCGGGTCACCGACCCGCTGGCGCTGTTCGGGGCGCAGGCGGTCGGCCGGTCCGGCGGCCGGCTGCCGATGACCATCGTCGGCGCCGCCGATCCGCTGCCGGTGCGCTATACGGTGCCGGTGCCCTCGGCTCAGGTGAAATCCGCGGTGCTGCTGGCCGGGCTGAACGCACCGGGCCAGACCGTGGTGATCGAAAAGGAAGCCACCCGCGACCATACCGAACGGATGCTGACCGGGTTCGGCGCCGAACTGACCGTCGAAGACACCGACGAGGGCCGGGTCATCACCCTGACCGGCCAGCCCGAACTGGCGCCGCAGGTCATCGCCGTGCCGCGCGACCCGTCCAGCGCCGCCTTTCCGGTTTGCGCCGCGCTGATCGTGCCGGGCTCGGATGTCCTGGTGCCGGGCATCGGGCTGAACCCCACCCGCGCCGGCCTGTTCACCACCCTGCGCGAGATGGGCGCCGACCTGACCTATGAGAACCCTCGCGAGGAAGGCGGCGAACCGGTGGCCGACCTGCGCGCCCGCTATTCCCCCGACATGAGCGGGATCGAAGTGCCGCCGGCCCGCGCCGCCAGCATGATCGACGAATACCCGGTGCTGTCGGTGGTCGCCGCCCATGCGCGCGGCACCACCATGATGCGCGGGGTGAAAGAGCTGCGGGTGAAGGAAAGCGACCGGATCGACGCCATGGCCACCGGCTTGCGGGCCTGCGGCGTGGTGGTGGACGAGGGCGAAGACTGGTGGTCGGTCACCGCCTCCGGCCCCGGCGCGGTGCCGGGCGGCGCCACCTGCAAAAGCCACCTGGACCACCGCATCGCGATGTCCTTCCTGGTGCTGGGCATGGCGGCGCAGGCGCCGGTCACGGTGGATGACGGCAGCCCCATCGCCACCTCGTTCCCGATTTTCGAATCGCTGATGGGCACGCTGGGGGCCAATATCAGCCGGGGTAGCGCATGAGCTTTACCGTCGCCATCGACGGCCCCGCCGCGGCGGGCAAGGGCACGATTTCGCGCGCCGTGGCCAACCGGTTCGGCCTGGCCCATCTGGACACCGGGCTGCTCTATCGCGCGGTTGGCGCCAAGGTGCTGGAGGGGATGCAGCCGCTGGAGGCGGCGGAGGCGCTGCAAGCCGCTGACCTGGAGGCCGGCAACCTGCGCACCTCGGTCGTGGCGGAAGCCGCCAGCCGGGTTGCCGTGCTGCCCGAGGTGCG
>NZ_PGTB01000022.1 GCF_002786325.1 Pseudooceanicola lipolyticus | reverse complement strand
GCAGCGCCCGCGCCGCAGCTGGCTGGCCCTGGCCGCGCTGGGCGGGGCGATTGCGGGCGCGGCGCTTCTGGCCCTGGTCGAATACCTGGCCTGAGCGCCTGACACCCGCGTCGCGGTCATGCCGGCAGATCGCCCGGATCAGCCGGCCCGCGCACCATCCCCAAATAATTCTTGAATGGAAACGAGACAGAACTCTTCTTGGACTCCTTCGGCAAGCGCCTGCTACCTGCTTCTTGGACACAGACATTGAAAGTTTTTGACGTGGCGCCTTCACCGCCGGTGAGCGCAACGCAAAAGCACAGAAGGTATGGGAGAGGTGAGAATGAAGTTTGCCGTTATCGGGTCTCTGGGTTGGGCCGGCATCCGCCACGTGGAAGCTTTGACGCAGCTGGGCCACGAAATCGTGGCCGTGGTCGATCCGGGAGAGGGATGTGCGGCGCAGGCGGCCGAGATCGGCGCCGTGGCGGTGCCCAGCCTAGACGAGCTGGACCTGTCGAGCATCGAGGCGGCAACGCTGGCGCTGCCCCCCAGCCTGCATCCGGCGGCCACTCGGAAGCTTGCCAAGGCCGGTATCCACGTGCTGTGCGAAAAGCCGATGGCCCCCGACAGCAAGGAGGCGCAGGAGCTTGTCGACTTCGCCAAGACCGTCGATGTCACCATCATGCCCGGCTATCTGCTGCGCACCAACCCGCATATCCGCGGCTTTGTCGAAGGGCTCAAGAAACTGGGGCCGCTGCGCCGGCTGCATATCTCGACCAATGTGCGCAAGCCGTCGATGGCCGGCTGGCGCAGCGAGCCGGTGATCGGCGGTGCGCTGCTGGTGAACGCGATCCACCAGCTTGACCTGGCGACCTGGTTCATCGGCGAGCGGCTGACACCGCGGATGGCACAGCTCGACAACGCCCATCACGAAGCCCCGACCGAGGACCTGTTCTATACCGCGCTGGTGTCGCCCAGCGGCGTGACCGCCAGCGTGCTGAGCTCGTGGTCACCGCATCCGCCGATCTCGAACGACGGGCTGATGGTCACCGATGCCGGGCGCCTGCGGATCGAGGCGGAATCCGACACCGGCAATATCGTCCTGATGCAAGAGGGCTATCGGCTCAACGGCGAGGACGTGGTGCTGGACGATATCCACGGCGCGCCCGAAAAGATGGTCGGCGTTAACCAGTTCGTCCGCGAGTTCGAGCATTTCGTGGACGCCATCGAAAACCGCACCCCGCTTTGGGTCACGGTCGAGGACAACTTCGCGGTGCAAAAGCTGATCGAAGATTGCCGCGCCGCCGCCATTGCTCCCGCCGGGCGGACGGCCGCGCGTCGTTGATCCCACCGGTCTGTCCGCAACGTTTTCTGCCTGCGGACAGACCGGAAAGCCACCAATGCATGGGGCGCAGGTGACTGAACCAACCGAAACCGATGTGATCGTCGTCGGCTCTGGCGCGGCCGGCCTTGCCACGGCCTGTGCCGCCAGGGCGATGGGGCTCGATGTGGTGGTGATCGAGAAAGAGCCGCAGTTCGGTGGCACCACCGCGCTGTCGGGCGCGGCGATCTTTATTCCGTTGAGCAAGGCCGCGCGCGACGCGGGCTGTGACGACACTCGGCAGGCGGTACTGACCTATTTGCAGGAAACGATCGGCGAAGGCGCGGATCAGACGCTGCTGGAGGCCTTCGTCGATACCGCGGGCGAGGCGCTGGAGTTTCTCGAACACCACAGCCAACTGCGCTATCGGCTGCGCCAGGTCGCGCCCGATTACCATGGCGAGAACAAGGGGGCGAGCCGGCACGGCCGGGTTCTGGACGTGGTGGAATATGACGGTCGGCGGCTGGGCCGGCACTTCGCAGCGCTGCGACCGCCGCTGCCGACGCATCTGGTGTTCGGCGGCATGATGGTCAACCGCGCCGATGTCAGCACCCTGCTCAATTTCGGCCGCTCGCGCGCGGCCACCTGGCGCAGCCTTGCGCTGATCGGGCGTTATGCGCTGGACCGTCTGCGGGGCCCGCGCGGCACGCGGCTGGTGGTGGGCAGCGCGCTGGTGGCGCGGCTGGCCCAATCGCTGTTTGACGCGCAGGTGCCGCTGATGCTGAACGCACCGGTGCGCGACCTGATCAAAACCGATGGGCGGGTGACCGGCCTGCGCTATCAGGGGGCCGATGGCGCGGCACGCGTTCTCCATGCCCGGCGCGGCGTGGTTCTGGCAACCGGTGGCTTTGCCGCCGATGCAGCGCGCAGCCGCACCGCACGCGGCGGTCCGGAGGCCGATCATTTCAGCATGGCCGCGGGTTCTGCGCAGGGCGAAGGCCAGCACATGGCCCTGTCCGCCGGGGCGCAGATGGCACAGGCGGGGCGTAACCCGCATTTCTGCGCGCCGGTCTCGCTTTACCGCAACGGTTCGGGCGAGGTGGCACAATTTGCCCATCTCACCCTCGACCGTGCCAAACCCGGGATCATCGCCGTGGACCGGACCGGGCAGCGCTTTACCAACGAGGCCGATTCCTACCATCGTTTCGGAGAGGCGCTTCAGGCGCTGCCGGCACCCGGACATGGACAGCCGGTGGCCTGGCTGATCTGCGACTCGCTTGCCCTGCGCCGCTATGGGCTGGGGCTGGCACGCCCCGCCCCGGCGCATCTCGGCAATCGCCGGCTGATCCGGGATGGCTATCTGATCGCGGCGGATAGCATCGCCGCCCTGGCGGCTCGCCTGGGGGTGCCCCCCGACAGGCTGGAAACAACGGTCGAACGCCACAACGGCTTTGCCCGCGCCGGGCGCGACGCGGATTTCGCCAAGGGCGAGACGCCGCATAACATCTCGCTGGGCGATTCCGCGATCGGCCCCAACCCCTGCCTCGCCCCGCTGAAACACGGGCCATTCTACGCCGTCGGGCTCTACAGCGGCGATCTGGGCACCGCGCAGGGTCTGGCCACCGACCATCGCGCGCGGGTTCTGACCGCAACTGGCACGGTGATCGCCGGGCTTTATGCCGTGGGCAACGACATGAACTCGATCATGGGCGGCACCTACCCCGCCGCCGGCATCACCCTGGGGCCTGCTCTGACATTTGCCTATATCGCCGCGCGCGATCTTGCCGGGCACCCCGATCCACAGGAGGACAAGACATGAAATGCGATCAGGTGACACTGGCCCAGCTTGGGCTGAACGACGAAGGGCCGCTGGCGATGCTGGAGGCGGCCGCCGAGTCGGGTTTTCGCGGGATCGGCCTGCCCCTGCGCTCGGGCGCGCTAAAAACGCTCAAGGTCGAAATCGTCGGCAATCACAAGCTGGTCCATCAGATCCGGCGCACGGCCGATGACGCCGGGCTGATCATCTTCGACACCGAGTCGCTGGTCTTGGGTCACGAGCCCGACCGCGAGACGCTGCGCATGATTTTCGAAACCGCTTACGAGCTTGGCGCGACGCGGATGTCCTGCCTCGGCTTCGAACCCGCGATTGGCCCGGGGCATATGCGGGAGGGGGAAGAGCCGCACCGGCTGGCGACGATCTGCGAGATCGCGGCGGAATTCGGGTTGATGATCGGGATCGAATTCATGATGTTCCGCTCCATCGCAACGCTGGAGGATGCCCGCAGGATCGTGGTGGACTCGGGCGCCCCGAACGCGCGGATCATCCTCGATGCGCTGCACTGTTTCCGCTCGGGCCTGACGATGGAACAGCTGCAGGCACTGGATCCGGCGCTGGTGTCACACCTGCAACTCTGCGATGCGGTGGCCCAGGCCCCGGCCCCCGACAAGCTGGTCGACGAGGCGCGCGCGCACCGGCTGATGCCGGGACAGGGTGCCATCCCGCTGGCCGAGATGATCCGGATTCTGCCGGATGACACGCCGCTGTCGCTGGAGATACCGGTGCAGGAAAACGCCCACCTGCCGGTGAAGGAGCGTGTGAAACGCGGTGCCCAGGCCCTGGCGGCGTTCAACCCCTAACCGGCGCGCCGGTCAGAGCTTGTGCACCAGGTTGCCCATACGCTCGGCAAAGCTGTCGACCATCGCGAACAGGAAATCGGATATTTCCGCCTCGGCCTGGAACGGTGCGCGCCGCGAGGAGCGCACCAGATAGAGCGTTCGCGAGACCACCGGGTTGACGATGCGCAGGCCGACCAGCCGGCCGGTGTCGATCTCGGCCCCGACGCTGCCGCGTGGCATGACGCTGGCGGCGTCCCCCCGCATCACCAGGCTTTTCATCATCGAGACCGAGGTCGCCTCGAAGCCGACCTTCAGCGGCAGCGCCAGCCGTTCCGCCGCGCCCACCACCAATTGGCGCACCGGGTCACGTTCACCGGCAAGAACCAGCTCGCGTTCCAGCACATCGGCCATCTCGATGGTGTCGCCCAGCCCTTCTGCGGTTTTGGGCGCCGCCACGAAAACCAGTTCCTCCACCAACAGCGGCGCGCGCAGCAGCGCCGGGCGATCGGCGACCTCATAGGCAATCGCAAGGTCGATCTCATCCCGCTCCAGCGCCTCGATCAGCACATAGCTCATCTCTTCCACCATGCTGAGATGGACATCGGGCAGGGCTTCGCGGGCATCGACAAAGATCTTGCGGCCCATCACATTGGTCAGGCCGGGGGTGATGCCCAGGATCAGGCTTTCCCGCTCGCTGCCGGCAAAGCCCATGATCTCGTTCTTGGTGTTCTCGACAATGCGCAGGATCTCGCAGGCGCGCTCGTACAAAACCTGACCCGAACGGGTCGGCGTCACCCCGCGCGAATGGCGCACAAGCAGCGGCACGCCCAGTTCGTTTTCAAGCTGGCGGATCTGAAGCCCCAGCGCCGGCTGCGCGACGTTAAGCTGCTCGGCCGCACGGGTGATGTTCCCGACCTCGACGGTTTTCGAGAAGTATCGCAGCTGTCTGATATTTATGGGGGCATCCTCCCGTTGCCATTGGCCCGTGTTGCCGGTTCGAGGCGCGGTTATCGCTGCTGCGGCAGCTGTCGACAGGTCCGCGCGCGCCCCGAACAGATCATCCTGTCATTTGCTCACGATAATCGAACATCGACAACCGCCACGCCACCCTTCTCGACATGATGCACGGCTTTCGCCAGGGCGGCCCCCAGCTGAGTATAGTCTGACCCTGCATCAAGGCCCAGTGCGCCCAGGGACTCTGCCAGCGCACAGATATCAACCTCTGGCTGGCTGATCCGATGCCCGATCCAGGCGTTTTCGGCAGTGCGGCCGCGCGCCTGGGCAATCGGGGCCTGACCGTCGGAAGACCCGTCTCCGGCGGGCTCGCTGATCACCAGCAGCATCAGCGGAATGCGATAATGCGCGGCGGTCCAGAGCGCGGCCGCACCGGCGATGAACCCGGCCGCCCCGACCACGGCCGCGGTCATGCGGTCGCTGCCGACCAGCGCCAGCGCCGAGCCGATGGCCTGCGCCGGCGCGCTGTTGCCCGCCCCGAGATAGTCGAGCGGCCCCTGGACAGCAAAACCGCCTATCGGCCAGCCCCGGGGCACCGAGGCAATACAAAGCGCCCGGCTCGCCGCGACCCGCGACAGGGCGCGCGTGACATCGGCGCGCGACAACGGCCCGTCGGTCCTGTCGCCCGGCGGTTCCGGTGCAACCGCGGCATGTTTCACGGTTTGATGGGGCGACGAGATATCGCCCATCTCTTCAACCAGGGCGCCGATCACCTGGTCCACATCCGCCTCGATCAACATGTCGCTGGGTGTCGGGGTGTCACATTCACCGCCGCGTGCCAGCTTGCGCGCCACGTCGGGCGACACTTCGATGATCGTGGCGTGCGGATTGCGTTCGCGATAGCTGCCGCGCGTGAACCCGGCCAGATCGGGCCAGTCAAGGCTGAGCAGGACATCGGATTGCGACAGGTCGCTGGGGCTGATCTCGGGCAGAAACAGGGGGTGGTCGGTGGGGAAGGCTGCCGGGTTGCCCGCGGCGGCGTGAACCTGCGCCCCCAGCAGTTCCGCAAGCCTGACACGTTCGTCCCAGCCCGCGGGCGACCGCGAGACCAGTCCGGCCAGGATCAGCGGGCGTTCGGCCTCGAGAAGCATGGCGGCCAGTTCGGCCACATCCGCGCGCCCGGCCCCGTTGCTGACGCGGGCGCGATAGCGCTGCGGGTTGCGGCGGGTGTCCAGCGGCGCGACCGAGGCACTCTGCACCGCGCGGCTCAGGGTCACACGCACCGGCCCCTGCGGCTGGGCCTGGGCCATGCGGTTGGCCTGCAGGATGGCATAGCGGGCTTCGCCGGGACAGGACGGCGCAAAATCCGCCAGCAATATGGGCGAGGCGGGTTCGTGTGGCGCATCGGCGGTTTCCAGCACCACAAGCGGCACCGCATCGCGCTTTGCCGCGCATAGGGTCGAGCCGGGCGCGAGGGGCGCGCCCTGCGACAGCGCCACCGCCATCGGCCGACCGGTCACCTTGGCATAGCCATGGGCCATCGCCAGCGCGATCTCGTCATCGAGACAAGACAGCAGCTGGGGCCGCGTGTTGCCCAGGTAGTTCACCAGACTGTCGTTCAGCTCGCCCAGCACCGGCCCGGACGTCATGGCGACGAAGGGGATATCAAGCTCGCGCAGGGTTTCGGCGATCAGGTCGCTCCCGAACAGCGCTTTTGGCGGCGTCACCCGAACCGGGCGTTCCACCTCGAATCGCGCCGGCTCGATCGAAAACCCGAAGACCGAACCGCGCCGGTTGGCGGCGATCCCGGCGATCTCGGGCCGGGCGTCCTGCTGATCGTCATCGCGGCTGCTGGAGGAGGTCATGGCTCAACCGGCGAATTTCATGTGGATGTTCTTGAGGTCGGTAAAAGACAGCATCTCTTCGATACATTCCTCGCGGCCGATGCCGGATTGCTTTTTGCCGCCAAAGGGCGCGCCCACGAAATGCTTGCTGACCTCGTTGACCCAGACATAGCCAACCTCGACCGCGGTGGCGGTTCGCAGGGCCGCGTCGAAATCGCGGGTCCAGATCGAACAGGTCAGGCCGACGTCCAGCGCGTTCACCTCGGCCAGCATCGTCGCCTCGTCCTGCCAGCGCAGAACGGAACAGACCGGGCCGAAGATCTCGTCGCGCGCGATGGTCATGTCCGAGGTGACGTCGGTAAAGATCGTCGGCTCGACAAAATAGCCCTCGGCAAGGGCGGGGGTGTCGGGGGGTTTTCCCCCGGCAAAGACGGTGGCGCCTTCGGCGCGGCCGGTTTCGATATAGTGCAGGGTGCGGTCGTATTGCGCCTTGCTGGCCAGGGCGCCCATCGTGGTGTCCCACGACTCGGGCAGACCGGGGGTGAAGGCCTGGATATGCTTGGCCACCCGGGCCAGAACCGCGTCGTGAATGTCACCATGCAGGAACACCCGGCTGGTCGACCCGCAGGACTGGCCGCACCAGGCGAAATTCATGCCCGCGACCATGGCCTGCGCCACCGCATCGGGATCGGCGTCGGGATAGGCGATCAGGGCATTCTTGCCGCCCAGTTCCAACAGCACCGGGCGCAGCGCATCGGCCGAGTTGCGCATCACCGCCTGCCCCGCCGCGACGCTGCCGATCAGGCCCACCTTGGCCACGCGCGGATCGGCGACGATCCAGGCGCCCACCTCGCGCGAACTGCCGGTGACCACGTTGAACACGCCCGGTGGAAAAAGATCGCCGGCCAGTTCAGCCAGGCGCAGGGCGGAAAGCGGGGCCTGTTCCGGCGGCTTGATCAGCACCGTGTTGCCGGCGGCCAGCGGCGCCGCGATCTTGGCGGCGGCGAACATGAAAGGGTGGTTGAAGGGCGAGATCCGGGCGACCACCCCCAGCGGTTCGCGCACCGACACGTTCAGCCGGCCGGGTCCCATCGGGATCGAGGCGCCTTTCATCTCGGTGACCAGCCCGGCAAACAGCTCGATCTGCGCCGAGGCGATATTGGCGTCCCCGACCATGGCGCGCACCGGGTTGCCGCAATCGACAGCGTCAAGCAGGGCAAGTTCATGGGCATTTTCGCGCACGATGCGGGCCAGCTCGCGCAGGATGCGGGCGCGCTCCAGCGGCGGCACCGCGCTCCATTCCGGAAAGGCCGCATGCGCCGCGCCGATGGCCGCCGCAACATCCGCCTCGCCGGCCTCGGCCACCTGGCCCAGGGACTTGCCGCTGCCCGGGCTGAAGGTCTCAAAGCTGCGCGCCCCGGTCGCCTCGTGCCATTCCCCGGCGAAATAGAGCCCGCGTTGCTTGGGCAGCACGGATTCGGTTGCAGGCAGCTGCGCGGCTATGGCTTCGGACATTCTTGGCCCCCTTTAATTCGACAGGAACGAGTAGACCCGGATCGGGCGATGCTGTCCAAAACCGGATCGTTCTTCCTGCCAGAGAGATCCTGGCTTAATCCGCCGGTTTCAGAGCGCGGCCAGCGCATCGACATCGACCCAGCCGCCCGTTTTGACCGATTCAGACACCGCAAGCGTCGCGGCGGCGGTTCTCAGCCCGTCCTCGGCGGTGATCGCCGGCGGCTCCTCACCCCGCATCACCCGGAGGAAATGGGCCATCTGCAGCGTCATGGAATCCGCCGCGACATAATACAGGCGCTGGCGGGTAAAGCTGGCGTCGCGGCCGCCATTGGGCAGGTTGCTCCACCGCTCCAGTGTCGGGATCGCCAGCGAGGCTTGGGTGCCGCACAGCAGATAGCTGTTTTCCGGCACGGTGGCAAAACGCGGATCTTCCCGCGCGGTCATCTCCCAGCACCACGGGGCGACGACGGTGTCCGACACGGTCAGCGTGGCCAGCGTGCCCGATTTGAACCGGGCGACGATGGCGGCGGTATCCTCGACATCATAGCCGCGGACCGCGTTCGAAGTGGTGGCGCAGATCGCCTCGATATCGCCGCACAGCATCCGCAGCGTGTCGAAATCATGCACCGCGTTGATCAGGATGACGCCGCCGCCGCTGGCATGGTCGCGCTTCCAGGCATCGTTGAAATATTCATCCGGCTTGCGCCGCAGCCAGGTGGCCGAAACGGCGCAGATGCGGCCCAGCCCGCCCTCGGCAATATGGGCGCGGGCGGCCTGCAACAGCGGATTGTGCCGCCGGTGATGGCCGACCAGCACCGGCACATCCTGCTGTTGCTGTGCCGCCAGCACGGCACGCGCGGCGGGAAGCGTATCGGCCAGCGGCTTTTCCACCAGGGTCGGAATCCCCCGCTGGATGCAGTCGATGGCAATCGGGGCGTGAAACGCATTGGGGGTGGCAACCAGCGCACCATCGGGCGCGGTGCGGTCAAGCAATTCGCGATGGTCGGCGAAGGTGGGCACGCCCAAACTTGCCACCTTCGCGCGCGAGGCGGCGACCGGGTCGGCCACACCGACCACCTCGATCTCGGGATTGGCCAGCGCAACCGCCAGGTGATGGCGCCCCATCAGGCCGGCGCCGATAATCGCCAGTTTCTGCCGCTCAGCCAATGCGCCCCCTCCCCTTCGGCCCGCGCCCGGTCACTCGAACGGCGGCTTCAGCAGCAGCTGCATCGCCTCGATGGCCGCAAGATAGCCACTTGCGCCAAAGCCAAAGATCACCCCCGTCGCCACCGGGCGGACATGCGACAGATGGCGGAAGGCCCGGTCGGCATAGCGGTAGGAATTGTTGAAATGCAGCTCGATGATCGGGCAGTCGAGGATCCGCAGCGCGTCGGCAATGGCGATCGAGGTATGGGTATAGGCCGCCGGGTTGATGATGACGCCATCAACCTTTTGATAGGCCTCCTGGATCCAGGTCACCAGCTCGGCCTCGGAATTGGACTGACGAAAATCGATCTCGATCTCGTGGCTGGCGGCACGCTCTTCCACCGCGGCCTTGACCTGCGCCAGCGTGGTGCGCCCGTAGAGTTCGGGTTCACGAACCCCCAGCATGTTGAGGTTGGGGCCGTTGAGGCAGAGAACTTTGGAGGGCATCGGGTTTCCTTCAGTTGGTCAGAGCGGCCGGGCGGCTGCCGAAAGCGGCCTCGAAACGGTCGCAGAATTTAGGCCAGGCGGCCGGGTTGATCAGACGGGGCGGCACCTCGCCCCGGAACAGCGTGATCCACTGCGCGGCGGCCTCGGCACTCATGGTGTAGAGGGACTCGTGGGTCAGCCCGGCAATATGCGGATTGGCGACCACGTTGTCGAAGGCCAGCAACGGGTGATCCTGCGCCGGCGGCTCTTCAAGAAAAACGTCCAGGCCGGCGCCGGCGATGCTGCCGGCGCGCAGCGCCGCGGCCAGCGCGGTTTCGTCATGGATGCCACCGCGCGCGGTGTTGATGAAATAGGCCGAAGGTTTCATCGCGGCAAAAGCCTCGACGCCGAACATGCCCAGCGTCTCGGCGGTGCGCGGACAGTTG
This sequence comes from Pseudooceanicola lipolyticus, assembly GCF_002786325.1. GTDB lineage: Bacteria > Pseudomonadota > Alphaproteobacteria > Rhodobacterales > Rhodobacteraceae > Pseudooceanicola_C > Pseudooceanicola_C lipolyticus. The sequence continues at coordinate 31,116 of NZ_PGTB01000022.1, read as the reverse complement.
ACCGAGACAAAATCGCTGCGGGCCAGCAGGGTGTCGAAGGTGGTTTCGGTGGCACCGCGCGCCGCGATCTCGTCGCCGGGCAGATAGGGATCACAGGCAAGCACGGTCATGCCAAACCCGTTCCGGCAAATCCCGGCCACCCGGCGCCCGATATGGCCCAGGCCGACAATCCCCACCGTCTTGCCGAACAGATCATTGCCGGGATAGGCGAAGCGTTCGACGCGGCCCTGCCGCCGCAGCGCGCGGTCGGTCGAGACCAGCCGCTTGGACAGGGTCAGCATCAGCGCCACGGCATGTTCGGCCACCGGCTGCGCATTGGTGCCGGCCTGGTTGCACACGACAATCCCCGCCCGGGTACAGGCCTCCACGTCGATCACGTCATAGCCGGAGCCGGTGGAGCAGATGGCAAGCAGCGCGGGGTGGCGGGCGACAAAGGCGGCATCGGCGAACCATGGCGCCTTCAGCTCGACGCGCGGCGCGATCTGATAGCCCTGCGCCGTGTCCATCAGCTCGCGGTTGAGCGCCTCGGGGTCGTCATAAGACTGCCGGATCAGGTCGATGCTGCCCTCCTCCTCCAGCCGCGTCACCGCGACCGGATCGACCCATTTCTCGAAATAGGTGACACGCGGTTTCTGCCCGTTCATCCTGTCTCTCGGCATCATCATCACTTGCGATCAGGTTAGATGCCCGTCGGCGCGAAACCGAATAGTATTAATGTCTCGCAGCCACATCGGCTTATGTATGGGCCCCGCGCCCTCATCGTCCCGTTCTCAAGGCAGTTGGCAGGAAGGGCAGGCAGAGGCCGATCACCAATCCGCAGGTCAGGAACACACCGCCGGTGCCAAGCCAGGGGGTGGCGACGGCGGACACCAGCGGCATCGCAAATTGCCCGGTCCGGTTGACCGCCAGGCGAAGCGACAGCGCCGTTCCCTTGGCCCGCGCCGGGGCAAGCTGCATCGTCAAAGACACCGAACAGGTCACCGCAAATCCCAGGCTGAGGCCCGCCGCCGCAAGAAACAGCGCCATGATCATGGCGGGCATCGGCAGGGCAAAGGCGGCGAAGATGGCCGCGGTGATCAGCAGCGATGCCGCCATCAGCCGTTCGCGGCCCCAGCGGGCGGCGGCACCGGGATAGACCGCCCGGGCCACAAGCTGGGTAAATGAAAACGCGCCCAGCATGATCCCGACCAGCGCCGGGTCGATCCCGCGTTCGGTGGCCACCAGCGGCATGAAGACATAGGTCATTTCCTGCGTCGCCACACAGAGGCTGCCGGAGACCGCAAGCCAGGCAAGCCCCGGCGTGCCGACGATCTCGCCCAGCGGCAGCGGCATGTCATTCTGCACCGGTATCTTGGAGAACCTGCGGATCTGCAGGGCCAGGCCAACCTGGCCAACCGCAAACGCCATGGCGATCCACATCATCGCGACATGGGGCACCGGAAACTGCAGGAAACTTGCGGCGGTCAACAGCAGCGGTGCCATGACCTGACCGGTGGATTGCCAGACCATGAACCAGCCGATCATCCGGTCGCGGTGGCGGATCCGCCCGGTGAGCGAGATTTCCGCCTGCAGCGACGCGATCTGAAAGGTCTGCCCGACGCCGAGACAGGTCATCGCCAGCAGGAAAACCGGAATCGAAGGCGGCAGCAGCGCCGGCAGGGCAGCGCCGACAAACAGGATGCAGGCTCCGGCCAGGATCACCCGGCCCGCTCCGTTGCGGTCGGTGAACCGGCCGACAAACATCGTCAGGAAGATCGGCACAAAGGAGAAGGCCGCGGTCAGCACGAGGATCGCAGAGGCGGAGAGCCCGATCTCGATCGCCTCATAGCCGATGCCGATGCGGGTGGACAGGCCGACGATCTGACCGACAAAGCCGCTCGCCATGATCGGCACCGCCAGATTCAACACCCTGCCGCGTTTCACGTCGGTCCTATCCTCGTTCGCGCCGCGTCAGGCGTGGCGGATCGGTTCAATGGTTCAATGGTTCAAGCCGCGGCCCGGATGCCCCGCATAAAGGACAGGGTCTGCGCCCCGGCGCGACGCACCCGTTCGGTTGGCGGCAGGTCCTGCTGGTCGCGGTGCGGGGCCTCGAGGCTTACCGCGATATCGCTGCGCAGCACCGAGAACAGCGCCGCAAGCGGCAATTCGCCCTCGCCCGGATACAGCCGGCCCGCGCGGCTTTCGGGGGTCAGCCCCTCCTGCCCCGGATGGGCGAGCGGGGCGTCGCTGAGATGGACATAGGCAATCTTGTCCTCGGGCACCGCCGCCAGTTCCTCGATCGTGCCACCCGAGCGGATCAGGTGCAGCACGTCGATCAGCAGCCGCGCGTTGGGGTGATCCACCTTGTCCAGCACTCGCAGACCGTCACGCAGGGATTTCATCGGGCGCGAGGGCATGAATTCGATGGCCATGGTGATCCCGAACTCGGCCGCGGCCTCGGCCAGCCGGGCATAGTTCTCGACCAGCCGGGTCTCGTCCGGATCCACCGCGCCGGATACCAGCACCGAGGCGCCCAGCACGGCGCCGGCCTCCAGCCCGGGCAGGAAGGTTTCGATCGATGCGTCGGCCTCCATCGCGAAGGATTCCGCCTCGAACACGGTAATTCCCAGGTCATCGGCCTGCATCCGCAGCGCCTTGCAGCGCGCCGGATCCACCGCCACCGGGTATTGCAGCGGCGCGTGCCGGGGCGGCAGAACCCGCAGACCCACACCGGTGAACCCGGCGTTGGCCGCCGCGGTGATAAACAGCTCGGGCGCGGCGTCCAGCGCGGTCAGGTGCGAGACGCAGATCATGCCATCTTTCATGCCTGTGCCGTCCGCTCGGCCGTGCCTGCCTGCGCGTTTGGCTTGGGCAGGGCGGTCAGCTCGATCCGTTGAAACCGCCAGCCCGCCGCGATGCGCTTGAACTCGGACTTGCAACTGCCCAGCGCCGCCAGGCGTCCCTGCCCCGACCGCCAGTCGGTGACTAGGATCAGCGAATGACCCACCGCGCTGTCGGCATCGGCACCGGGCAGGATCACGATATCGGTCTGCTGGTGTCGAACCTGGCCCTGGAACATCTCGCGCCGCCCCTTGGTCATCTCCAGAAGCGCCGCGTGCCCTTCGACGGTCTGGGCCGAGGTGCCCAGCCCGCCCTGCGAAGCGCTGAGCTTGGCAAAGACGCCGTCGGGTGTGAAAATCGAAACCCACTCCTCCGGCTCGCCATGGGCGAAAAAGTGACAATAGAGGGCATAGAGCCGGTGGATCCTGCGCTCGTCCTCGGGGTCGATAAAACTGTCGAGCATGGCTGTTCTCCGCTTCTGCATCAGTCAAGGATCGCGCTGGGCAGCCACAGGCTGAACACCGGGACGACGGCCACGATCAGCATCACGATGATATTGACCAGAATGAACCAGCGGTTCACCTTCCACATCTCGCCGATGGATATCCCGGCGATGGCGCAGGTAAGCAGCATGGTCGAGGCCACCGGCGGGGTTTGCGACCCGACCGTGGTGGCCAGCGCGAAGATGATACCGAAATGGATCGGGTCCATCTCGATCGCGGTCATGATCGGCAGCAGCACCGGAACCAGGATGATCATGGCCGGGACACCGTTGATCATGGTGCCCAGCATGATCAGGAAGGCGCTGACGATCAGCGTGATCGCATAGTAGTTGTCGGTGAATTCCAGCAGCGCCATCGCCATCTGCTGCGGGATCTGCCGGTTCGACAGATACCAGGCCAGAATGCCGGAGGCGGCGACGATCATCATCACCATGCCGGTGCGCTTGGCGGTGATCAGCAGGATCTCGTAGGCATCCTTCAGCGATACGTTGCGATAGAACACCAGCACGATGGCGGTGGCCGCGAACACCGCGACCGAGGCGGCCTCGGTCGCCGTGAACACCCCGCCAAGGATGCCGCCCATGATGATCAGCGGGATCAGCAGGGCCGGACCGGCCTTGCGCGTTGCGGGTGCGACGCGCTTGACATTGAAGGTCTCGTGAACCGGCCACTGATGCTTGACCGCAAAGTAATGCGACAGCGCCATGTAGGCCAACATAAGCACGATGCCCGGAATGATGCCCGCCAGGAACATGCGGGTGATCGAGACATTCGCCAGAACGCCATAGACGATCAGCGTGATGCTGGGCGGGATCAGGATGGCGGCGTCGCTGGTGCTGGAGGTGATCGCCGCGGCAAAGTTGACCGGATAGCCCTTGCGCTTCATCTCGGGGATCAGGATCGGCCCCATGCTGGCCACATCGGCCCCGGACGAGCCGTTCATGCCAGCAAAGAGGAACGAGACCACGGTGTTCACATGGGCCAGGCCGCCGCGCATCCAGCCGACCAGCGTGCTGGCAAAGTCGATCATGTGCTTGCCCATGCCCGCCTTTTCCACGATCGCGCCCATCAGCATGAACAGCGGAATGGCGGTGAGCGCATAGGCATTGGCCGAGTTGTAGATCAGTTGCGGCACCGCCTGCAGCGGCAGGCCCGCCGAGAGCACCACGATCAGCCCCGTTCCCCCAAGCGCCAGGGCGATCGGCATCCCGGTCAACACCAGGAAGAGCAGGGTTCCAACGATAAACAGTACCGTCACGATATCATTCCCTTTTGGCTTCAGTCTTCGAGGTGTTTCGGACCGGTCAGGACCGATCGGCGGATCACGTAATAGGCCATGCAGACGAAGCAGACCGGGACGGTGGCCACGAACAGGCCAACCGGCACATCCAGGGTGGTCAGATCAACCCGCCACATCCGCACGACGTTAGGCCAGGACACCCAGGCCACCAGCAGCAGGAAGGCGATGGACAGAACGTCGGCGGTGACGCGCACGATGTTCACCCAGGGCTGCGGCAAGGTGTACCACAGCACCCGCACGCGGATATGGGCGCCATCGCGCATCGCCAGGGTGCCGCCGACCATCGCCAGGGCGACCAGAAGGTTGCCCACCAGTTCGTCCGGCCAGGGCAGCGACTGGTTCATCACGAACCGCTGAAACACCTGCAAGGACATGGTCGTCGCGATGGCCGCGACCAGGAATGCAGCCAACAGGTTGAATATTTTGCTGAGCATCGCCGATCTTTCATGCTGGCGGGAAGCCGCGGACAGGGCCGCGGCTTCACCGGATGATCTCATTCGAGTGTCGAAAGGATCGCGTTGACCAGTTCCTGGTTGGGGAACTGCGCATACATCGGTTTGAGCGCCGCCTGGAAGGCCGCAAAGTCGACATCGTTGATCTCGATCTTGCCCTGCAGTTCGGACAGCATCTGCGCGTCCACCGCATCGCCGTCGGCGCGGTATTCGTCACCGATCTCTTCGGCGGCACGGCGGACGGCCGCCTTCTGTTCGTCCGAGAGCATGTTCCACTTGATCGAACTGACGACGACGATCTGCGGGTTATAGACGTGCTTGGTCAGCGACAGGTATTTCTGCACTTCGAACAGCTTGTGCGACAGGATCAGCTGCAGCGGGTTTTCCTGGCCGTCAAAGGCGCCGGTCTGCAGCGCGGTGAACACCTCGGTAAAGGCCAGCGGCGCCGGGTTTGCCCCCATCAGCTTGAACATCTCCATGCGGGTGACGCTCACCGGGGTGCGCATCTTCAGCCCGTCGAGATCCTCGGGTTTCTGGATCGGCTGCACGTTGTTGGTCATGTGGCGAAAGCCGTTTTCCCACCAGCCGACCACCACCAGACCCTCGTCCTCGAGGCGCTGCACCACGTCCGCCACTTCGGGCAGGGCCAGCGATTTCACGAACTGGTCGCGCGATTGATAAAGGTATGGCAGGCCGAAAACCTCGACGTCCCGCACGATGGGCGCGAAGGTGTCCAGCGACTTGGTCATGTCGACCGTGCCGATCAACATGCCCTCGATGCTTTCGCGGGCATTGCCCTGCTGGCCGCCGGGATAGACGATGACCTTGACCTCGCCGCCGGAATACTCCTCCACCAGATCGGCGAATTTCTCGGTCAGCTCGGCATGGTACGATCCGGCCGGGTCCTCAATGTTGAAGCCGAGCGTGACCTGGGCCTGCGCTGCCATCGACCCAAAGCACAGGCTGGCAGCAGTGGCAGCACCCGCCAGCGTGGCGCGCAATGCATGTTTCATGAGATGTCTCCTCCTCTGAAGCGGATCGGCTTCGACGGCCGGTCCTAGTTCCTTAAGTGTTCCGTCTTTCACCGGACCAAGGCCAAAGCTATTTGGATAGCTGAGCCATATGAAAACCTTTGCCCGTCTCCCCGCGGGACCTGTCCCGATATGTTTCACACCCCGAACTCAGCAGAATTATCCTCGGTAATCCAGCGTAGTTTCAGTATGTTACCAGTATTCTCCATTCCAGATCCGCAATGACCTCGAACCCCAGCTTTTTGCGCTCTGGCGATCGACACCCGGTCAGATCACATGCGCGTCGATCGAGCCGGGGTGAAACAACTCCTCGACCGCGACACGCCGTTTCGACAGCCCCTGCGCATGGTGCTGCTCAAGGAAGTAATCGAGTGTCTTGCGGTTCGCGGCCAGACCGTAGGGCCAGAAATCCGGTCCCATCAACGCCTTGGCCTGGCGCAGCTGCTCTTCGACGAAGGGCAGCGTGATCTTGGTGGCCGAGGTGTCTTCCAGATGGTCCAGGGCGATGTCCTTGGACGCCTGAAAGCCTTTCAGCACCGCCATCGGCAACCAGGGATGCGCCTCGGCCAGGCTTTTGCGGATGCCGATGATATGCATCATCGGAAACATGCCCGTCTTGCGGTAATAGGCCATCGCCTCGGCGGTGGGATCGTCGAACAGCCAACGCAGCGACGGATTGTCGGGCCGAAAGCTGGTGGGCGCGCGCGGACCCATAAAGGCGTCGATCTCGCCGCTGTCGAGCATATCGCGAAGTGTCTGCTCGGGGCCGATCTCGCTCATTTGCACGCCTTCCGGCAGGTCGATCTTGACCTTTTCCGCCCGGCCCGGCTCTTCCAGACCGCCGCGCACCCAGTGAATCTCGCTGGCCTTCACGCCGTATTCGTCCTGCAGGATCGCCCGCATCCAGACAATTGCGGTCAGCTGCCATTCGGGAATGCCCACCCGGCGGCCGCGCAGGTCGGCGGGTGTTTTGATCCCGCTGTCCGAGCGCACGATGATCGAAGTGTGGCGGAATGCCCGCGACACGAAGGCCGGAACGCCGACATAGGGACAATCGCCGCGCGAGGTGCGCAGGGTGTGACTGCTCAGCGACAGCTCGCAGATGTCGAAGGCCTCGTGGCGCATCGCGCGATAAAACATCTCTTCCGGCGTCAGCGTCATGACCACCGGGTCGACACCGTCGATCTGGCAGCGTCCGTCAATCAGCGGGCGGTTGCGGTCATAATCTCCGATCGCGACGGAAAGGCGCAGGTTGCTCATTTCGCTTTCTCCCCAGCGTGGCGGTTCAGCGCGGCAACCATCGCCGGCGTGTAACCGGGCTCGGTGCGCACGTCGACAACGGCGACACCACCGGCCTCGACATGGGCCACGGCTTCGGCAAATACCGCTTCCAGATCTTCGGGCGTCTTGACCGGGCCGAAGCCGCGCGCGCCCTGGGCCGCACCCATGCCGGCAATGTCGATTTCGGGGTCGGTCATGCGCATGCCGATCCACTTGTTTTCAACCTTGCGGTCGCGCATCCGCGCCACCCGCTCCTGGTGCACCTCGTCATTGTAGAACGACTGGTTGTTGGCGACGATATAGAGCAGCGGAATACGATAATGCACCGCCGTCCAGAGCGCGGTGACCCCCATCAGGAAATCGCCGTCGCCACCGATACAGACCGGCAGCCGGTCTGTTTCGCGCAGGGCCAGCGCCGCACCCACGGCGATGCCCGGCCCGCCGCCGATGCCGCCGCCGCCATCAGATCCGAGGAAATCCAGCGGATGGCGGAAGTGCCAGAACGCGCCATCCCAGCCCAGCGGCAAGTGCACGAAAGACACCTTGCGCCGCCCCACGGCACGTTTCAGCCCGGCGGCAAGATGGGCCATCATGAGGTTCGGGCCGCTCAGTTCGGGCAAGTCGGCCTCGGGCTTGCGCTCCCGAGCCCCGGGCGCGGGTGTCTCGGCCTCGCCAAGCGCCGCCAGCATCGGGCGCAGCACCTGATCCGGATCGGCGCCGATCATCATGTCAACGGTGGGCAGGGCCTGATGATCCATCGACCAGCCGTTATGTACCGTGTGATCCAACGAGATCTGCACCACCGTTGCGCCGGGCGTACCACCTTCAAAGGCCGAATCCAGCGCGCCGCCCAGGTCGACCCAGTCGAGGCTGAGGATGACGTCGGCTTCGGCCAGCGCGGTGCGCCCGTCCTGATTGACGTAAATGCCCGGCGCGCCGCAGTGCAGCGGGTGATCGGTCGGGAAAGTGCTGCCGATCTTGAGGTCGGTCACCACCTTGGCCTGCAACCGTTCGGCCAGCTTGACCCGCAGTTCCCATGCCTCGGTGCTGCGCGAGGCGCGGCCGGCCAGGATAACCGGCCGCTCGGCCTTGGCCAGAAGCGCGGCCAGGTCACCCACCTGTTCGGCCGACGCGCCGGAACTGACCTGCGGCCGAAAGCGGGCGGCATCGATGGGCGGCAGCGGCGCGTCAAGAACCGCCTCCTGCAAACCGGCGTCGAGATTCACGTAGACCGGGCCTTGCGGCACGGTATCGGCGATCCAGGCCGCGCGCAGCAGCGCCTCGCGCGCAGCCGCGGCCGAGGCGGGCTGATCATCCCATTTGGTATAGTCGCGCACCAGGGCGCCCTGGTCGCGCGCAGTGTGGATCCATTCGATCCAGGGGCGGCGCTTGGCGGCGTCCACCGGCCCGGTCGCGCCCAGCAACAGCACCGGCATCCGGTCGCACCAGGCGTTGAACACCGCCATGGTGGCATGCATCAACCCGACATTGGAATGGGCCACGGCGGCCATCGCCTTGCCGGTCACCTTGGCATAGCCATGGGCAATGGCCACGGCGTGTTCTTCATGCAGGCACAACAGCATCTGCGGGGCCGAATTGCCGAGAAAGTTCACCAGGCTGTCATGCAGCCCGCGATAGCTCGCGCCCGGATTCAGGGCGATATAGGGAATCGACAGGGAACCGATGGTTTCAGCCATCACATCGCTGCCGAACAGCACCTCGAATTTCTCTTGTTTCAAGGGCGTTTCGACATCGGCCGGTCCAGCCCGTGAAACTACACTGTCGTTCCGCTTGTTCATCCGGTTTTCCTTCGCGCAGCCTTTAGCCTTGGAAGTGGATATTTCCGGGAAGACGGTCTCAATTACCAAGATCGAAAGATTTTGGCAGAAGTCACAAACGCTTTGGTCGGCAGCGTGGGCGCGCAGGGCAAGAGCCAAATTCTGGCTCTAAACGGGGTGTTTTACCAGGATTCAGGCGCGGGGCGTGCCCGCCAAGCGGATCTTGCCGCCGGTTTATCCGACCGAGGCTTCGCGCGGACGATCAGACGCCGTGTCGGCCTCGGCCTGCGCGGCGGGCAGGGTGAAGACAAAGCGCGAGCCGACACCTTCGGTGCTTTCCACCTTGATCCAGCCGCCGTGGCGCTGAACCAGTTCCTTGCAGATCGCCAGCCCCAGGCCCAGGCCGTTATGGCTGCGGGTATTGCTGTTGTCGGCCTGGATGAACCGTTCGAACACCACCGGCACCAGCTCCTTCGGCATGCCGATGCCGGTATCCTCGATCTCGACCCGGATGGCATCGTCCACCCGCCGGCTGCGCACGGTGATCGCGCCGCGTTCGGTGAACTTGATCGCATTGCCGACGATGTTGGTCAGGATCTGGCGCAGCCGCGATTCATCGCAATAGGCGATGTCGTCCTCGGCATCCACGTGCAGCTCCAGCGCCTTTTCATCGGTCAGCGGCCGCATATGTTCAGCCACCGAGTCGATCACGGCGCGGATCGGCACCTCGCGTTTTTCGATACGGATGGTATTGGCCTCGATCCGCGCCAGATCGAGCATGTCGTTGATCAGCGTCTTGAGCTGGTCGCCGGCCTTGTCCATCTTGCCGGCGATGTTGCTGACCTCGTCGGCAAAGGCCTCCAGCAGGGGCGGCACCTCGTCAAAGGCCTGCGCATCGGTGGCGTTTTTCAAACGTTTAAAGCTTGGCAGCATCCGCGCCTTGGCCAGAAAGGCGTTGAACCCCAGGACCGAGGTCAGCGGCGTGCGCAATTCGTGGCTGATCACGCTGAGGAACTGGGTCTTCGCCGCGTCGGCCTTGCGCGCCTCGCGCAGGGCGGAATAGAGCGGGGTCACATCTGCGGTGGTGCCGCGATAGCCCTTGTAATTGCCTGCCTTGTCGAACACCGGCTTGCCGCTGGTCCTGAGCCAGCAGCTTTCCCCCTTAAGGCCGGAGGCTTCGAAGATGAAATCCTCGAAAGGCTGCCGCTGGTCCATGATCTCTTTCAGCTTGCGATAGCCGTCGTCACTGCCATCTTCCTGCTGCATGACCTCGGCCCGGGTCCGGCCCAAAACGCGGGTCAGCGACAGGCCCATGGCCCGTTCGAAACTGGCCGAGACATATTGAATCCGCATTCCGGCATCCTGTTCCCAGAACCATTCGGTGCCGATATCGGCAACATCCTCAAACCGTTTTTCCGCCGCTTCCTTTTCGGCCAGGACAAAGCGCAGCTCGCTGTTGGAGGATTCCAGGCGTTTCTCGTGCCGCCGGGCTTCGGTGACTTCGACCCGGAACATGACGATGCCACCCTCGCTGGTGCGGCGCGAGGCACAGCTGAACCAGCGGTCGCCGGCCACGCCGGTTTCGAACTCGGCGGCGTCCTGGCGCAACAGCGCCAGCAGGGCGTCATCACTGCTGGTGTCGCCGGCCTGCATGTTCGGTTCGCCCAGGAACCGGTTTTCCACCACCTGCTGCAGGCTCATCCCGCTCTGCAGCTTCTGGGTGCTGGCCGGGGTCAGCTCTTCGGACATATCGTTGAACGAGATCAGCCGTTCGCAGGAATCGAACAGCCAGAACCCGATGGGCAGCGAGCCGATGGCATCGGTCAGGCGGCGCTCGGCCAGTTCAGCCCGTTCGCGGCTTTGCACCTGGTCGGTGATGTCGACCCGAACGCCGACCCGCCCGCCATCGGGGGTTTCCTTCTCGATCACCCGCAGCGAACGTCCGTCCTTCAGTTTCTGTTCGAACAGGCTGCTGGACGCCTGGTGTGCGGCCATCCGTTCGGCCAGCCATTCCTCTTCGCGCCCGACCGCTTCGGGATATTGCTGATGGCGCAGACCGAAACGGATGATGTCCTCGAACTTTGCGCCGCGCTTGATCGCCCGGTGGCTTTCGGAATAAAGCCGACGGTATTGTTCGTTGAACACGATCAGCCGGTCATCCTTGTCGAACAGGACGAACCCGTCGGGCAGCGCGTCGATCGCGGCGCTGAGACGCGCGGCATTGTGCCAGGCCTCGGCCCGCAGGCGAAGCAGATAGCGTGCCACGCCCAACGCCACCAGCCCCAGCAGAATGTCGACCAGGATCTTCAGCCCCATACCGGGCGCGAATTGTGTCCAGCCGCCCACCGGCCTGATCGCGATCGACCAGGTCGACGCGTTCACATCGATCGAACCCGTGACCACGTTTTGCCGAAACAGGTCGGGCGAACCATGGATCGTCCGCACAGGGTTGTTTTCCTCCACAACCTGGATGGCGATGTCATATTGCCCGGCATAACGATCCAGCTGCAGCTCTTCGAGAAAGGTGGTTTCGGCAAACACCACCGACACCACACCCCAATAGTCGCTCTTCCCGTCCTGGCCGATGAACACCGGCTGGCGCACGATATATCCCGGGAATCCCTGAATCAGGTTGATCGGGCCTTGCAGCGCCATCTCGCCGGTCTGGTTGACGGTTTCGATCACCTTGGCCTGATCCGGGCGCGCGCGCAGATCAAAGCCGATAAAGGCGCGGTTCTTCTCTTCCGGATAGACATGCGTGATGGTGAAATCACGGACCGCGGCGATATCAACGATGGCGGGTTCGTCCTGCACCAGCCGGCTGGCGAAACGCGCGAAATCCTGCTGGCTTTGGTCAGGGTCCAGTGCGATACCGCCGGTCAACACCCGTGCCAGCAACAGTTTGCGCCTCAGCTTTTCGGACAGGCGCGCGGAAATGTCGATGGAGACATCTTTGGCGCGATGCACCTCGAGATCATGAACGCGGGCCAGTTCCAGCCGGGCGACGACCACCGCAAACAGGGCCGTCACCGCGATGATCGCGCCATAGATGCAATATGCATAGCCCTTGGTATATTGCTGCGGCAGTGCCTTGTTCGGCATTCTGTTCTCCGGTCCTTTTTGAACCGCGCCGATGACGCGTGAAACTTTGCTTCTTTGCGTCCTCGGTGATTCACCCTCTGCCGCACAGGTCAGGGTGGTGGCGAAATCGGGCATCAATCCGCCAAGAAAGTTCGCAAACTGTGAAAATTCGACGTGACGCTACGTAACACCTGCCGCCGGTGAATTTTTCCGCTTTTGCCGGCACCGGTGCTAAGGTCGGGTATGGCTGCGCGTGGCGACATATCCGGGTTTTATGACAGCCTGCCGCGGCTGTCCGATTTCGATGCGTTGACGCGCGCCGACAGCTATACACCGCTGCCGCAGGATTGGGTGATCGGCGCCGCCGATATCGAGGGATCGACCCAGGCAATTGCCAGGGGGCAGTACAAAACCGTCAACATGGTTGGCGCCGCGGTGATCTCGGCGCAGATCAACGGCGCCGACGGGCGCGATTTTCCCTTCGTGTTCGGCGGCGATGGTGCCGCCTTTGCGGTGCCGCCCGAGATGGCCGAAGCCTCGGCACAGGCGCTGGCGGCGGTGCAACGCTGGGCAGCCGAGGAATTTGGGCTGGTCCTGCGCACCGCGCAGGTGCCGGTGGCCGAGGTGCGTGCCGCCGGGCGCGAGGTGGCGGTGGCGCGTTACCAGGTCTCGGAAGATGTCGATTACGGCATGTTCTCGGGCGGCGGCATCACCTGGGTCGAGGCGCAGATGAAGGCCGGCGCCTATGCCCTGCCGCCGGCGCCCCCCGGGACCCAGCCCGACCTGACGGGCCTGTCGTGCCGCTGGGCCAATGTGCAGGCCGAACATGGCGTGATCCTGTCGCTGGTCATCGAACCGGTCGTCGACGTCACCAGTGCCGATTTCACCCGCCTGGCGGAACGGGTGATCGACATCGCCCATGCGCTGGACCGCGAAGGCCACCCGGTGCCGCGCAGCGGTATGAAAACCCGCTGGCCACCCCCCGGTCTGGATAACGAGGCGCATGCCACCCGCAAGGGCCGCGCGCTGGCGTGGCGGCGGCTGCAACTGCTGTTCAACACCTTCATTGCCTGGTTCTTCTTCGCCACCGGACTGCCTCTGGGACAGTTCCGGCCCGAAGCCTACCGCCAGCAGGTGACGCGCAATGCCGATTACCGCAAATTCGACGACGGGCTGAAAATGACACTGGACAGCGACGCCGCCACCGAGGCGCGGCTGCGCGCCGAGCTGGATGCGGCGCAACAGGCCGGGATCATCCGCTATGGCCTGTACCGGCAGGACGAGGCGATGATGACCTGCATCGTGCCCTCGGTCATGCAGGGCAATCATGTGCATTTCATCGACGGCGCGGCGGGTGGCTATGCCCAGGCCGCCGCCCAGATCAAGGCGGCGCCTGCGACCTAGCCGGAGACTGCAATCGCCGTCGCGGTCGCTCAGGCCAGTTGCGCAGCGAGTTCGGTGATCACGTCATAAGCCATCATCACGTCCCGTTCGGTGGTGTCGAACTGGCCGGCCTGGAACCGGATCACCATGGCGCCGTCGACGCGGGTCTGGGTCAGGTAAATCCGCCCGTCATCGTTGATCGCGTTGATCAGCGCCAGGTTCAGCGCATCCGCATCCGCAGCCCCCGGCGGGGCAAAGCGGAAGGTGAACAGCGACCACATCGGCGGCGTCACGATCTCGAATCCCGGCGTGGCGGCGATCCGGTCATGCAGCAGGTGCGACCAGGTGATGTGGTTGTGCAGCCGCCGCCGCAGGTTCTCCAGCCCATAGGCGCGCAGCACGAACCACAGTTTCAGCGCCCGGAACCGGCGGCCCAGCGGCACCGACCATTCGGAATAGTTGATCATCCCGTCGGCGCCGTGGGTCTTGAGATATTCCGGCTGGATCGCCAGCGTCTTCACCAGGTCGTCGGGTTCGCGCAGGAAATGCGCCGAGCAGTCGAACTGCACGCCCAGCCACTTGTGCGGGTTGAACACGATGCTGTCGGCGCGTTCGACCCCCTGCCACATGTGCCGGTATTCCGGACAGATCATCGCCGATCCGGCCCAGGCGGCATCGACATGGGTGTAAAGCCCGTATTTTGCCGCCACGGCCAGGCAGTCGGCAATGGGGTCGGTGGCGCCGGTGCCGGTGCCGCCGACACATAGGATCACCCCCGCCGGCGTCAGCCCGGCGGCAAGATCGGCGCGGATCGCCGCCTCCAGCGCCTGCGGATCCATGCCGCGCCAGGCGCCGGTGATCGGGATGCGCACCAGGTTGTCCTGGCCGATCCCGGCGATCCAGATCGCCCGGTCGACCGAGGTGTGCACCTCGGCCGAGGAATAGACCCTAACCTGAGGGTTTTGCGCAAGGCCACGGGTGTTTCCGGTCCAGTTCAGCGCCTTTTCCCGCATCGTCAGCACCGCCGCCAGCGTCGCCGAAGAGGCGCTGTCCTGGATCACCCCGGCAAAGGGCTCGGGCAGGGCCAGCGCCTGGCGCAGCCAATCCATCATCCGGGTTTCCATCTCGGTCGCCGCGGGCGAGGTCTGCCACAACATGCATTGCGGGGCGAGCGCCGCGGCCAGGAACTCGGCCAGGACCGAGGCCGGCGCGGCATTGGCGGCGAAATAGGCAAAGAACCGGGGATGCTGCCAATGGGTGATGCCGGGCATCACGATCCGTTCGAAATCCTCGAACACCTGTTCCAGTGGTTCGGGCTTTTCCGGCGGTGTTTCGGGCAGCGCGTTCAACACCTCGCCCGGCCGGGTCCGGGCCCGCACCGGGCGCTCGCCCACCGTGGCGTGATAGTCTTGCGCCCATGCGGCCACTTGCGCGCCCCAGGCCCCGAACTCGTTCCATTTCATTGCCCGCCTCCCCTGCTGTCCCGGCCATGCAGTCAAGCATGCCGGGTGCCGAAGCGAAAGGCGTTTCGGGTCGTGGCAGGCGGCGACGCGGCTCAGCCCGCCGCGATCATCTCGGATTGCTTGACGATCACCTCGGCCTGCTTGATCGAGGCGATATCCACCAGCCGGCCCTTGTACACCGTCGCGCCGGCGCCGGTGCGGGTGGCTTCCTCCATCGCGGCGAGGATCTCGCGCGCCTCGGCCACCTTGGAGTCGGGCGGGGTGAACACCTCGTTGGCCAGGGCGATCTGCTTGGGGTGGATCGCCCATTTGCCCACCATGCCCAGCGTCGCCGACCGCAGCGCCTGAGCGCGGAACCCGTCATCATCCGAGAAATCGCCAAACGGGCCATCAACCGGCAACAGCCCATGGGTGCGGCAGGCGGCGACAATCGCCGTCTGCGCCCAGTGCCAGGGATCCGACCAGAATTTCTGCCCCTGGTGCAGCATGTAATAATCTTCCTGCGTGCCGCCGATGCCGGTGGTCTGCATCCCCATCGAGGCGGCGAAATCGGCGGCACCCAGGCTCATCGCCTGCAACCGCGGCGAGGCGGCGGCGATCTCTTCGACATGGGCGATGCCCGCCGCGCTTTCGATGATCACTTCCAGGCTGATCGGCTTGCTGCGGCCCTTGGCGCGTTCCACCGCGGTGACCAGCGCATCGACAGCATAAATATCCGCGGCACAGCCGACCTTGGGGATCATGATCATGTCCAGCCGGTCGCCCGCCTGTTCCAGTATATCGACCACGTCGCGATACCAATAGGGCGTGTCCAGCCCGTTGATCCGGACCGACAGGGTCTTGTTGCCCCAGTCGATGTCGCCGATCGCCTCGATCACGTTCTTGCGCGCCTGCGCCTTGTCATCCGGCGACACCGAATCTTCCAGGTCCAGGTTGATCACATCCGCGGCGCTGCTGGCCATTTTCGGCGGCAGCTTGGTGTTCGAGCCGGGACCAAACAGCTGGCACCTGTTCAGACGGGCCGGGGCGGCGGGTTGAATGCGGAAGGACATATGGGACTCCGTGCGAAAGGATGTTTCATATTGATTGCATGTGGGGTTATTAAATTGCGCCGCTATGCGCAATAGCGATTGCGCAACCGCAGCATTCTCCGGGGCCGCGCCGCAAGCCGGGTGGTGACGGCCACGCGCCCTGACCGCAGCGCGCCGCAGAAAACTGGCATCCCATGGCCAATTGCAAGATTTTTGCGCAATTGGCCGGGTTTACCGAAGGATGCTGCATAGCAGCATCGCGCCACGCTGAAAACCGGAAGCGTTGCCCACGGCCAATCCCTTATCCTTGGCGGAGAATCAGAAGGAATATGAAATGATCGAGACCCCCTATCTGTTGTTCCTGGGCGACGCGCCCGACCAGTTGGCCGCCAAGGTGGCGCAGGGGATCAAGGACTGGCGGCCCGAAAACGCGGTGGGCCAGTTCCGGATGGACGGTTGCAAGGCCGATATGAAACTGGCCGATATGGACCTGGCCGCCGCCAAGGCCGCCGGCGCCAAGACGCTGGTTGTCGGCGTCGCCAACCGCGGCGGCGTGATCTCGCAGGCCTGGAAAAAGGTTCTGGTCAACGCGCTGGAGGAAGGCTTCGACCTGGCCAGCGGGCTGCACAACCTGCTGCGCGACGAGCCCGACCTGGTGGCGGTCGCCGAGGCGACCGGCCGCAAGCTGCACGATGTGCGCATCCCCTCGGTGAAATACCCGATCGCCAATGGCGTCAAGCGCAGCGGCAAGCGGATGCTGGCGGTGGGCACCGACTGTTCGGTCGGCAAGATGTACACCGCGCTGGCGGTCGACGAATCGCTGCGCAAGATGGGTGCGAAAAGCACCTTTCGCGCCACCGGCCAGACCGGCATCCTGATCACCGGCGGCGGCGTGCCGCTGGACGCGGTGATCGCCGATTTCATGGCTGGCTCGATCGAATACCTGACCCCGGACAATGACGACGATCACTGGGACCTGATCGAAGGCCAGGGCAGCCTGTTCCACGTGTCCTACTCCGGCGTCACCCTGGCGCTGGTGCATGGCGGTCAGCCCGACGCGCTGATGCTGTGCCACGAACCGACCCGCGAGCATATGCGCGGCCTGCCGGATTATCAGCTGCCGACGCTGGAAGCCCTGCGCGACACCGCGCTGCCGCTGGCCCGCGTCGCCAACCCGGCCTGCGAGGTGGTGGGCATCTCGATCAACACCCAGCATATGGGCGAGGACGAGGCGCTGAGCTATATGGCCGAGGTGGAAAAGCGGATGGGACTGCCCACCGCCGATCCCTATCGGCAGGGCGCCGACCGGCTGGCCGAAGCGCTGCTGGCGCTCTGACCCGACGACCGGGCGGGGGTGTCCCATGGCGGACACCTCCGGCGGGCGTCATGACGGCAAGAGGAAAGGCAGGGCGATGCAGATCGAGCTAACACGCGACACATTCAAGCTGGCGCAGGTCTTCACCATTTCGCGCGGATCACGGACCGAGGCGCAGGTGCTGACGGTCACGCTGCGCGACGGCGATGTTCAGGGCCAGGGCGAATGCGTGCCCTATGCGCGCTATGGCGAAACGCTCGATTCGGTCGCCGACCAGATCGCCGCGCTGCCCGCCGATCTGAGCCGCGCCGCGCTGGCCGAGCTGCTGCCGGCGGGCGCGGCGCGCAACGCGGTGGATTGCGCCCTGTGGGATCTGGAGGCCAAGCGCGCCGGCAAACCCGCCTGGCAACTGGCCGGCCTGGCCGCCCCTGGCCCGGAAATCACCGCCTTTACCCTGTCGCTGGGCACGCCCGAGGCAATGCGTGCGGATGCGGCGAAAAACGCCCAGCGCCCGCTGCTGAAGATCAAGCTGGGCACCCCGGATGACATGGCGCGGCTGGAGGCGGTGCGCGAAGGCGCGCCGGGGGCCAAGATCATCGTCGATGCCAATGAAGGCTGGACCGCCGAGGTCTATGCCGAACTGGCGCCGCATCTTGTGCGGCTGGGCGTGGCGATGGTGGAACAGCCGCTGCCCGCCAGCGACGATGGCATGCTGGCCGAGATCGAGCGGCCGCTGCCGGTTTGCGCCGACGAATCCTGCCATGACCGCAACAGCCTGCCGGGACTGAAGGGCAAATATGACATGGTCAACATCAAGCTGGACAAAACCGGCGGCCTGACCGAGGCGCTGGCCCTGCGCGATGCGGCGCGGGCCGAGGGCTATGAGATCATGGTCGGCTGCATGGTGGGGTCCTCGCTGGCGATGGCGCCCGCGGTGCTGGTGGCGCAGGGCGCGGCGGTTGTGGATCTTGACGGGCCGCTGCTTCTGGCCGAAGACCGCGCCACGCCGTTGCACTATGACGCGGCCGGGGTGCACCCGCCCGAGGCGGCGCTTTGGGGCTGAGGCCCAAGCGGCGATGGGCACGAAAATAAGAACTGGGGACGTAAGATGAGCCGGATTGTCTATGTGAACGGAGACTACCTGCCGGAGGAAGAGGCGAAGATCTCGATCTTCGACCGCGGCTTCCTGATGGCGGATGGCGTCTATGAGGTGACCAGCGTGCTGGATGGCAAGCTGCTGGATTTCGGCGGCCACGCCGCGCGGCTGGAACGCAGCCTGACCGAGCTGGACATGGCGGCACCGGCCACCACCGAGGAACTGCTGGAAATTCACCGCGCGCTGGTGGAGAAAAACGGCATCGTCGATGGGCTGGTCTATCTTCAGATCACCCGCGGCGCGCCGGGCGACCGTGACTTTGCCTTCCCCGATCCCGCAACCACGCCCTCGACCATCGTGCTGTTCACCCAGAACAAGCCCGGCCTGGCCGACAGCCCGCAGGCCCGGGCGGGGATCAAGGTGATTTCGGTGCCCGACATCCGCTGGCACCGGCGCGACATCAAGACGGTACAGCTGCTTTACCCGTCGATGGCCAAGATGATGGCCAAGAAGGCCGGCGCCGACGATGCCTGGATGGTCGAAGACGGCTATGTGACCGAGGGCAGCTCGAACAATGCCTATATCGTCAAGGGCGGCAAGATCATCACCCGGCAGCTGTCCAACGACATCCTGCACGGCATCACCCGCGCCGCCGTTCTGCGTTTTGCCCGCGAGGCGCAGATGGAAGTGGAAGAGCGCAACTTTACCATCGACGAGGCCAAGGAAGCGGACGAGGCGCTGGTCACCTCGGCCTCGTCCTTCGTGATGCCGGTGGTCGAGATCGACGGCGTCGCCCTGGGCGATGGCACCCCCGGCCGCGTGGCGCGCCGCCTGCGGGAAATCTATCTGGACGAAAGCCGCAAGACCGCGATCTGACGGCGTGACCCGACCGTCCGCCGAGCCCAGCAGGCGGACCCGGTGTTGCTTGCGCTCACCTGAGCGCGCCGGATCGCCGGCGCGCCGCTTGCGGCATGGCCGGGCACCGCCTATGCGTTAACCGTAGTATCCGGTTTCTCCGAAAGAGAGTGTAACGCGCGCCATGTCCATCGTTCTGACCCTGTTGCTGGTTCTGCTTCTCGCCTTGGCCCTGCTGTTTGGCTGGCTGTTTCTCAGAACCCGGTCGCTCGCCCGTGAGGCCGAAGCCACCGTGCCGCAGGCGGGCCAGGTGGTGCCGGTCGAGGGCGGCGCGATCCATTATGTCGAATACGGCAAGCCCGATGCGCCGCCGGTGGTGCTGATCCATGGGATCTCGGCGCAGCTGCAACATTTCACCTATGCGGTCGCCCCCTTGCTGAGCGAAGAGTTCCGGGTGATCGTGATCGACCGGCCCGGCTGCGGTTATTCCCGGCGGGACCGCGACGAATTGGCCGCCTTGCCCGAACAGGCGCGGATGATCGGCGAATTCCTGGACAATCTGGGAATCGAAAAGCCGGTGATCGCGGGCCATTCGCTGGGCGGCGCGGTGACCCTGGCCATCGCGCTGGACCGGCCGGACAAGACCGCCGCCATCGCCCTGATCGCGCCCGCCACCCAGATGCAGGACAAGGTCGACCCGATCTTCAAGGGGCTTGAGATCCGCTCGCCTTTCATGCGGCGGCTGATCGGCCATACCATCGCCGTGCCGGCGGCCAAGGCCAGCGCCGCGCAGGTGCTGGCCCATGCCTTTGCCCCGGAATCGCCGGCCGCTGATTTCATGACCCGCGCCGGCGCGGCGCTGGGCCTGCGGCCCAAGGCGTTTATCACCGGATCGTCCGATCTGGTCATGCTGGAAGGCGCGATGCCGAAACAGGTGGTGCGCTATGACAAGCTGAAGGTGAAGGGCGGCATTCTCTACGGCACCGAAGACAAGGTGCTAAGCGCCGACCTGCACGGGCGCTCGATGATGCGCTATGGCCTGTCGTATGACGAACTGGAGGGGCGCGGGCATATGTTGCCGATCACCGCCCCCGAGGATTGCGCCAATTTCATCCGGCGCATCGCCGAACGGGCCAAACCGCCGGCGCCCGCAGCCGAGCCCCCGGCCGAGCCCCCGGCCGACATGCCGTACACCGGCGGCGAAGCCTAGCGCTTTTCGACATTCTCGCGAAAGGACGTGTCGAACGCCGCTTTCTGCTCGGGCGTCGCCTCGGCCTGGTGACGGGTTTTCCATTCATCATAGGGCATGCCGTAAAACGCGGTGCGCCCGTCTTCCTTGCTCATCTCGATGCCGCGTTCATTGGCGGCCTCCTGGTACCAGCGGCTCAGGCAGTTGCGGCAGAACCCGGCCAGGTTCATCAGGTCGATATTCTGCACATCCACCCGATCTTCCATCAGGTGCTTTTTCAACCGGCGAAAGGCGGCGGCTTCCAGTTCGATTTCGGTCTGGCGGTCCATGGCGGTCTCCTGTGCTCTGTGCTGTCATTTAGCGCCGGGGGCGCAACGGATCGACCGCTTTTGGCCCCGGCCCGGTGTCAAAGCCCGGTGAGGTCCAGCGCCCGGGTCAGGATCGGCGCCAGCCGCGCCGCCCAGGCGTGTTGCAGGTGGTGATCGGCGATCAGGTCGTTGCGCAGCTCAATCAGCACGTTGGGGCGGCCAAACGCGCTGGCATGACGGTCGATCGCGTCGCCGGGCAGATGGCCACCATAGGGCTGATTCTGGCCGACGACCAAGTCGGGCTCCGCCTGCAGCAGCCGCAACAGCGGATCGGACAGCCGGGTATCGGCGGCATGCAGGACGCCGACATGCCAGGGCCGCGGGTCACGGCCGCGCAGTTGCCGGGTGAAGGAATGCACCGACACGATCACCGCATGCGGCAGCGCCGCCATG
This sequence comes from Pseudooceanicola lipolyticus, assembly GCF_002786325.1. Classification (GTDB taxonomy): domain Bacteria; phylum Pseudomonadota; class Alphaproteobacteria; order Rhodobacterales; family Rhodobacteraceae; genus Pseudooceanicola_C; species Pseudooceanicola_C lipolyticus. The sequence goes on along the minus strand of NZ_PGTB01000022.1, from coordinate 9,777 downwards.
CGCGCCAGCTGATCGTGGTAGGGGCGGTAATATTGTGCAAGCCGCCGTTCCCGCTCGGCCGGGTCGGCATAGCGGTTTGCCGGAATGATCGTCCCGTCATAGAGTTTCATCAGCACGGTTGGATCGTCCTCGCCCCGGTTCGGGTCGATGACCAGCCGCGAGAAGTTGGAGGCAATCACCGGAGAGTCGAGCAATTGACCCAAGTGCTGCGCCAGCCCATAGGCGCCGACGTCATAGGCGATATGGCGTTCCATATCCTCGCGCGGCAGGCCCAGGTCGCCGCCATTCACATCGGGCGGCACCGTATTGGTCGCGTGATCGCAGGTGATCAGCCAGCGGCCGGGCCGATCTTCGCCATGAATGTAGAAGGGTTGATATGTCATGTGCCTGTTCGATTGTTGCCCGATGATCTAGGCCAGTTGCCCGCAAATGGGAATTGGGCCATAACCGGAACTGGAATGTTTGCGTTAACAGAAGCTGATTTGAGGATTGCCGGAGCATGAGACGCCTGCGCAACGTGAAAATCGTTGCAACCCTTGGTCCGTCATCGGACACTTATGACACCATCCGCGCGCTGCACGAAGCCGGCGCTGATGTGTTCCGCCTGAACATGAGTCACGGCACACATGACGAGATCAGGGCCAAACATGCGATCATCCGGCAGGTCGAAAAAGACCTGGAAAGCCCGATTGCCATTCTGGCCGACCTGCAAGGCCCCAAGCTGAGGGTCGGCACCTTCGAATATGGCGAGGAAACCCTGGAGGAAGGCGCGCCGTTCCGGTTGGACCTGGACAAGGACAAGGGCGACCGCAGCCGCGTCTGCCTGCCCCATCCCGAGATTTTCGCCGCGCTGACCCCCGGCGCGCATCTGCTGGTCAATGACGGCAAGATCCGGCTGAAGGTGAAGGACTGCGGGCCCGACTTCGCCAATTGCACGGTGGTCACCGGCGGCGTGATTTCCAACCGCAAGGGGGTGAACGTGCCCGATGTGGTGTTGCCGCTGGCCGCGCTCAGCAAGAAGGACCGCGGCGACCTGGAATTCGCCTGCGCGCTGGGCGTCGACTGGCTGGCGCTGTCCTTCGTCCAGCGGCCCAGCGATGTCGAGGAAGCGCGCGATCTGGCCAAGGACCGCGCGGCGATCCTGTCGAAAATCGAAAAACCCGCGGCGGTGGAAAATTTCGACGCCATCCTCGAGGTGTCCGACGGCATCATGGTGGCGCGCGGTGATTTGGGCGTGGAACTGCCGGTGCAGGCGGTGCCGCCGATCCAGAAGCGGCTGACCCGGAAATGCCGGGCCGCGGCCAAGCCGGTGATCGTGGCGACCCAGATGCTGGAATCGATGATCGAAAGCCCGATGCCCACCCGCGCCGAGGTGTCGGATGTCGCCACCGCGATTTACGAAGGCACCGATGCGATCATGCTGTCGGCGGAATCGGCGGCCGGGCAATACCCGATCGAGGCGGTGACCACGATGGACAAGGTCGCGGCCGAGGTCGAAAACGACCCCAACTATATGCAGATCATCGCCGCCTCGCGCGGTGGCCGGCAATCCGGTGTGGCCGATGCAATCGTCGCGGCGGCGCGCGAAATCGCCGAGACCACGGATATCAAGGTGATCTGCTGTTTTACGCAAAGCGGCACCACCGCCCTTCTGGTGGCGCGTGAACGGCCCGGTGTGCCGATCATCGCGCTGACCTCGGAAATGGGCACCGCGCGGCGCCTGGCGCTCAGCTGGGGCTGCAATTGCGTGATCGTCGAAAAGCTGGACCGCTTCAAGATGGCGGTGGTCAATGCCGCGCGTGTCGCCCGCGCCGGCGGCTTTGCCACCGAGGAAGACCAGATCGTGGTGACCGCAGGCGTGCCGTTCAACGTCCCCGGCACCACCAACATCTTGCGGGTGGCACCCTGTGACGAGCGTCTGATCTACAACACCGACCCAGGATAAAAGTTGCGGTGTCTTGGTCCTGGCCGGTAATCGCGGCATGATGCACGCATGAATCCTGACCTGCTTCTGGTACTTGGGCTGATCGTCATCACCCTGTCGATTCCGGCGATCCTTTCGGCGCTCAGCGATCGCCGCGCCCCGCGCGCGCCGATCATGACCATCCTGATCGGCGGCGCGATGATCCTCTATGCCGCGACGACCAAGCCGGGCGGCTACCGCCTGGAGGATATTCCCACCGCGATCTACACGGTGGTTGGAGAGATCCTGCCCTAGGCACAAACGCTGCCGACAATCCCGGCGCACCCAACTTCGCGCTTGCAACGGCGGGGTATTCTGCGTAAACGGCGCCTCTCATCCGCGCGACCGGCCGATGTGGCATGCCGAGTCGCACGTACACCGACCCGAATGAAGGAGACGGAAATGCCCAAGATGAAGACCAAGTCGAGCGCTAAGAAGCGCTTCAAGGTTTCAGCGACCGGAAAGGTCATCAGCGCGCAGGCCGGCAAACGCCATGGCATGATCAAGCGCACCAAGAAATTCATCCGCGACGCACGCGGCACCACCACGCTGAGTGCCCCCGACGCCAAGATCGTCAAGGGCTATATGCCCTACGACCGCTGAGAGGAGGCCTGAGAAATGTCCCGAGTCAAAGGTGGAACCGTCACCCACGCCCGTCACAAGAAGGTCCTGAAGGCCGCCAAAGGTTACTATGGCCGCCGCAGCACCACCTTCAAGGTCGCAACCCAGGCCGTCGACAAGGCCAACCAATACGCGACCCGCGACCGCAAGAACCGCAAGCGCAACTTCCGCGCCCTGTGGATCCAGCGGATCAACGCCGCCGTGCGCGCGCATGACGAAGCACTGACCTATTCCCGCTTCATCAACGGCCTGACGCTGGCCGGGATCGAGGTGGACCGCAAGGTGCTGGCCGACTTGGCCGTGCACGAGCCGGACGCTTTCGGCGCAATTGTCGAGCAGGCCAAGGGTGCGCTGACCGCCTAAGCCGGCGCCCCTGGTAAAATCCGAAAACGCGTCGCCCCGGGGGCGGCGCGTTTTTTGTTTGCCGCTCCCCGCGCGGTGGGAAAGAAAATGGGATGTCGCATGTTGCGCGGAGAGCTCTTCGCATCCGCGCAGCAGTCTCAAGCGCCGGACCGGTACAGATGACCGGTCCGGCCCTTCCGGTCATGCATAGGCACCGGCCGAATAAGTCAACTCGTAGCCGTGGCTGTAGACCTCGAAGACAATCCCGAACGGGTCTTCGACATAAACCATGCGATAGGGCTTTTGGTCGGGGAAGTATTCGCGCACCGGCATCCGCTGCCGGCCGCCGGCCGCGACGATCCGCTGCACCAGCCCTTCGACATCGGGGTCCTGCACGGCAAAGTGAAAGGTGCCGTGACGCTTGTTTTCAAGGTTGTTTTCCGGCGCATAGTTGCCGGGAAACTCGAACAGTTCGATGCCGATGCCGTCCGCCGTCGACAGGTGCGCGATCCTGAGCGACCCCCATCCGGGGCCGAACACGTCGGTGCACATGACACCGATGGCGCTGTCGTCCTCGATGGCCTCGGAGGGCTGCATCACGACATAAAAGCCAAGAACGTCGGTATAGAATTTCACCGCGGCGTCGAGGTCGGGCACCGACAGGCCGATATGCGAGAAGGTGCGGGGGGTCTGGTTCATTTGGGGTCTCCGGCAATGTTGCAATAACGCCGATGTAGACAGGGCAAGGCGGTTCGTGAAATTATCAAATATCATAAAAATCATAACATGACGCAAACAACCTGATGCTCAACGCAACCTGGCTCCAAACCTTCACCATGCTGTGTGAAACCGGGCATTTCACCCGCACCGCCGAGCGGTTGAATATGACCCAACCCGGCGTGTCCCAGCATCTGCGGAAGCTCGAACAGCAGATCGGCCAAGCTCTGATCAGCCAGCACGGCAAGAGTTTCACCCTCACACCGGCCGGCGAAGCGCTCTACGCGCTCGGCCTGTCGCGCCAAGCCGAAGAAAAGCGTCTGCGCGAGGCGATCATGGCGGACGACCAGAATGTCGGCGAAGTGCGGATCGGCTGTTCGGGCAGCTTCGCCATGCTGCTCTACCCGATCCTATTGCAATGGATGGCCGCGGCGCCGGAACTGGGCGTGCATCTCAAGGCAGCGCCGCAGGCAGACATCTTGTCGGGTCTGCTGGAGGGGCGGTTCGATCTTGGGGTGCTTGGCACCGATCCCGATCACGCGCGGCTGGAGGCGCAGAAGGTCGGGCGCGAGGAATTGTGCCTTGTGCTGCCCGCAGCGGCGGCCGATGCGGCGGTGACATTCGCCGAACTCGAGGCACGCGGCTTCATCGCGCATCCCGATGGCTATGCCTATGCCGACGACCTGCTGAACTTGAATTTTCCCGGCACCTATCCCGGGTCCGACCGGATGCGCGTCCGGGGCTACGTGAACCAGATCGGACAGATCCCCGCACCGGTCTCCGCGGGGATCGGCTATACGCTTCTGCCACGCAGCGGTGTCGAGGCGTTTGCACGCAAAGAGCAACTTGGCGTGGTGCAACTTCCGAAACGCCGTTGGCATGACCTGTGGCTCGTCACGCGCCGCGCACGCCCGTTATCGGCACGCCTGGCCCATGCCCGCACGCTGGCGATCGAGGCCGCCGGGCAGCTGAGGTGAACGCCGCGCCCCGGCGCCCGGGCGGATCGGCACGCGTTGCGCGGCCGCCTTTCCGGCGCGTGCCGGGCCGGGCCTCCACCACCAAATTGCGCCAAGGCTTGCACGCCGGCGCAATCTTTGCCATGTGCCAGCGGAACCAAGACCACCCGCGCAAGGGGCGAGAGAGATGAAATTCACCCTGTCCTGGCTCAAGGACCACCTGGAGACCGAGGCCAGCCTCGACGAGATCACCGAGGCCCTGACCGATCTGGGGCTGGAGGTGGAAGAGGTGTTCAACCCCGCCGACAGGCTGAAGGACTTCACCCTGGGTCATGTCACCCATGCCGAACAGCACCCCGATGCCGACCGGCTGCGGGTTTGCAAGGTGGCCACCGGCGAGGGCGAATTGCAGATCATCTGCGGCGCACCCAATGCCCGCGAGGGCATCACCGTGGTGGTGGCCCGCCCCGGCGTTTACGTGCCGGGCATCGACACCACCATCGGTGTCGGCAAGATCCGCGGCATCGAAAGCCACGGCATGATGTGTTCCGAGCGCGAAATGGAACTGAGCGAGGAACATGACGGCATCATCGAGCTGCCGTCCGGCGCGGTCGGCGACCGCTTCATCGACTGGCTGGCCGAAAACGACCCGGCCAAGGTCGACCCGGTGATCGAGATCGCGATCACCCCCAACCGGCCAGATGCGCTGGGCGTTGCCGGCATTGCCCGCGATCTGGCGGCGCGCGGCCTGGGCAGGCTCAAGGAACGCGCGATCGAGCCGGTGCCGGGCGAATATCCCTGCCCGGTCAGCGTGAGCATCGACGACGACACGCTGGATGGCTGCCCGGTCTTTGCCGGCCGGCTGATCCGCGACGTGCGCAACGGCCCCTCGCCGCAATGGCTGCAGGATTTGCTGCGCGCCATCGGGCTGCGGCCGATCTCGCTGCTGGTCGATATCACCAACTATTTCACCTTCGACCGCAACCGCCCGCTGCATGTGTTCGATGCCGACAAGATGCAGGGCGGGCTGCGGGTACACCGTGCCAAGGGCGGCGAGACCATCCTGGCGCTGGATGAAAAAACCTACACGCTGCAACCGGGCATGATGGTGATCTCGGACCAGAACGGCCCCGAGAGCATTGCCGGCATCATGGGCGGCGAACACAGCGGCGTCACCGCCGAGACCCGCAATGTCTTTGTCGAATCCGCGTTCTGGGATTTCATCCAGATCGCCCATGCCGGCCGCGCGCTGAAGATCAATTCCGATGCGCGCTATCGTTTCGAGCGCGGCGTCGACCCGGAATTCACCCTGCCGGGGCTGGAACTGGCCACGCAGATGATCCTCGACCTTTGCGGCGGCGAGGCCTCCGAAGTGGTGGTGGCGGGCGCGGTGCCGGATCATTCCCGCGCCTATCGGCTGAACCCCGCCCGGGTGCAAAGCCTGGTGGGCATGGAGATTCCCGAAAGCGACCAGCGCCAGACGCTGACGCGGCTGGGCTTCCGGCTCGAGGGCAACATGGCCCATGTGCCCAGCTGGCGGCCCGACGTGCAGGGCGAGGCCGACCTGGTCGAAGAGGTGGCGCGCATCGCCTCGCTGACCAGGCTGGAAGGCAAGCCGCTGCCGCGCCTGACCGAGGGCATGCCGCGCCCGGTGATGACGCCGGGCCAGCGCCGCGAACAGGCGGCGCGGCGGACCTGCGCCGCGCTGGGCTATAATGAATGCGTGTCCTATTCCTTCATCGACCAGGCCAGCGCCGCGCTGTTCGGCGGCGGCGATGACGCGACGATGCTGGAAAACCCGATCAGCTCGGAAATGAGCCACATGCGCCCGGCGCTGCTGCCGGGGCTGCTGCAGGCGGCGGCGCGTAATCAGGCGCGCGGTTTCATGGACCTGGCCCTGTTCGAGATCGGCCCCGCCTTCCACGGCGGCGAGCCGCAGGAAGAACATGTGCTGGTCACCGGCCTGCTGGTGGGCCGCACCGGGCCCAAGGACGTGCACGGCGCCGCGCGCCCGGTCGACCTGTATGACGCCAAGGCCGATGCCGAGGCGGTGCTGGCCGCGATGGGCGCACCGGCCAGGGTGCAGATCCTGCGCGGCGCCAGCGACTGGTGGCATCCCGGCCGCCACGGGCGCATCTGCCTCGGCCCCAAGAAGATGCTGGGCGTGTTCGGCGAGCTGCACCCCAAGGTGCTGCGCGCGCTGGACGTCAAGGGCCCGGCGGTGGCCTTCACCCTCTGGCCCGAGGAAATCCCGGCGGCGCGCAAGGCGCTGGCCACCCGCTCGGCACTGGAGCTGCGCGACCTGCAGGCGGTGGAACGCGATTTCGCCTTCGTGGTCGATGCCGATGTCGAGGCGCTGACCCTGGTCAATGCCGCGGCCGGCGCCGACAAGGCGCTGATCGAGGATGTGCGCGTCTTCGACGAGTTCATCGGCGGCGCGCTGGGCGAGGGCAAGAAATCGCTGGCGCTGACGGTCCGGCTGCAGCCGGCCGACAAGACGCTGACCGATGCCGAGATCGAGGCGATCAGCGGCAAGATCGTCGACAAGGTCGCCAAGGCCACCGGCGGCGTGCTGCGCGGCTAGGCGGCGCCTGTCCGGTTGCCGTCCCGGCCCCTGCGCGGCCCGGGGCGGTGCGCAAAATTGATCCAATCCGGCAGCTGTGCTATCGCTGGCGCCATCACGCGGTGGCCGCCCGGGGTTTGCCGCCGCGGTGGCCTGCGCCGGAGGCACCGCATTGAAACAGGCTCTCGTCGCCCTTTGCACCGCCATTCTGCCGGCGCTGACCGCCGCACCGGCCGCGGCGCAGATGAAAACCTACGAGATCGTCGACCGCCACGGGTTTGACCAGCCGCTGGTGGCCTATTCGCTGGACATCCCGCGGGACTGGCAGGCCGAGGGTCAGATCCTGTGGCAGAAGCCCTGCAGCGGCAACGAGCTGTACGAGCTGGTGCTGACCGCGCGTTCGCCCGACGGGCTGACCGGGCTGCGGGTGATGCCGGGGCACCAGATCCTGTGGATGGACACGGCGATGGGCGGGCTCGACCCCTATATGACCCAGCTGATGCGCGCCGAGATCGAAGCCCAGCGCAACAAGCTGCGCACCCAGTTCCGCGGCTCGAACTGCCATGTGGCGCAGATCACCGACCCCGAACAGATCTTCAACACGCTGGTTCTGCAAAAGCGGCCGCCCGGCACGCAGGTGATCGCGCGCAGGCCGAACGCGGCGCTAAGGGCCAGCCTGAGCCAGGTGCTGGGCCCGTCGCAGCCGGGCTTCCAGGTGTTTCACGACGCCTTCGACGTGCAGATGACCTATGCGCTGAACGGCGTCCCGGTGATCGAGCGGATGGGATTTTCCTGGTACATGTTCCAGACCGAGTTCCATGACCCCACCATGCGCAGTCTCAGCCAGCACACCGTGGTCAATGCGCTGCAATTCGACTGGGCGCCAACCGCCCGGCAGGCGGCCGATCACGCCGTTCTGAAACAGATCGCCGCCAGTTTCCGCGCCAATCCCGACTGGCAGAAACGGGTGCTGGAAGTACAGCGCAAGATCGCGGAACAGCGCCGCCAGCACCATGCCGACGCGGCCGAGCGGCGCAAATGGGACCGGCTGTATCGCGATATCGTCGATGACATCCAGCATTACCGCTTTCTGGATTACATCCGGCAGTAGAGTTGGCCTTCGAGACCGCGCAACCTGCCCGGAACAAGGCGCGCAGCGCCGCCGGGCAGCGCCCGACCGCCCCCCGGGCGGGCGCTTCTTCACCGTCGATCACCCGCACCCCCCCAGGATTTGGCTCGACGATAAAGCACTGACCTCACAGGGAGTTGCGCCCACCCGCGGTCGGGCCCTGCCCTGTGTTGCGATGGCCGATCCCGCCTCAATCGCCCACCATCGCGCTTACCACCCGTTCCAGCCGCGCCGCCAGATCGCGGTCGGACACGGTGCGGCGCACCACGGCGCGGGCGGCTTCTTCGGACTGCACGCCCTCGCGTTTCAAATGGCCCAGCACGCCGATCAGGCTGCGTTCGGCGCAGGTGTCCCGGCGATAGGCCCAGACCGGCACCTCGCCGGCCAGCGCCGCCCGCGATTCCAGGCCGCAGCGGTGCTGTGGCGCGGCGTTGCGCCAGAACAGCGTCATCAGGTCGGCCAGCGCCGAGCTGTCATCGGCGAAATAGCTGTGCGACAGCATGTCCTCGCCCAGTTCCGACATGTCGATGCTGTCGATATGGGCATCGCTCAGCGTGGTGGCGCCGCCGATTCCGGCCCGCGGCATATCGCCATGCAGCTTGCGCGAGGCGGTCAGCGCCCAGTCTTCTTCCGAAGCGTACAGCGTCAACCGCCGCGCCACCGGCCGGATCGTCGGCAGCATCGCCTTGAACAGGCCGGCATCCACATCCGGCGCGGCAAAGATCACCTGGCCAAATACCGGCGCATCCCCCGGCTGCAGCCCGTGGCGCAACGCCAGCAGCTCCAGCGCATCGGTCAGCGCCCGGTTGCCCATGGAATGGGCGACGATATGGATGGTCTCCGCCCCCGAGCGCGCCACCAGGTCATCCAGGAAACGGCTCAACCGCCGGCCCGACAGCCGCACCACCGCGGTGTCGGCGACATAGCCCACGGTGCTGCCGCGCGAGGGCCAGGAATAGAGGATCGGCACGCCGTCGTAATTCATGTCATAGGCCATCTGCGCCGCCCGCCGCGCCGCCTGGTCGAAGCGCACGTTATAGCCATGGACGAAGACAAAGGCTTCCTTGCCCGGTGCATCGGCAAACACCGATTGCAGCCGGCTGTAGAACGCCTGTTCCGCCAGCGGCGTAATGCGTTGCAGCACCACGTGCTTGGCCGGGTCGGCGCGGAATTCCAGCCGCCAGATCGACGGCGCCTCGACCACGCCGGGGGTGTGTGTTTCGGGGATCGAGACGGTGGCGATGCCCAGTTCCAAAGCGCCCCGGTCGGCACCGTAAAAGGTATTCGGGTCATCCTCGCCGCTGCGGGCGCGGTCGGTGGCGTAATAGACATCGACCTCGCGAAAGCCGGGATTGTCACCGCGCGTCACCGGGTCGGCCGGCGCCGCCAGCGCCGCCTGGGCCGCGTCGCGATAAGAACGCGCGGTTTCGGCCTCGCCCAGCAGGTCGGACAGGCGCGCCAGGCGGGCCAGATCGCCGGCGATCAC
>NZ_PGTB01000229.1 GCF_002786325.1 Pseudooceanicola lipolyticus | reverse complement strand
CGGCGGCGGCGCGGATCCGGGTATCGGCGGCCAGGATGCGGCGGGCGACCTCGGTGCGCACGCGCTCGGCATCGGCCTCGGCGATGGTGCCGCGCGCCAGGTCGCGATCGATCTCTTTCAACTGGTCGCGATAGACCCTAAGGTCATAGGCGGCGGCTGGCTCCGGAGCTGCGGCGGAGCGGGTGCGCAGCAATGTCAGCGCAAGCAGCCCGGCCACGCCCAGTGCAATCAGCGATGCCAAGATCCAGAATATCATGCCCAGGTCCTCTTTCGCGCCTGTCTAACGGCGCGGCGGCGCTGAAAAAAGAGACAAAGCATCACATCCCTGACAGCGACAGCGCAAATCCGGGCAGATGTCGCAAACCGCGCGGGAAATGCCGCCGCGGGTATCTTCTTTTTGGCCGCGTATCGCAGAAGCGGGAGAGGGCATGCCATGGTGCGATTCCAGTATTGGGGGCAGTGAGATGAAACGTTATTCCGCCTTTGCCATCGCGCGCGAAGCCCTGCGCCACCATGCCGGCTGGGAGCGCGCCTGGAAGAGCCCGGAGCCGCGCCGCCGCTATGACGTGGTGATCGTCGGTGCCGGCGGCCACGGCCTGGCCACGGCCTATTACCTGGGAAAGAATTTCGGCATCACCGATGTGGCGGTGATCGAAAAGGGCTGGCTGGGCGGCGGCAACACCGGGCGCAACACCACGATCATCCGCTCGAATTACCTGCAGGACGCCTCGGCGGCGATCTTCGAGAAGGCGCGCAGCCTTTACGAAACCCTCAGCCAGGATCTGAATTACAACGTGATGTTCTCGCCGCGCGGGGTGCTGATGCTGGCGCAGACGGAACACGAGGTGCGGGGCTGGAAACGCACCGCCCATGCCAATGCGCTGCAAGGGGTCGAGACCGAATATGTCGATGCGCAGCGGGTCAAGGAGCTGTGCCCGATCATGAATATCGACGGGCCGCGCTATCCGGTGCTGGGCGCGCTGTGGCAGCCGCGCGGCGGCACCGCGCGCCATGACGCGGTGGCCTGGGGCTATGCCCGGGCCTGTTCCGCCATGGGCATGGACATCATCCAGAAATGCGAGGTCACCGGCATCCGCGCGGAGGGCGGCAAGGTGCGCGGGGTCGACACCTCGAAGGGGCCGATCGATTGCGGCAAGCTGGGCCTGGTGGTGGCGGGGCATTCCGGCGTGCTGGCGGATATGGCCGGGTTCCGCCTGCCGATCGAAAGCGTGGCGCTGCAGGCGTTGGTCAGCGAACCGATCAAGCCCTGCATGGACGTGGTGGTGATGGCCAATACGGTGCATGGCTATATGAGCCAGTCCGACAAGGGCGAGATGGTGATCGGCGGCGGCGCCGACGGCTACAACAACTACACCCAGCGTGGGTCCTTCCATCATATCGAGGAAACGGTGCGCGCGCTGATCGAGACCTTCCCGATCATTTCGCGGCTGAAAATGCTGCGGCAATGGGGCGGGATCGTGGACATGACCGGCGACCGTTCGCCGATCATGTCGAAAACGCCGCTGGAGAACTGTTTTGTCAATTGCGGCTGGGGCACCGGCGGTTTCAAGGCGATCCCCGGCTCGGGCTGGGGGTTTGCCGAGCTGATGGCCAAGGGGCAATCGCCCTTGTGCGACGCCTTTTCGCTGGACCGGTTCCGCGAGGGCCGCTTTGTCGATGAAAGCGTGGCGGCCGGGGTGGCGCATTGACCCGTTCGCCGCAGCAATTTGAGTCCCGGCGCGCCTTGGCGGGATCGTGCCGAGCCGGAGTCGGCCCCCGGAACCGGGATGCCGAGCCGATGGTTTTCTTCTCGAACGAAGCTAGAGAGGAGAAACCATCATGGCTAATCGTGATATGTACACAGACAACTACCGCGCCCCCGAAGTCGAACCCAATCGCGCACCGCCGCCGTCGACCGGCGTTGGCGGTACCGGAATCGCCATCGCGGCGCTTATCATCGGCATCCTTGCGCTGTTCTGGATTTTCGGCGCCGGCCCGTCCGACACCACCCAGCCGGTCCCGGCCGACGGCGTCTCCGTCACCATCGAGGAAGAGGGCGGCACCGCCCCGGTTGCGCCTGATGCCAATGCCACGGCTCCGGCCGCTGCACCGACGCAGGATGCCGCGCCGACCGATGATGCCGCCCCGGTTGCCCCTGCACCGACCGAGGATGCAGCACCTGCTGACGAGACCGCTCCGGCTGCACCGGCACCGTCGGACAACTGATCGCCGGACCCAATATGCAGCATTGTCCCGGCTGTCCGCCCTTTCTGTTGGCGGGCAGCCATTTTTGCGGAACCCGTCCGGCGCTTCGCGCGTTAACGGGTTAACGCAACAACGAAAAAGTCAGGCATGCCTTAGCAACGTAACAATCGCGGCCGCAGGGAATCACCTGCAGTTCCGGCCGCACGTCTTGTGTTTTGAAGAGTTCCGGATGGGTTCACCTCGTGCCCATCCTTTTTTTGTGCCCGACTCGCGCGCGCCGGCCAAAAATGGCCGGGGCCGAGGCCTGTTTCCGGCCATGCGCTGCCGAAACAATGCCCCGATCAACTGCCCTATTGTTCTGTGCCAGCAGGGTGCCACTCTGGATGTCCGTAGATCGGAGGATCCGAGATGGCTGATTTCACCAATGTGTCGCGAAGCTCGTCGACCGGCTGGATCATCGGCGTCATCGCCGTTGTGGCCGTGCTGTTCTTCGTCCTCATGTCCAGCGGCACATCGCCAACCGACCCGGCGGTCACCGCGCCCGAAGCGGTGCCGACCGGCGCTGATCCGGCCGCAACCGCGCCGGCTGCCAGCGAGTAACGCCACTCACGAATTCAGAACCAGGGGCGGGGGCCAGTGGGCACCCGCCCTTTGCCTGCGTGCAGGACAGGAGATGCTGCCATGCTGATGCTTGAATGCCCCTATTGCGGCGTGCTGGCCGACGAGACCGAACTGGCGCCGGGCGGCGAGGCGCATCTCACCCGTCACGGGCCGGGTTCGTCGGATGACGATTTCCAGGACTACCTGTTCACCCGCGAAAACCCGCGCGGGGTGCATTTTGAACGCTGGCGCCATGCCCATGGCTGCGGCAAGTGGTTCCACGCGGCACGCAATACGGTGACGCTGGAGGTGTATGGCACCTATCCGGCCCAGACCACCGAGCCGCCCAAGGAGGTCTGCGCAAAGATCACCGGCGCCGCGCCGGGCTGGACCTGGCGGCTGTTTGGATGATCGCGCGGCAGGGTTTAACACGGATCGGGAATGGGGAAGGGTATGAGTAAGCGCCTGTCCGGCGGCGGCCGGCTGATCGACCGCGCCACCGAAATCAGCTTTACCTTCAATGGCGAAACGCTGAAGGGCTGCGCCGGCGACACGCTGGCCTCGGCTTTGCTGGCCAATGACCGGATGCTGGTGGGTCGGTCGTTCAAATATCACCGCCCGCGCGGCATCGTCGCCAGCGGTGCGGAAGAGCCCAACGCGCTGGTCAACCTGGGACAGGGCGGGCGGTTCGAACCGAACCAGCGCGCCACCACCACCGAGTTGTTCGCCGGGCTGACGGCGCGGTCGCAGAACCACTGGCCGTCGCTGGACTTCGATGTCGGCGCGGTGAATGCACGGCTGTCGCGGTTTCTGCCGGCCGGGTTTTACTACAAGATGTTCATCCATCCCCGGCCGTTCTGGAAACATGTCTACGAACCCTTCATCCGCCAGTCCGCCGGCCTGGGCCAGGTGCCGAAAGAGCGCGACGCCGACAGCTATGAATATTTCTATGCCTTCACCGATGTGGTGGTGATCGGCGGCGGCATCGCCGGGCTGCTGGCGGCCAAGGCGGCGGCGGATACCGGGGCCAAGGTTCTGGTGCTGGAACAGGGCGCCCATTGGGGCGGGCGCGCGCCGGTGGATGGCGGCCGCGTCGGCGACCGGTCTGTGGACAAGTTTGTGGACGGGCTGCTGGCCGAGCTGTCAGCGATGCCCGGCGTGACCCTGCGCAAGCGCTGCATGGGCGCGGCGGTGCATGATCACGGCTATGTCCTCGGTTACGAACGGCTGACCGATCACAAACCGGGCTCTGACGGCCCGCGCCACCGGTTGTGGCGGATTCGGGCGAAACAGGTGGTCACCGCCACCGGCGCGATCGAGCGGCCGCTGTCCTTTGCCGGCAATGACGTCCCCGGCGTGATGCTGGCCTCGGCGATGCGCGATTACGTGGTGAATTACGGCGTGGCCCCGGGCCAGCAGGTGCTGGTGGTCACCAATAACGACGACGGCTATCGCACCGCGATCACCCTCAAGACCTCGGGGGTCGGGGTGCTGCGCATCCTCGATGCGCGCGAGACCGGTGGCGGCCCGCTGATGGAAGAGGCGCGGCGCCTGGGCATCCGCATCGATTGCGGCCGCGCCATCGGCAAGGTCAGCGGCGGCAAGCGGGTGCGCAAGGTGCAGATCTGCGCCCAGTCCGGCGCCGGCGGTGCGTTGGAGGAACTGGCCTGCGATGCGGTCGCGATGTCGGGCGGCTGGTCGCCGGTGGTGCATCTGTGGTCCCATTGCGGTGGCAAGCTGATCTGGGACGCGGCGCAGGCGCTGTTCCGCCCCGATCCGGCCAAGCCCCCGACCGGCGCCGACGGCCAGGGGTTTGTTCGCGCGGCAGGCGCGGCCAACGGGGTGTTGTCGCTGGACGCGATTGTCGCGGACGCGGTCGAGGCCGG
>NZ_PGTB01000228.1 GCF_002786325.1 Pseudooceanicola lipolyticus | reverse complement strand
GTCCGACGCCGCAGGCGCGCCGGTCTCCGGCGCCAATGCAGCGGTTGCGGTTGGCCCGGTTTCCGGCTCCGGCGCGGCGGTTGCCGGTTCGGCCAGTTCGCGTATCGCCCCGGGCCGCGCGAAGTCCGGCAGCAGGCCGGAATAATAGACGCCGCCGACAATCAGCCCCAGCGCGGCCAGCGCCAGCGCCACAAGCCAGGTTCTGCTGACTGGTCCAGCATCATCCGCCATTCATGTACCCCCAGGTACGCGGCCCCCAAGCCGCAGAGTTGAGCAAGTCTAGCAACCACGCTATCAGGGGTCAAAACCCCCGTTCCCCCCTATGAAAGGCTGTCGAATGCCCCACAAATCCGTCTGTGTGTATTGCGGATCGCGACCCGGGGCAATGCCCGCCTATGCCGAACACGCCCGCAGCCTGGGCCAATTGCTTGCCGCCGAGGACTGGCAGCTTGTTTACGGAGCAGGCGATGTCGGGTTGATGGGCGAAGTGGCACGGGCCGCACAGGCGGCGGGCGGCGACACTTTCGGCGTGATTCCGGCCCACCTGATCGCGCTGGAAGTCGGCAAGGCCGACCTGACCCGCTATGTCGTCACCGAAACCATGCACGAGCGCAAGAAGGTGATGTTCATGAACGCCAATGCCGTGGTGGTGCTGCCCGGTGGCGCCGGGTCGCTGGACGAGCTGTTCGAGGTGATGACCTGGGCGCAACTGGGCCTGCATGCCAAGCCGATCCTGATTCTGAACACCGAAGGGTACTGGGACCCGCTGCTGCGCCTGATCGAACATGTCATCGACCAGGGCTTTGCGGACCGCTCGCTCGCCGGCCTGATCCAGGTCGCGGACACGCCGGAACACGCGATGGCGCAGCTGCGCGCGGCGCTGGCCTGACATCGGGCTGAACCGGAGGGATCAGACCGGGCCCGAAACGGAAAAGGCCGCCCCGATGGCGGCCTTTTTGCATCGTATCGCGTCACAACGCGGTCCCGGACCGGATCCGGGACCTCTCGCCGTGCCCCGGATCACATCCGCGAGGCGACGTTTTCCCAGTTCACCAGGTTGTCCAGGAAATTGGTCAGATAAGCCGGACGCTTGTTGCGGAAATCGATGTAATAGGAATGTTCCCACACGTCGCAGCCCAGCAGCGCGGTCTGGCCGAAGCACAGCGGGTTCACGCCGTTTTCGGTCTTGGTCACTTTCAGCGAGCCGTCCTTATCCTTGACCAGCCAGGCCCAGCCCGAGCCGAACTGGCCCGCACCGGCGGCGCTGAACTCTTCCTTGAACTTGTCGACCGAACCGAAGGACTCGGTGATCGCCTTTTCCAGCTCGCCGGGCATCTTGCTGTCGCCGGGGCCCATCATCTCCCAGAACTGGTTGTGGTTCCACAGCTGGCTGATGTTGTTGAAAATGCCGTTCTGGGCCACCGCGTCGGCCTGGTAGGTGCCGGTGATGATCTCTTCCAGACTCTTGTTTTCCCACTCGGTGCCGGCAATCAGCTTGTTACCATTGTCGACATAGGCCTTGTGGTGCAGGTCGTGGTGATATTCCAGTGTCTCCTTGGACATGCCGTCGGCTGCCAGAGCGTCGTGGGCGTAAGGAAGATCAGGTAGTTCAAAAGCCATTTTGGCCCCCCTTTTGCATTAGGTCATATGTCCTGTGACGTAACTGAGCGTGTTGGCACGCAGCGTCAAGCCTCAATTCCCAACGCTGGCGCCGTGCCGGGGGTTCCTGCCGGCGCACCGGGTCACCGATTGGCCCGGCCGGTTTGCCTGCGTCCCCCGCGCCGCTAAGTCAACGCAGGTACAGGAGACCGCGATGCTCACGCGTACCCGGAAGGCGCTTTACCGGCTGCGGGGCCATTGCCCCGCGGTGCTGGCCGGCGAACGGTTCCGCTGTGATCCCTATCACAGCCGGTTCTGGCGCCGCGCCAGCGCAGGGCTCTGGGAGCCCGAAACCTTTCGCATCCTGTCGGCACATCTGAAGACGGACACCGATTATCTGGATATCGGCGCCTGGATCGGGCCCACCGTGCTGTTCGCGGCGCGCCGGGCGCGCCATGTCTGGGCGTTCGAACCGGATCCGGCCGCCTTTCGCGCGCTCGGCTGGAATCTCGAGCTGAACGCGCTGGACAATGTCACCGCCCTGCCCGCGGCGATCTGGGACAAGATCGGGGTGGCGCGGATGGCCGGCTTTCGCGGCGAGGCGGGCGACAGCACCACCAGCCTGCTGAACCCCGGCGGTGCAGCCGGCGCCGAGGTGCTGACCATCGGGTTTGACGATTTCGCCGGGGCGGTGGACCTCTCGGGCGTTGTGCTGGTGAAGATCGATATCGAAGGCGCCGAGTTCGACGTGGTGCCGCGCCTGGTGCCCTGGCTCGAGAGGCAGCGCCCGGCGCTGCTGCTGTCGACGCATGCGCCCTATTTGCCCGGCCACCAGCGCCGCGCACGAATGGCGGCGCTGGGTGAGGCGCTGGCCTTCTACGGCAGCTGGCAGACCGCCCAGGGCCGGGCGATCACCCCCGGCGCCCTGACCGAGGCGTCGGCGCTTGATGGGTTTCACAGCTATCTGCTGACCGGCTGACCGGTCCTAGAAATACCCGACCGCCGCGTCCCGCGCCGCCGCCGTTTTCAGCAGGTCATAGGCGTATTGCGCCACCGAGCGGAAGCAGATGATGCGGAAACTGTCCTCGTCCTCCAGCCAGAACGCCGCCGGGATCTGTCCCATTCGGGTCCTGCGGAACATGCCCGGCCGGAACGCGTCGGGCGACAGGTCCACCGGGCACAGCTTGGCCATGGCCTCGCGGGCGCCGGGGCCGGACAGGCGGAACGAGGCGCGGGCATCGGACATGTCGACCGCCAGCGCATGGGTCTTGGCCAGCGCCGTGGTCAGCTTGGCCAGGCGCGCCTGCACCTCGTCATAGGGGCACAGCACCAGCAATTCGTCCGGCGACATCCAGCACAACCCGCCGGTATCGGACATCACCGCCTCCAGGCGGGCGGGCAGCGGCGCGCCGGCGGCGGCGGATGCGGCCTTTTTCACCGCCGCCAGCGCCAGGTCGCCGCGCAGGGTGATCATGCCCTGCAGCCCGATGTCCTCCACCGTCGCAAGGCCTTCGAAACGGGCGCCTTCAAGGGCGCTGACGGCGTCAGACATTCTGCTTCTCCCCGTCCTTGTCGTAAAAGACCGGGTCGACGATCTTCGCCTCGAAGGTCTTGCCGTCGAGCCCGGGGAATTTCAGCACCTCGCCCATGCGCTCGGGTCCGCGATGGACCAAGCCCATGGCAATGCCCCGGTCCAGGGTCGGCGAATGATAGGTCGAGGTCACCCGCCCCTGCACCTGCCGCTGGCCATTGGCATTGACGCCCTCGGCCTCGGCATAGGCACCGTCGGGCAGCACTGATCCGTCCAGTGTTTCCAGCCCCACCAGCTTCCAGCGGTCGGGATCGGTCATGCAGGCGCGCTCCTGCGCCCGCTTGCCCAGATAGTCGTGCTTTTTCTTCGAGATCGCCCAGTTCAACCCCAGGTCCTGCGGGATCACCGTGCCGTCGGTCTCGTCCCCGATCATGATGAAGCCTTTCTCGGCCCGCAGCACATGCAGCGCCTCGGTGCCATAGGGCATCAGCCCGAACTCGGACCCCGCCGCGACCAGCGCCTCCCAGAAGGCCAAGCCGTGCCCGGCCGGCACCGCGATTTCAAAGCTCAACTCGCCCGAGAACGAGATGCGGAAAACCCGCGCGTCAAAGCCGGCGATCTGGCCGTCCTTCCACTCCATGAAGCCCAGCGCCTGTTTCGACAGGTCCATGCCGCCCAGCTTGTCCAGCAGCAGCCGCGCCTTGGGGCCGACCACGGCGATCTGGGCATATTGCTCGGTCAGGTTGGCGGTATAGACCTGCCAGTCCCACCATTCGGTCTGCAGCCATTCCTCCATATGGGCATGAATGCTGTCGGCACCGCCGGTGGTGGTGTGGCACAGGAAGGTCTGATCATCGATCCGCGCCACCACGCCATCGTCGATCAGAAAGCCGTTTTCGTTGCACATCAGCCCATAGCGGCATTTGCCCGGCTTCAGCGTCGACATCATGTTGGTATACAGCATGTCGAGGAATTTCGCCGCATCCGGCCCCTTGACCAGGATCTTGCCCAGCGTCGAGGCATCCAGCAAACCAACGGCTTCGCGGGTGTTCCTGACCTCGCGCATCACCGCGTCATGGCGGCTTTCACCGCCGCGAACAAAAGTATAGGGCCGCCGCCAGTGGCCCACCGGCTCCCAATCCGCGCCGTGGCGTTCGTGCCAGTCGTGGATCGGTGTGCGCCTCAGCGGCTGGAACAGCGTGCCGCGCGCCTCGCCGGCAATCGCGCCCATCGAGATCGGGGTATAAGGCGGCCGGAAAGTGGTGGTGCCGACCTGCGGAATCTGCGCGTCCAGCGCATGAGACAACACCGCCAGTCCGTTGATATTGCTCAGCTTGCCCTGATCGGTCGCCATGCCCAGCGTGGTATAGCGCTTGGTGTGTTCGACGCTTTCATAGCCCTCCTGCGCCGCCAGTTGCACGTCGGTCACTTTCACGTCGTTCTGGAAATCCAGCCAGGATTTCGCCCGCAGCGACTCGCGCGCCCTGTCCGGCATCATCCAGACCGGCTGGATCGGCGTCTGGGGTGCCGGCGCGGCGCTCGGCGTCGCGGTCCGCTTCAGACGGAAGCCGGCCGCCTTGGCCGCCGCGCGCCCGGCCTCGACC
>NZ_PGTB01000227.1 GCF_002786325.1 Pseudooceanicola lipolyticus | reverse complement strand
CAGCGCCGCCGCCACCGCCGCGACGATCTCGGCCGGTTCGGCCATGCGCCCGGGGCCGAATTCGCCACAGGCCATGCTGCCGTCATTGGGGCCAACCGTGGCGATGCCGTCGGCCTGCAACGTGGCCAGGTTGCGCCGGGTCGCCGGATGCTCCCACATGCGCACGTTCATCGCCGGCGCCATCAGCACCGGCGTGTCGGTGGCCAGCAGCAGGGTCGAGGCCAGGTCATCGGCCTGCCCGCCCGCCATCTTTGCCATCAGATCGGCGGTGGCCGGCGCCACCACGATCAGATCGGCCGAGCGGGACAGTTCGATATGCCCCATCTCGGCCTCGTCCGTCAGGTCGAACAGGTGCTGGAACACCCTCTGCCCGGCCAGCGCCGAGACCGATAGCGGGGTGACAAATTCCGCCCCCGCGCGGGTCAGCACCGGCGTGACGCGGGCGCCGCCATCCTGCAGCCGCCGGATCAGTTCCAGCGCCTTATAGGCCGCGATTCCGCCACCGATGATCAGAAGAATACGTTTGTTCGCCAGCATTTAGCGCATCCCGGTTTCCGGACCGCCCCGACCATAGGCGGCAGGCCCGGGTTGCGCCAGTGCCAATTGGCGTTCAGCCGTCCTTGCGCAACGCCGCGCAGGGATCGTCGCGGCGCACCGGCGGCGCGCTCACCACCGCGTCAAATGCGCCCTCGATCTGCACCCCTTCCTCGGCCTGTCCCAGGGTGAAAACGCCGATCTCGGGCCGCAGCCGCTGCAGATACACCGGCAGGCCCCAGTCCTTGCGCGCATGGCCGTTGCCGGTGATCACCACCACCGGTGGCCCGGAATCGTTCAGTGCCTCGACCACCGCGCGCGCCAGCGCCGCGTCACGCAGCCGCTGGATATCGACCATCGGCGCCAGCATCTCGTCCGGCAGCGCGTCGCAATGGGCGGACTTCTGCATCGCCTGGCGCGCCGCCCGCTCGGCCTCGGGCAGCGGTTCGGTTAGACCGTAAACCGATGCCTCCTCGCCAAAGGCCGCGGCCAGCCCCGTCTCCATGCTTTGCCGCGCAACGTCGCGCGGCACATGGGCGCCATAGACCATTGCCAGCGGATGGGCGGCAAAAAGCGGCGCGTAATGGCTGAAATCCGGCCAGCCCGACGTGTCCCAGTCCAGCGCGACACGCAACGCCTCGGTCTCGGCGGCGAGGTCGGGAGTGACCCGTGCCGCCTGGTCGCGCGTCAGCATTTCGTAGACCACCGCCCGCGGTCGCAGCCGGGCGATGGTTTTCGCCTGGTATCGATGGTGATCGGGGTTGTCGTGGATCTCGCCCAGGATCACCACGTCGGCCTCGGACATTTTGGTCAGGATCGCGACCGAGGAGGTTTGCGCCGCCGTGGATGTGGCCCACAGCAACGCGATCAATACGAAAAGGAACTTCATGGGCGGTCAGTAAAACAGAGAAGGGCAACAATAAACTTCATAGCAGGAAATGCCGGACCTCGCGAGATTGCGACACCAACGATTTGCGCATTTTTTCAAAGGCCGCCGCCTCCAGCTGGCGCACCCGCTCCTTGGACAGGCCCAGCTCGTCCCCCAGGCTTTCCAGGGTACGCGGCGTCGGGCGCAGCTTGCGTTCGCGTACGATAAACCGTTCGCGCCTGTTCAGCGCCTGCATCGCCACCAGCAACCATTCACGCAGCTGATCATTGTCCAGCCGGTCCTCGACCAACTCGGCCGCCTGGGCGCCGTCATCTTCCAGGGCATCGATCCACTCGCGCCCGTCCTCATCGGCCGATTGCAGCGAGTTCAGCGAAAAGTCCGAACCGGACAGCCGCCCCTCCATCATTTCGACATCGTGCTGCGGCACGCCGATCTCTTCCGAGATCATCCGGTGCATTTCGTAGCGGTCGATCTGCTCGCCGCGCGCCGCCGCCTCGCGCTCCAGCCGCGCCTGCACCCGGCGCATGTTGAAGAACAGCGATTTCTGCGACGAGGTCGAGCCGGTGCGCACCATCGACCAGTTGCGCATCACGAAATCCTGGATCGAGGCCTTGATCCACCACACCGCATAGGTCGAAAAGCGCACGCCACGGTCCGGGTCGAACTTGTCGGCGGCTTTCATCAGGCCCAGGCCGGCCTCCTGAATCAGATCGTTCATCGGCGCGCCATACCGTCGGAACTTCGACGCCATCGAAATGGCAAGGCGCATATAGGCGGTGATCAGGCGATGCAGCGCCTCCTCGTCCCGGTGATCACGCCAGGCATAGGCCAGTTTCAATTCGGTCTCGGCATCCAGAAGTTCAGCCTTCATCGCGCGGCGCGAAAAGGAACGGTCTTCGGTGGTATCCAGCGGCATGCATCCAACTCCCGTGGCGGCAGAACCTTGTGCAAGGTTACTAGAGTCGTTACGCACAGTAACCTGTCTTGGTTCAAAAAAAGGTCAAATTAACGTGTTGCCAAAAACCACCCTCGTTCTGGGCGGCGCGGCTTCCGGAAAATCGGCCTATGCGGAAACGCTCGTTCTAAACACTTCAACACACTGCATTTATCTGGCGACCGCGCAAGCGTTCGACACCGAGATGCAGGCGAAAATCTGCCGGCATCAAAATCGCCGCGGCCCGGCATGGTCGACCATCGAAGCGCCGCTGAATGCGGCGGATGTGCTGGGAAAATTGGCAGAGGGTCAGGTCTGCCTGTTGGACTGTGCCACGCTCTGGCTCAGCAATCACCTGATGACGGAAAACGAGATCGAGGCCGAACAATCGGCCCTCTTGCACGCGCTGCGGCTCTGCCCGGCGCGCGTTGTCGTGGTCTCGAACGAAGTCGGCCACGGCGTCGTGCCCGACAACGCGCTGGCGCGACGGTTCCGCGAGGCACAGGGCCGGCTGAACATCGCCCTGGCCACCGAGGCCGACCTGGTGGTGCAGGTCACCGCCGGCCTGCCGCAGGTGCTGAAAGGACAGACGCCATGACCCGGCTGTTCCTGGTCCGGCACGGTCCGACCCACGTCAAGGCGATGGTCGGCTGGTCCGACGTGCCCGCCGACCTGGGCGACAGCGCCGCGCTGGCGCGGCTCTCCGCGCATCTGCCCGACACCGCGCTGGTGGTCTCCTCGGACCTGATCCGCGCCGTCGCCACCGCCGATGCCATCCAGGGTCCACGCCACCGCCTGCCGCACCTTGCCGGCCTGCGCGAGTTTCATTTCGGCAGCTGGGAGCTGCGCAGCGCCCCCGAGATCGAGGCCGCAGACCCCGCCCTTGCCCGCGCCTATTGGGACGATCCCGGCGACACCCGCCCACCCGGCGGCGAAAGCTGGAATGACGGGCGCCAACGCATGGATGCCGCCATTGATGCGCTGCTGCGCGATCATGCCGGGGGTGACCTGATCGTGGTGGCGCATTTCGGCCTGATCCTGTCCCAGTTGCAGCGCGCGCTGGCGGTCCCGGCGGCCCAGGTGCTGGCCCAGCCGATCGACACCCTGTCGGTCACCGCGCTGGAACGCAGCGGCACCGGCTGGCAGGTCGGGGCGATCAATCACCGGCCGTGATCGACAAGCCCACAAATCGGCGTTGGGCGCGGGTCGCAAACCCGCCTAACCTGCACATATGAATTATGATCTTCACATCGGCGACCGCCTGTTTTCCAGCTGGTCGCTGCGCGGCTGGCTTATGTTCGAGAAATTCGGCATTCCCTGTTCCGTTCACATGGTCGGCCTCTATACCGGCACCCTGGCGCAGGATCTGGCACCGCTGGCCCCGGCGCGGCTGGTCCCGGCGGTACGACTGCCCGAAGGCACCGTGCTGGGCGAAAGCCTCGCCATCGCCGAAACCCTGGCCGAACGCCACCCGCAGGCCGGGCACTGGCCCGCCGATCCGGCCTGTCGCGCCACCGCGCGCTGGCTCTGCGCCGAGATGGCCGCCGGCTTCCACGCGCTGCGCGACGCCTGCCCGATGCAGCTGCAACGCCAATATCGCGGCTTCACCGCCAGCGACGCGGTGCGCGCCGATCTGGCCCGCATCGAAACGCTGTGGGACCATGCCCGCGCCGTCTCGGGCCAGGGCGATGGCTGGCTGTTCGGCGCCTACAGCCTGGCCGAGGTGTTCTACGCGCCTGTCGCCGCGCGCATCGTCGGCTATGGCCTGCCGGTATCGGAGGCTGCGCTGGCCTATTGCCACGCATTGCTGCGCGATCCGGCGGTCAGGGCCTGGCGTGCCAAAGGCGCCAAGATCGCGTATGATCCCGACCCCTATGCCCTGCCCCTCGATTCAACCCCCTGGCCATTCTGACGCCGCACAGGCGCGGCTTTGCTTCGCGGAACCCAGATGCCGGGCCATGCCCCCCACGCCGCGTTAACCGTTCCTAAACCCCTGCCCCGCTAGCGATAGGGACGTTAACCAAACGGGGGACGGCATGGTCGCGCGCGCCTACACGGTGGCGTTCCAGGGGGTACAGGCCCGGCTGGTCGAGGTGCAATGCGCGGTGGCGCCCGGCCTGCCCGCCTTTGCCATTGTCGGGCTGCCGGACAAGGCGGTGTCCGAGGCGCGCGACCGGGTGCGCAGCGCCCTGAACGCGCTGGCCATCGCGCTGCCCTCGCGGCGGATCACCGTCAACCTGTCGCCCGCCGACCTGCCCAAGGAAGGCAGCCATTTCGACCTGCCGATCGCGCTGGCGCTGCTGGCGGCGCTGGACATCGTGCCGCCGGACGCCGCCGAAAATACCGTGGCCCTGGGCGAGCTGTCGCTTGACGCCTCGCTGGTGCCGG
>NZ_PGTB01000226.1 GCF_002786325.1 Pseudooceanicola lipolyticus | reverse complement strand
CGAACTGGCTGCGCGGGTATTCGGCGCGCGTTATGCCGAGATCCGGGTCGAGACGGGGGGGGTGGCGAGCAGGGATGGAGTGTTGATGCTGGTGCGCGCGGGCGCTGCGATCATCGCGCCGCGCCATTCGGCCAGCAGCGCGGCCAGCCCGAACACCGTGAGCGCGGCCAGCAACAGACCGCCCAGGCCGATCCCGAGACAGCAGCGCAGCGCCGCGCCCCTGCCTTGTGCAGTGGCGATGCCAAGGATCAGCGCCACCCCCGGCCCGGGCGAGACCACGCCGGTGAACTGGATGCTCCAGGCGAGGAAGAGATTGGGAAGGTCGTCGATCATGGCGAGGCTCCGGCGGTTCGGGCTAGTTTCGGCGTTGGGCGGCCAGGAACAGCCGTTCCAGCGGCATCCGCACCATGTTGTCCAGCGCGCCGG
This sequence comes from Pseudooceanicola lipolyticus, assembly GCF_002786325.1. Taxonomy (GTDB): domain Bacteria; phylum Pseudomonadota; class Alphaproteobacteria; order Rhodobacterales; family Rhodobacteraceae; genus Pseudooceanicola_C; species Pseudooceanicola_C lipolyticus. The sequence goes on along the minus strand of NZ_PGTB01000226.1, from coordinate 4,324 downwards.
TGAACAGGATCACCAGCGCCTGGATCACCACGATCAGTTCGCGCGGGATCGTCGTCCACAGCGCCAGCTCGGCGCCACCCTGGTAGAGAAAGCCGAACAGCAGCGCGGCGAGGAACACGCCAAACGGGTGCGAGCGGCCCATCAGCGCCACCGCGATGCCAATAAAGCCGGCACCTTCGGCGGCGTTCAGCACCAGCCGTTCGGCCTCGCCCATCACGTTATTGGTGGCCATCAACCCGGCCAGTGCCCCCGAGATCAGCATGGTGATGATGATGATGCGCGCCGGCGAGATCCCGGCATAGCGCGCGCCGCTTTCGGAATGGCCATAGGCGCGGATCTCGTATCCCAGCCGGGTGCGCCAGATCAGCGCCCAGACCAGGACACAGGCCGCCACCGCCAGCAGCAGCGAGACATTGGCCGGCGCCGCGCGGGAGAAATTGATGCCCAGCGGCAGCAGCAATTCATGCAGCGTCGGCAGATGCGCCGCCTCGGGGAAGCGGGCGGTGGCCGGATCCATCGACCCGACCGGGCGCATGACATTGACCAGCATGTAGTTCAGCACCGCGGCGGCGATGAAGTTGAACATGATCGTGGTGATCACGATATGGCTGCCGCGCTTGGCCTGCAGATAGGCCGGGATCGCCGCCCAGGCGGCGCCGAACAGGGCCGCGCCCAGCGCCGCGAAGATCAGCGCCAGCGTCCAATGCGGCCAGGGGATCATCAAGCAGACCAGCGCCACGCCAAGCCCGCCCAGCGTGGCCTGGCCCTCGCCGCCGATATTGAACAGGCGGGCGTGAAAGGCGACCGCCACGGCCAGCCCGGTATACATGAAGTTGGTGGCGTAATAGAGCGTGTAGCCCCAGCCATAGGTCGAACCCAGCGCGCCCTCGACCATCAGCTGCACCGCGGCCACCGGATCCTCGCCGATGGCGAGGATCACCAGCGCCGACAGGATCGCGGCCAGCAGCAGCGAGATCAGCGGGACCAGGATGACCTCGGCCCATTTCGGCATCACGTCCATGCGCGCACCTTTCGTTCTGGTGCAAAAATCTTGGAAGATTTTTGCCAAGAATTTTGAAAAATTCTTGCCCGCGTCCGGGACAGGCGCCGCGCATTCATCATGCCGCGTCCTCCGACGTCATGCCGGCCATCAGCAGCCCCAGTTCCTTTTCGTCGGTCTGGTCGGGTATCCGTTCGCCCATGATACGGCCGTCGAACATCACCGCGATCCGGTCGGCCAGCGAAAAGATCTCGTCCAGTTCCACCGAGACCAGCAGGATCGCCTTGCCGCGGTCGCGCAGCGCCACGATTTCGTTATGGATGAACTCGATGGCGCCGATATCCACGCCGCGCGTCGGCTGGCCGACCAGCAGCAGGTCGGGGTTGCGCTCGATCTCGCGGGCAACCACCAGTTTCTGCTGATTGCCGCCGGAAAAATTCTTTGCCGCCAGCCAGGGGTCGGGCGGGCGCACGTCGAACTTGGTCATCTTCGCCTGGGTGTCGCCACGCAGGGCCCGGTTGTTCATCAGCAGGCGGTTGCGCTGATAGCGGGCGTCGTGGTGATAGCCGAAGGCGATGTTTTCCCAGGCGTGAAACTCCATGATCAGCCCTTCGCGCTGCCGGTCCTCGGGCACATGGGCGATGCCGCGCGCCCGGCGCGACTGGCCTTCGGCGCCGCCGCGCGACACCGCGAGGGGCTGGCCGTTGACGCGGATCTGGCCGTGGCCGCGGCGCATCCCGCCCAGCACCTCCAGCAATTCGGACTGGCCGTTGCCGGCCACCCCGGCAATGCCCAGGATCTCGCCGGCGCGCACGGTCAGGTCGATGCCCTTCAGCCGTTCGACGCCGGTCTCGTCCACCACCCGCAGGTTCTCGATCTCCAGCACCGGCTTGCCCGGTTTGGCCGGCACCTTGTCGACCCGCAGCAGCACCTTGCGGCCGACCATCAGCTCGGCCAGCTGCTCGGGGCTGGTCTCGGCGGTTTTCACCGTCGCGGTCATCTCGCCGCGCCGCATCACGCTGACCGTGTCGGTGATCTCCATGATCTCGCGCAGCTTGTGGGTGATCAGGATGATGGTCTTGCCCTCGTCGCGCAGCCGCCCGAGGATGCGGAACAGCTGATCCGCCTCGGCCGGGGTCAGCACGCCGGTCGGTTCGTCCAGGATCAGGATCTGCGCCTCGCGATACAGCGCCTTCAGGATCTCGACGCGCTGCTGCTTGCCGACGCCGATTTCTTCGATCACCGCGTCAGGATCGACATTCAGCCCGTATTCCCGCTCCAGCGCGATCAGCGCGCCGCGCGCCTTGGCCAGCGACGGTTTCAAAAGCCCGCCATCCTCGGCGCCGAGGATGATGTTTTCCAGCACGGTGAAATTCTCCACCAGCTTGAAATGCTGGAACACCATGCCGATGCCGGCGGCAATCGCCGCCTGGCTGTCGGGGATCTCGGTCTTCTTGCCGCCGATGAAGATCTCGCCGGCATCGGCCTTGTAAAAGCCATAGAGGATCGACATCAGGGTGGATTTCCCCGCGCCGTTTTCACCGATGATGCCGTGAATGGTGCCGGGCTGCACCGAGATGGAAATATCCTTGTTGGCCTGGACCGGGCCGAAGGCCTTGGAGATGCCCTTCAGTTCAATCGCCGGAGCGGCAGTTGCCTGCCGCTCCGCTGCGCTGCTCGCCGACATGCTTAAAAGCTCAGGGCCGGGCAGCTGTCGTTCTCGTAATAGCTGACCACCGTCAGCTCGCCATCGATGATCTTCTGCCGCGCCTCGTCGACGGCGGCTTTCATCTCGGGGGTGATCAGGGATTCGTTATGCTCGTCCAGCGCATAGCCCACGCCGTCCTCGGCCAGGCTCATGGTGAAGACGCCGGTTTCCACATCCGGGCCGGCCTTCATCGCCTCGTAGACCGCGACATCGACCCGCTTGAGCATCGAGGTCAGCACCTTGCCGGGATGCAGGTAGTTCTGGTTGCTGTCCACGCCGATCGACAGGATGCCCTCATCCGCCGCGGTCTGCAGCACGCCGACACCGGTGCCGCCGGCCGCGGCATAGACCACGTCAGCGCCCTGGCTGATCTGCGCCTTGGTCAGTTCCGAGCCCTTCACCGGGTCGTTCCAGGCCGCCGGGGTGGTGCCGGTCATGTTGGCGACGATGTTGATATCGGGATTCACCGCTTTGGCGCCCTGGGCATAGCCGCAGCCGAAATGGCGAATCAGCGGCACATCCATGCCGCCGACAAAGCCGACCGTGCCGGTCTTCGACGCCATCGCCGCCAGCATGCCGACCAGATAGGACCCTTCATGTTCGGCAAAGGCGACCTGGCGGATATTGGGCACGTCCAGCCAGTTGACATCGATCACCACGAATTTGGTGTCGGGATAATCCGGCGCTACGGTGCTCAGCGGGTCGGCCATGGCAAAGCCCATGGTGACCACCGGGTTGGCGCCGGCCTCGGCAAAGCGGCGCAGCGCCTGTTCGCGCTGGGCTTCGGATTGCAGTTCGATCTCGCGATAGGTGCCGCCGGTTTCCTCGGCCCAGCGCTGGGCGCCGTTATAGGCGGCTTCGTTGAAGCTTTTGTCGAACTTGCCGCCCAGATCGTAGATCATCGCAGGTTCCGCATGGGCCGCGCCGGCAATCAGCGCCAGACCGGCGGCGGCACCGCTCAGGGTCTTGAATAGAGTCATGAAATCTCTCCCGGTTTTATCGTTTGCTTGGGGCCTGGGATGTGACCCCCTGGCCCGGTCCGGCGCAGCCTGGCACCGCGATACTCAGATTAAGGCCGCAGGCGGGGCGGGTGGTCAACCGATTTTTCGAAGGCTGCCCGGCGATTGACGCCTGCCGTTAGGGCAGGGTCCGTGCCATGAGCAGGGCATCGACAGCCGCGCCCGTGCCCCGGCGGTAATAGCCGCGACGCCGCCCGGTCTGGCTATAGCCGCAGGCCTCATACAGCGCCCGCGCCGGGGCATTGTCGGCAGCCACTTCCAGAAAGGCGCGGGTGGCGCCGCGCCGCGCCGCCTCGGCCTGCCAGTCGGCCATCAGCGCCCGTGCCAGCCCCTGCCGCCGGTGCTGCGGCCGGGTGGCGATGGTCAGCAATTCCGCCTCGTCCAGTATCACCCGGACCAGGGCAAAGGCGCGGACATCGCCGGAGGCAAAACAGCCGGGGCTGGCCAGCAGCGCGGCGAATTCCGCTGCGCTCCACGGCCGGTCGTCGCTGGCGGCGGCATGGATCGCGGCCATGTCGGCGGCGGGAATCAATCCAGCAGCACCGGCGGCAGATCGGCCGAGGGCGCGGCATCGGCGGGGCGGATATAGAGCGGCGC
>NZ_PGTB01000225.1 GCF_002786325.1 Pseudooceanicola lipolyticus | reverse complement strand
TGACAAAGCCCTCGACCGGGCGCGGCGGTGCCTCGTGCCAGTCGGCGAAGGCGGCGGGCGCGGCGGCGGTCCAAAACAGCTTGCCATGGGCCTTGGACAGCGGCGCGCTGACCGGCCCGCGCTTGCGCATGTCTTTCAGGATGCCGTCGATGCCGTCGGTCTTGGCGCCGTCGATGATCACCGGACCGTCGGTCAGCTCCATCGCCTGCGCGATCACCGCCCGGGCCCGCGCCTTGGCGCGCGGCAGGCAGACCAGCGCGGCGGCAAATCGCGTGTCGCCGGCTTGTACGCGGCAGGTATAGCCGGCGGCGCGGAACGCGTCGTGATCGGGAAACACCGGCTGAATCACCACCGCCCGCGCTTTGGGCAAAACGCTCAGGTCGGTTCCGGCCACTGGCAGGAACACCGCGATCGCCCCGCTCTCCGGCAGCACGAGGCCGCCCGTGGACAGGGCCAGGTTCAGACGGGCGGATACGGAAATGTCAGTCTTCCTTTTCCATCGTGCACTGCAACGGGTGCTGATGGCGGCGGGCAAAATCCATCACCTGCCCAACCTTGGTTTCGGCGATTTCGTGGCTGAAGACGCCGACAACGGCAACGCCCTTCTTGTGCACGGTCAGCATGATTTCGAAGGCCTGCGCGTGATTCATGCCGAAGAAGCGTTCCAGCACATGCACGACGAATTCCATCGGCGTGTAATCGTCGTTCAGCAACAGCACTTTGTAGAGCGGCGGCCGCTTGGTTTTCGGCCGCGTCTCGATCATGATCGAGCTGTCGCCGTCATCCTCTGGCTTCTTGGTCATTTTCAAAGGCAATAGCTGCATCGCGCGCGTGGTATCCGGACAAACTCAACCATCTGGGTTCACCGTGTATATAATCTTAATGCAAGATTCGAAAAGAGAACGAAAGCAGGTGGCGGATGCCGGCCCGGATTACGACTGTCGGTTTTGACGCCGACGACACACTTTGGCACAACGAACGGGTGTTCCGGCTGACCCAGGAACGCTTTGCCGCGCTGCTGGCCGATCATGCCGAACCGGAACATCTGGCCGCGCGTCTGCTGGCGGCCGAGCGGCGCAATCTGGGCCATTACGGGTATGGCATCAAGGGATTCACCCTGTCGATGATCGAAACCGCGATCGAGGTCACCAATGGCCGGGTACCGGCGCCGGTGATCGGGGATTTGCTGGCGGCCGGGCGCGAGATGCTGGCGCATCCCATCGAATTGCTGCCGCATGCACGCGCGGCGGTCGAAACCCTGGCCGGCAGCCACCGGGTGGTGCTGATCACCAAGGGCGATCTGCTGGATCAGGAACGCAAGCTGGCCCAGTCGGGGCTGGGTGACCTGTTCGACGGGGTCGAGATTGTCTCGGACAAGACGGCGGACCGCTATGCCGAGATCTTCGCCCGACTGGGCGACGGCCCCGCGCGGGGGGTGATGGTGGGCAATTCGATGAAGTCCGACGTGTTGCCGATGATCGCGGCGGGTGGCTGGGGGGTGCATGTGCCGCACGATCTGGTGTGGGATCTTGAACATGCCGAGGCGCCCGAGGATGGCGAACGCTTTTGCCAGCTGGACAGTCTGGAGGGGCTGGGCGCGCTGGTGGACCGCCTGGGCTGAGCGGGCATTTCGCGCGCGAGATTCGCCACAATTCCGCCACAATCGCCGGTATGGGTGCCCCGATATTGCACACCGCAACATCTTGTCGGCGGCGTCGGGAGGAATTTAGCTTCTTCCTGCAAGCTCTAGGTTTATTTTATATTTTCCCTGTGCTAGCTTCGCCTCACAAATCAATACGTCAGCCGGAAAACCGGCGGCACCAGGCAGAACGAGGCAAATCATCGTGCAGGTACGGCGGAACAGCTCCGCCCGTTTGGGCGTGTATATTTTCACTGCGATCTGGTTTCTTGTGGTCCTGCCGCTTAGCGCGGTAGCAGCCCCTTACGCGGCTTACGTGATCGACGCACGTACCGGTGAGGTTCTACATGAATCCAACGCGGATACACGGCTTCATCCGGCGTCCCTGACCAAGATGATGACGCTTTATATTGCCTTCGAGGCGGTGCGTAACGGTGAGATTTCCCTCGACACCAAAGTGCGCATTTCTCAGCATGCAGCGTCCGAGCCCCCGTCGAAGCTCGGCCTGCAAGCGGGGTCTTCGATCTCGCTACGTTACCTGATCCGGGCCGCCGCGATCAAATCGGCGAATGACGCGGCCACCGCGATTGGCGAAGCGATCAGCGGCAGCGAAGCCGCTTTTGCCCGCCGTATGACCCGGACCGCCAAAGCGCTGGGCATGACCCGGACGACTTTCAAGAACGCCCATGGCCTGACGGAGGAGGGCCACCTGTCGACCGCCCATGACATGACCATCCTGGGGCGGCACCTGATTTACGACTATCCGGAATATTACAACCTGTTCTCGCGCAGCAGCGCCCATGCCGGGATCAAGACGGTCACCTCGCACAACCGGTTGCTGCAATCCTATAAAGGCGCCGACGGCATCAAGACCGGCTATACCCGCGCGGCGGGCTTCAACCTGACCGCCTCGGCCCAGCGCGGCAACGAACGGGTGATCGCCACCGTCTTCGGCGGCAAATCCTCGACCTCGCGCAATGCCAAGGTGGCTGAACTGCTGGACCTCGGCTTCCGCCGGGCGCCGTCGCGGGCACCGCTGCAAAAGCCGGATACGCCGGAATATATCGGCAAGGAAAACGTGTTTGTCGCCGGCGCGGTGCATTCCAGCCTGCGCCCCAAGGCGCGCGCGCCGCAACAGCCGCTGCTGGTGGCCGATGCGGTTGAGGCGGTGATCGAATCGGTCGGCGACGCCGTCCCCGCGACCGAAACCGTTGCCGAGGCGGTGGCCGATACCGCCACCACCCTGACCGCCAGCACCAGTGAGACAGTGCAGGCCGCGGTCGAGGCCACCGTGGCCGAGGTGGATGCCGCCGCAAATGCCGCACCCCCCGTCACCGCCGCCAGCGCCGCGATTGGTGGCACCGAGGCCGCGCCCTCTGTTGCCCTGCGCCCCGCCGCCCGCCCCACCGATCTGGTGCTGGTCTCGGCGGTGGCGGCCGAACCCGAGGAAGCCGGCAGCGCGCTGGATGATGCGGGACAAGAGATCGTGACCCGCCTGTCCACCTCGGGCGGGCATCACTGGGGCATCAATGTGGGCCGCTATGGCAGCGAATACCAGGCCGAGAAGGTGCTGCTGCGCACGGCGCTGACCGAGATGGCGACGCTGGATGGCGCGCTGCGCAAGGTGGCCCGGTCGCCGCGCGGTTTTGATGCCAATTTCCTCGGCATGACCCGCGAACAGGCCGACCTGGCCTGCCGCCGCCTGCAGGCGCGCAACGTGTCCTGCTTTATGATCGGGCCGTCGTCGTAACCCCGGCTTGACGGCTCAGCCGGCGCGGGCGCGGTCGGCAATCGCGCGCAGTTCCTCGGCCTCGCGGCGGGCATGGCGCAGCCCCTCCATCGCGGCGGACAGTTCCGCTTCGGTCTGGCTCAGCTGGTTGGACAGTTCGGATTCGCGCTGTTGGAGATAGGTGATCGCCTGGTCGCGGGTTTCTTCCGCGTGATGCAGTTCCTGGCTCATCCGGTCCAATTCGCCCACATCCTTGGCGCTGACCCGAGTAAAGCGATGCACCAGCCAGTTGGCGAACCAGCCCAGGGCAAAGGCGGCGAACAGGATGATCGCCGTGGTGATAATGAATTCGTTTCTATTCATCGTCGGTGTCTTCGCCCTCGGTTTCGGATGACTGCGCGTCATCGGCAGCCTCGGAAGACGTTACGGCCTGCTGCGCCACGCTTTCAAGCGTGGTCTGCACTTCGCGCGTCGGGGCGGGGCGGATCAGCCGGAATTCGATCCGCCGGTTGGCCTCGCGCCCGGCTTCGTCATCATTCGAGGCGATCGGCATCGTCTCGCCATAGCCCATGGCGGTATAGCTTGCGGTCAGCACCCGCCGCGCCCGCAATTCCTTCAGCACGGAATCGGCGCGGTCCTGGCTGAGTTGCTGGTTCATCGAGCTGCGGCCCTGGCTGTCGGTATGACCCTGGATTTCCAGCCGGATATCGCCGCATTCGGCGAGGATTTCGGCGATGGTGTCCATGGTGTCGCGCGAGACATCGTCGATGGTGGCCGAGCCGGGCTCGAAGCTGATCTTGCCGGTAATGCGCTGCGCCTCGGCGATCTCGGCCTCGCAGATTTCGGGGGTTATCGCCTCTTCCGGCGGTGGCGGCGGCTCTTTGTAGGCGATGTCGAGGTCGAAATTCTGCGCCTCGCCCAGCCGGTCGGACAGCATACCCGCCACCTCGGCCGGCGTGCCCTTGCGCGAAGAGATGCCGCGCACCACCACGTTGTCGGGGGTGACCGTGACCGCGCCGTTGACCATCCGCGACAGCGCCTCGATCCCGGCCAGCACCCGCACCGGCCAGTCCATCGGCAGGCCGTCGGTGGTGCGCGCGGCGGTATAGACACTGGCCGAGCCGAACCGCGCCTTGGCATAGCTGTCGGCCATGTGCTGCAGGTTCTCGTCATTCAGCCGCCCGCGCAGCTGCACCTGGCCCTCGGGGCTGAGCGTGGCGACAAATTCCGGCGGCCCGGCCTCGGGTTCGCCCGGCGGCGGCGGCAGCACCGGGTGCAGCGCAAAAACCTCGGGCAGCGCGGCTTCCAGCTCGCCCACCACCCGGTCGAAGGTGGAGGGCGTGGTGCCCTCGGCGGCGATCAGCGTGATGTCGGCATCGGCGAAGGTGACCGAGCCCTGGCCCAGTTCGGCCAGCGCGGCCAGGCT
>NZ_PGTB01000224.1 GCF_002786325.1 Pseudooceanicola lipolyticus | reverse complement strand
CAGCTGCGTCAGGTCCAGCGCGCCGGCGGCATGGCGCAGGCCCAGGTCGCGCGCCAGGGTCATCGCCTCGGCCAGGGCGGCCTGGCCCAGGAAGCCCAATGTCTCCAGGCGGCCCTGCGCGTCGGCGCGCTGCTGTGGGTCGGTGGCGATCTTGCGGGCGGAAAATGCGCCTTGATAGGGCCGCATTTCGGTGACGCCGCGTTTGGGGAAACAGGCGTTGGACCGGCTGTTGAAGGTGAAGGCACCGCAGGCAGCGGTGGCCGCGCAGGCACGCACGCAGCCGGGCAGATCGGTGTCGAACAGCGCGTCCAGATCCTCGCCATAGAAATCGACATCGCGGGTGGTGACAAAGCGGAATTCAGGCACCGTCTGTTGCGCCGTGGCGCCGAGCGCGGCGCAAAAAATCGCCAGAGTCCAGACAACTACCTGTGCTGCCAGCCTTGTCATCGCGCTCTCCCGGTTTTTGCCAAGGGTCGCATGGCGCTTGTGCGCTTGGCAATGATTCCCCGGCCGCGCCCGGCCTTAAGCACTTATTCACCGGGATGCCCGACTGTCGGTGGCGTCCACGCCCCCGGGGCAAGCTGCGGAGCACCGGGCCATGAGCCTTGCCAACAAACTTGCCGAGGAACGGCGCGCGCGGCTGGCGGCGCAGCGGCTGCTGGAGCTGAAACAGGCGGAACTGTCGGCGGCCAATCGCAAGCTGGGGCGCCACGCGCTGGCGCTGACCCGGCAGATCGGCGAGACCCGCGCCGAGGTGGCGACGGTGCGGGATGAAAACGAGCGCGTCAAAACCGATCTGAGCACCGCCAACCAGAAGATCGAGATTGCCGAGCGGCGGCTGTGGCAGGCGATTCAGATCATCGAGGATGCCTTTGCCTTTTTCGATGCCGATGGCGTCATGCTGTCCGCCAACAGCGCCTATGTTGCCGCCTTCGACGGGCTGGACGAGGTGGCGCCCGGCGTCACCTATCCGCGCCTGCTGCAACTGCTGACCGATGAAGGGCTGGTCAATACCGAAGACCTGGACCCGGATGAATGGCGGGCGCGGATGCTGGCGCGCTGGCTGACGCCCAACCCCGAGCCGATGGTGATTCGCTGGTGGAACGGCGCCTATTTCCGCATGATCGACCAGCGCGGCACCGGCGCCGACACCGTCAGCATGGTGCTGAACATCACCGATACCATCCGCCAGCAACACGCGTTGAAAACCGCGCGGGCCGAGGCGGAACTGGCCAACCGGGCGAAATCAGCCTTTCTGGCCAATATGAGCCACGAGATCCGCACGCCGATGAACGGGGTGGTGGGCATGGCGGAACTGCTGATGGACACCGAGCTGGACGAGGAACAGCGGCTGTATGTCAACACCATCCGCAGTTCGGGCGAGGCGCTGCTGGTGATCATCAACGACGTGCTGGACTATTCCAAGATCGAGGCCGACAAGCTGGCGCTGCACCGCGAGGCCTTTGACCTAGAACGCTGCATCCACGAGGTGGTGATGCTGTTGCAGGCCAGCGCGCGCGACAAGGGGCTGGCGATCCTGGTGGATTACGACCTGTTCCTGCCAACCCGGTTCCTGGGCGATCCCGGCCGCATCCGCCAGGTGATGACCAACCTGGCCGGCAACGCGGTGAAATTCACCGCAGCCGGCCATGTGCTGATCCGCGTGACCGGGGTCATCGACACCGAGGGCGCGCTGTGTTCGGTGCATGTGGCGGTGGAAGATACCGGCGTCGGCATTCCGGCGGACCAGCTGGACCAGATCTTTGGCGAATTCACCCAGGCGCATGATGGCGCCGGCCAGGCCTTTGGCGGCACCGGGCTGGGCCTGGCGATTTCCAGGCGGCTGATCGGGCTGATGGGCGGCACCGTCTGGGTCGACAGCACCGAGGGCGAAGGCTCGTGTTTCGGCTTTCGCCTGCGCCTGCCGCCGGCCGACGGGGTGCAGCCCGACCCGCCGCCGCTGCCCGAAACGCTGCGCCGGGTGCTGGTGGTGGACAGCCGCAACGCCAATCAGCAGCTGTTGCAACGGCAGCTGGGACAGCTGGGCCGCGACACCGTGCTCTGCGCCTCGGGGGCCGAGGCGCTGGCGGCGATAAACGACGACATCGACCTGGTGATCAGCGCGCATCACATGGCCGGCATGGATGGTCTGGAGCTGGCCGAGGCATTGCGCAATCGGGGCTGGACGGTGCCGATCCTGCTGCTGAGCGCCTGTCCCGGCCAGCTGCAGTCCGAGCCCAGGTTCCGCCATGTCACTGGCCTGTTGCCGCAGCCCTGCCCGCGCGACAGCCTGCTGGCGCAGCTGGCGGCGCTGGGTCCGGCACGCGCGCCGGAGGGGGCGCGCCCGATGCGGGTGCTGGCGGCCGAGGATAACAAGACCAATCAGCTGGTGTTCCGCAAGATGGTGAAGACGCTGGAGATCGATCTGCGCTTTGCCGATGATGGCGAGGAGGCGGTGGAGCTGTTCCGCAGCTTTGACCCCGACCTGATCTTCATGGATATTTCGATGCCGCGGATGAGCGGCACCGAAGCCACCCGCGCGATCCGCGCGCTGGAGGCGCAGGCGGGCGGACATGTCCCGATCGTGGCGCTGACCGCGCATGCGATAACCGGCGATGCCGATGCGATCCTGGAGTCGGGGATGGACCATTTCATGGCCAAACCGCTGAGCAAGGCCGCGATCCACCAGATGATCGCCCGCTGTTGCCCGGCCGGGGCGCGGCCACCCGGCGGCGCCGAGGCGATTCAGGCCTCGTAGGGCCGCAGAAACACCGGGCGGTCGGGTTCGGACAGGTCGGGGTGATAGCGATACCCGCCGCTGTCGAAATCGGTGAGCGCCTCGGGATCGGTCAGCCGGTGCTGCACGATATAGCGCGCCATCGCGCCGCGGGCCTTCTTGGCAAAAAAGCTGACGATCTTGGCGCTGCCGTTCTTGTCTTCCATGAAAACCGGGGTGATCACCCGCAGGCGCAGCGCCTTGGCATCGACGGCGCCGAAATATTCCTGGCTGGCGCAATTGACCAGCACCTGGCTGTCGACCTGGGCCGCCGCCGCGTTCAGCGCCTTGGCCGGCAGGTCGCGCCAATAGTCATACAAGGTGGCGCCGCGCCGGGTTTTCAGCCGGCTGCCCATTTCCAGGCGGTAGGGCTGGATCGCGTCCAGCGGGCGCAGCACCCCGTACAGCCCCGACAGGATGCGCAGGTGCTGTTGTGCCCAGGCCATCTCGTCGGCATCGAGCGAGGGCGCGTCGAGCCCCTGGTAGGTGTCACCGGCAAAGGCCAGCGCGGCGGGGCGGGTGGCCTCGGGGGTCGGCGCATCCTGATAGGCGCGGAACCGGTCGCGGTTCAGGCGGGCGAGATCGGGGCTGAGATCCATCAGGGCCTGCAGGCCGGTCAGTGTCAGGCCGCGCATGGTGGCGGCCAGCCGTGCCGCGTGGTCGGCAAATTCGGGCGCGGTCATGTCGCTGTCACGTTCTGTCCAGTCCAGCCGTTTGGCCGGAGAAATCACCACCAGCATGCCCTGCCCCCGTTCTGTTGCGGTGCCGCTATCTAGCCCCGCACCGGGCCGGGTTCAACGCGACATTCCGATGCCTCGGCATTTCGCCGCGGCACCGACCCGCCTTACGGCATGGTCGCCCTCAGCCAGCCCAGGCTGTCGGCGCTGCGGCGCGTGGCCGGGGTGTATTCGGCACTGACCCAGCCGTCATAGCCGCTGGCGTCGATGGCGGCGAACAGCGCGGGAAAGTCGATCTGGCCCGATCCCGGCGCGCCGCGCCCGGGAGCATCGCCAATCTGGACATGGCTGATCCGCGAACTGTGCCGCTGCCACACCGCCAGCGCATCGCCATGGATCATCTGCGCATGATAGCTGTCAAATTGCAGCCCGACATTGGCTCGGTCGACGCGGGCCAGAACCTCGGCCGCCAGGTCGAAATCGGCGAGCGCATAGCCGGGCTTGTCGGTCGGGTTCAGCGGCTCGATGGTGAAACTCTGCTCGGGCGCGGCATCGGCGGCCCATTGCAGATTGGCCACCAGCGTGTCGATCGCGTTTGCCGCGTCGCTCTGGCCCGCCATCACGTGGATCAGCCCGGCCTTCAGTTCGGTCGCGTAGCGCAGCACGCGGCGGATGTCATAGCGGAACCGGTCCTCGCCACCGGGCAGCGCGGCAAAGCCGGGCGTGCCGCCGGTATAATTCGGCGGCGGCGCATTGATCAGCACCAGTTCCAGCCCGTTGGCCAGCAGCGCGCGGCGGGTGTCGCGGGCGGCGGTGTCATAGGGATAGAGGATTTCGACCGCGCCGAACCCGGCCGCGGCGGCGGCGGCACAGCGTTCGCCGAAGGGCAGTTCGGCAAAGAGAAACGTCAGGTTGGCGGCGAAACGGGGCATGTCCGGGGCACCGTGTGAAGGTCAGCCACAGCCATAGCCTGTACTTTGCCGTGGCGGCAAGCGGCTCAGCCCTTGCCCAGCGCCGCGGCGGTGCGGGCCAGCGTTTCGATCCGGTCCCAGTCACCGGCATCTGCGGCGTCTTTCGGGGCGACCCAGCTGCCGCCGACACAAAGCACGTTGGGCAGGCTCAGATAATCCATCGCGTTGCCGGGCGAGACGCCGCCGGTGGGGCAGAAGGAGATCTGCGGCAGCGGCGCGCCGATCGCCTTCAGGGCCGGGGCGCCGCCCGAGGCCTCGGCGGGGAAGAATTTCATCACGTCATAGCCGCGTTCCAGCAGCCGCAGCGCCTCGGTCGCGGTGGCCGCACCCGGCAGCAACGGCAGGTCCTCGGCCTCGCAGGCCTCCAGCAGCGCGTCGGTG
>NZ_PGTB01000223.1 GCF_002786325.1 Pseudooceanicola lipolyticus | reverse complement strand
CGGGCGCACTGTGCCCCAGGCTGCCCCGGCCTTCGCGCCGGGGCCACCCGGCCGCGCCGGAGCCGGGCGCTGTCAGCTGGGGTCGCGCCAGCGATTGACGATGGGATAGCGCCGGTCGAGCCAGAAGGCCTTCTTGGTCAGGCGGGCGCCGGGTGCGGATTGGAAGCGCTTGTATTCGCTGAGATAGATCAGCCGCTCGACCTTCTGGGCCACGGCGCGGTCGAAGCCGGCGGCGACGCAATCGCCGATCGAGCCGTCGCGGTCGATCAGGATCTCCAGCATCTGGTCCAGATCCTCGTAATCCGGCAGGCTGTCGCTGTCCTTCTGATCCTCGCGCAGCTCGGCGCTGGGCGGTTTCGAGATCACCCGCGGCGGGATCACCTCGCCCGCCGGCCCGTTCATCCAGGGCCGGTGGTTGGCATTGCGCCAGCGGCAGGCTTCGAACACCCGGGTCTTGTAGAGATCCTTGATCGGGTTATAGCCGCCCGCCATGTCGCCATAGATGGTGGCATAGCCCACCGCCACCTCGGACTTGTTGCCGGTGGTCAACAGCATCTCGCCGAACTTGTTGGACAGCGCCATCAGCAACAGGCCGCGCAGGCGCGACTGGATGTTTTCCTCGGTGACGTCCGGCGCCAGGCCCGCAAACAGCGGCGCCAGCGTCTCGGTGATCGCGGCGCGGCCCTGCGAGATCGGCACGAAATCGTAACGGCAGCCCAGCGCCGTGGCCACCGCCTTGGCGTCTTCCAGCGAGTCCTCCGAGGTATATTCCGAGGGCAGCATCACGCAGCGCACGTTGTCGGGGCCCAGCGCATCGGCGGCGATGGTGGCGACAATCGCCGAATCCACCCCGCCCGACAGGCCCAGCAGCACCTTCTTGAACCCGGTCTTGCCGCAATAGTCGCGCAACGCCTCGACCATGGCCCGGTAATCCTGCTCGTATTCGCTGGGATGCACATGTTCCTCGCCCGGCAGAATGCGCCAGCCCTCGGGCCCGCGCTCGAGGTCGACATGGGCGATCGCCGCGTCGAATTGCGGCATCTGGAAGGCCAGCGCGCCGCCCGGATTCAGCCCGAACGTGGCGCCGTCGAACACCTGGTCATCCTGGCCGCCAACCATGTTCAGATAGATCAGCGGCAGGCCGGTTTCGACCACCCGCGCCACCATGTGGTTCAGCCGGGTTTCATGCTTGCCGCGGTAATAGGGCGAGCCGTTCGGCACCAGCAGGAATTCCGCCCCGGTCTCGGCCAGGGTCTCGGGCACCTCGGGGTGCCAGGCATCCTCGCAGATCGGCGAACCGATGCGGGTATTGCCCACCGCATAGGGGCCCCCCAGCGGCCCGGCGTCAAAGATGCGCACCTCGTCGAAGACGGTTTCATTGGGCAGGTCGTGTTTCAGCAGGGACGTGGAAATCCGGCCGCCCTTGAGGATGTGATAGGCATTGTAGAGCTCGGTTCCCTCGACCCAGGGACCACCCACCGCCAGCGCCGGGCCCTCGGCGCAATCGGCGGCAAGCTGGCGCACCTGTTCGATCGCCGCCGTGTAAAAGGCCGGTTTCATCACCAGGTCCTGGGTGTTGTAGCCGGTGATGAACATTTCCGGCAGCGCCACCAGATCGGCGCCGGCCTCGCGCCCGGCTTCCCAGGCGGCACGGGCCTGGGCGGCATTGCCCGCCAGATCGCCCACCACGGGGTTCAATTGCGCCAGCGTGATGCGGAAATGATCGCTCATCTTGTTCTCTGCTCGTCTGGTTTCCCGCCGTGCTTACCCAGATCGGACCGCAGGGGAAAGCCGGTTCCGGCAAAAGACGTTGCTCCCCGCGCCGCTGTCGCCTAATTTTCAGGAGACATGGCCGCGGCAGACCGGCATTCGGGGGATCGACGGGAGATCGCATGACACGACCGACACCAGCACTGGCCCTGGCGCTGTGCCTGCTTGCCACCGCGCCGGCCTGGGCCCAGGACAGCGAAGTTCTCACCACGCAGGACGATATTGGCGGCGTCTACGAGGGCACCTTTCGCGGCGGGCTGCAGCACGGCACCGGCACCTACCGGCTGCCGAACGGGTATGAATATACCGGTGAATGGGTCGATGGCGAAATCCGCGGCACCGGGGTGGCGCGGTTCCCCGACGGCTCGGTCTACGAGGGCGAATTCGCCAAGGGCAAGCCCGAGGGCGTCGGCAAGATCACCCTGGCCGATGGCGGCACCTACGAGGGCGAGTGGCAGGACGGCAAGATCAACGGCCAGGGCATCGCGCTCTATGCCAACGGCGTCCGCTATGAAGGCGAGTTCCGCGATGCCAAGCATCACGGCCAGGGCATCATGACCAGCCCCGGCGGCTATCGCTATGAGGGCGGTTGGGTCGATGGCGAGAAGGAAGGCCAGGGCACCATCACCTATCCCGATGGCGCGGTTTACGATGGCGAGATCGTGGCCGGGCAGCGCGCCGGCCAGGGCAAGCTGACCCTGCCCGACGGGCTGACCTATGTCGGCGAATGGAAGGATGGCCAGATCGACGGCAGCGGCACCCTGACCCAGCCCAATGGCGACGTCTATATCGGCGAGCTGGTGGCCGGCCGCCGCGAAGGCACGGCGCGGGTGGAATATGCCAATGGCGATGTCTACGAGGGCGAGTTTGCCGATGACCGCCGCCATGGCCAGGGCACCTTTACCGGCACCGATGGCTATGTCTATGCCGGTGCTTGGGTGGCCGGCCAGATCGAGGGCCAGGGCAAGGTTACCTATCCGGACGGTTCGGTCTACGAGGGCGAATTCCGCAACGACCTGGCCGATGGCACCGGCAAGATCACCTATCCCGACGGCTCCACCTACGAGGGCGACTGGGTGGCCGGGGTGATCGAGGGCGAAGGCGTCGCCCGCTATGCCAATGGCACGGTTTACCAGGGTGCCTTTGTCAATGCCAAGAACCACGGCCAGGGGGTGATGACCTATCCCGACGGCTACCGCTATGAAGGTGAATGGCAGGAGGGACAGCGCCACGGCCAGGGCACCGCGACCTATGCCGATGGCTCGGTCTATACCGGCCAGTTTGTCAACGGCCAGCGCCACGGCCAGGGCGAGATCGTGATGACCGGAGGCTTCCGCTATTCCGGCATGTGGGAAAATGGCGAGATCAGCGGCGAAGGCGTGGCCACCTATGCCAATGGCGATGTCTACGAAGGTGCGTTTGTAAACGGCAAACGCCAGGGCCAGGGCACCATGCGCTATGCTTCGGGGCAGGAGGCCAGCGGCACATGGGAGAATGGCGCGCTGAGCGACGAGGACGGCTGAGTTTCGGATTCCGCGATATCGCCGCACTGAGGGCTGGCCGTGGACGGCCTCGGGGCCTACGCTGAGTGGCGGAGGCCGCCATGACCCGATCCGATCCGCGATCCTGCCTGTCCACGCATGAGGTCAGCAACCAGCCGCCCGAGCGCGGTGATGCCGACCTGTGGGGCGATGACATCGTGCTGCGCGAGGCGGTGGCGCGCGAAAACGGTCAGACCGAGGCGCTGGCCGCCTATGGACGGGTGCTGGGCACGGCCGAGATGCGCGCGGCCGCGCGCGACGCCAACCGCCACCTGCCGGAACTGGTCAGCTTTGACCGCGGCGGCCGCCGGCTGGACGAAGTGCGGTTCCACCCTGCCTATCACCGCCTCATGGAAGCCGGGATCGGCGCCGGCTATGCCGCCCTCGCCTGGGAGGGGCAGCCGGGCGGCCATGTCACCCATGCCGCGATGGTCTATCTGGCCAGCCAGGTCGAACCCGGCCATTGCTGCCCGATGACGATGACCTATGCCGCGGTTCCGGCATTGGCCGCCGATGACCGGCTGGCCGCCATCTGGCGCCCCAAGCTGACCGCGCGCCGCTATGACCCGGCGCCGCGCCCGCTGCAACACAAGGCCGGCGCGACGCTGGGCATGGCGATGACCGAGAAACAGGGCGGCTCGGACGTGCGCTGCAACACCACGCGGGCGGAACCCGATGGCGATGCCTATCGCCTGACCGGGCACAAATGGTTCTGCTCGGCGCCGATGTCGGACGGGTTCCTGACGCTGGCCCAGGCGCCCGGCGGGCTGACCTGTTTCCTGGTGCCGCGCTGGCTGGAGGGCGAGCGCAACGCGCTCCGCATCCTGCGGCTCAAGGACAAGCTGGGCAATAAATCCAACGCCTCCGCCGAGATCGAGTATGAGAACACGCTGGCCTGGCGGCTGGGCGACGAAGGCCAGGGCGTGCGCACGATTATCGAAATGGTGCATCACACCCGGCTGGACACCGCGCTGGCGCCGGCGGGGCTGATGCGTGGTGCGCTGGTCGAGGCGGCCCATTGGGCGCGGAACCGCAGCGCCTTTCAAAAGCGGCTGATCGACCAGCCGCTGATGCAGTCGGTGCTGGCCGATCTGGCGCTGGATGCCGAAGGCGCCTTGGCGCTGGGCCTGCGCGTCGCCCGCGCCTTTGACGGCGACACCGACAACGACCGCGCCTTTGCCCGGATCGGCGTGGCGCTGGCCAAGTTCCTGTCGAACAAGCGCTGCCCGCAGGTCACCTATGAGGCGATGGAGGTGCTGGGCGGCATGGGCTATGTCGAAGAAACCGGCCTGCCACTGTTCTACCGCGAAGCGCCGTTGAACGGCATCTGGGAAGGGTCGGGCAACGTGATCTGCCTGGACATCCTGCGCACCCTCGCGCGCGAACCGTTGGCGGCGGAAACCCTGGGCGCCGAATTGCTGTCAGCCGCCGGCGCCGACCGCCACTATGACGCCGCGCTGAAGGCCCATGCCGAACGCTGGCCCGCCCTGCCCGCCGAGGGCGAGGCGCGTTGGTATGCCGAGCGCACCGCGCTGCTGCTGACCGCGTCGGTGCTGCTGCG
>NZ_PGTB01000222.1 GCF_002786325.1 Pseudooceanicola lipolyticus | reverse complement strand
ACCACCTCGGCCCGACCAAAGCGCTGTGCCGCCGGGCGGCGCATCGCCACCGTCTCGCCCGCCCAGGCGATGCGCGCCAGATCGTGCCGTTCGGCCAGCTGCGCCAGCGCGACCTGCAGGCTGCCATCCAGCGGCTTGCCACCTTCCACCGCCACGTCCAGCCCGGCCAATGACCTTGTTAGGGTCACATCCAACGCCCCCTTGCGGCTGGCCCCGGCCAGCGCCAGCCCCTCGGCCAGCGGCAGACCGGCCAGCAGGTCACGGTGCAACAGGTGGCAATCGGGGATCTCGGTGATCACCCCCGAGGCGCGGCCGTGAAACCCGGCCAAGGCGCCTTTCTTGGTACGGCGCACGGCCAGAACCGCGCGGCGGCGGCTGTTGGCGGGCGAAGTCGCCATCGGCAGAAAGGGTATCTCCAGCCCCTGCGCCGCAAGCGCCGAGCGCACGAAATCTTCCTTCCACGCCGCCACGAACCCATCCGAGGCATGTTGCAACTGGCAGCCTCCGCACCCCCGGTAATGGCGGCAGGGCGGTTGCACCCGGTCGGGCGACGGCGTGACGATCCGCACTTCCTCCAGCCGCTGGCCCTGAACAACGCCGCTGACCACCTCGCCCGGCAGGGTACGCGGTGCAAACAGTGGGCCGGCGGCAATCCCGTCACCCTGATGGCCCAAACGGTCTATGGTCACTTCGATCGACATGGACCCAGCTGATAGCGCCCCCGCCGCGGCGGATACAGTGCTATTCCGCGGCTTCGGTGCGCAGGAACCCGCCCGACTGCCGGCGCCAGAATTGCGCATACAGTCCACCGCGCGCCAGCAGCGAGTCATGCGTGCCGGTTTCGACGATCCGGCCGTCTTCCATCACCACGATCCGGTCCATCTCCGACAGGGTCGACAGCCGGTGCGCGATTGCCAGCACCGTCTTGCCCTCCATCACCCGGTGCAGCGCGCTCTGGATCGAGGCCTCGACCTCGCTGTCCAGCGCCGAGGTCGCCTCGTCCAGCACCAGGATGGGCGCGTCTTTCAACAGCGCGCGCGCCAGCGCGATGCGCTGCCGTTGCCCGCCGGACAGCTTGACGCCGCGTTCGCCCAGATGCGCGTCATAGCCCTTGCGCCCCTTGTGGTCTTCGAGGTTCAGGATGAATTCATGCGCCTCGGCCTTGCGCGCGGCGGCGATCAACTCGTCCTCGGTCGCCTCCGGACGGCCATAAAGGATGTTGTCGCGGGCGGACCGGTTGAACATCGCGGTTTCCTGCGTGACCATGCCGATCTTGCGGCGCAGACTGTCCTTGGTCACCTTCTCGATATTCTGTCCGTCGATCAGAATATCGCCGTCTTCGCCCTTGTAGAGGCGCAGCAACAGGGACACGAGCGTGGATTTTCCCGCCCCTGACGCCCCCACGATGCCCAGCTTTTCACCGGGGGCGATCGACAGATTGATATCGCTGATGCCACCACTTTGCCGCCCGTAGGCAAAGCTGACATCGCGGAACTCGATGCCTCCCTGCGCCATCTCGATATCCGGTGCGCCCTGGATGTCGTCGATGCGGATGCGCGGTGTCAGGGTGCGAATGCCGTCTTCGACCTCGCCCAGGTTGGAATAGATCGTCATCAGGGTGAAACTGACCCAACCGGTCATCTGCGCGATGCGGATCGCCACCGCCCCGGCAGCAACGATATCGCCCTCGCTGGCGCTGCCATTGCGCCACAGCAACAGCGTGCCACCGATCAGGATCACCGGCAGGAACCCGGCCAGCGTCATCAGGCAGAACCGGAACCCGGCGGCCATGTAACCGAAATCCAGCGACCGCCGGCGGAAGGTGTTCATCGCGCCCAGCGCCGCGCGATCCTCGAAATCGGCATGGGCGAACAGCTTGACGGTTTTGATATTGGTGATGGTATCGACCACCTGCCCCGAAACCATCGCCCGCGCCCCGGCCCGCGCCGCCGACCGCAACCGGATCTTGGGCAGGAACCAGGCGATCAGCAGGAAATAGGCCACCAGCCAGACCAGGAAGGATAGGGTAACGGCCGGGTTAATCGTGGTCAGCAGAATCAGCGATCCCGCCAGCGAAGCCAGCGCAAAGGCCACCACGTTGATCATTTCCACCGCGACATCGGTGACCGCGCGCGCCGCCTGCATCTGCTTCTGCGCGATCCGACCGGCGAAATCGTCATCGAAAAATCTGACCGCCTGGCCCAGGGTCCAACGGTGCAGCCGCGACAGCACCAGCGGATTCACGTTGGGCTGTACGATGATCGCGTTCGAGGCCGAAGACAGCCCCATCAACACCGGCCGGCCCAGCAGGAAAAACGCCAAAGCGCCAAAGATCATCGCCAGGTTGGAGCCCTGGAAGATTCCTTCTGGCCCGCTGGAAATCGAGGTGTCGATCACCGCGCCGAGAATCCAGGCGGTGCCCGCCTCCAGCCCGCCGGCCAGCGCCGACAAGACGGCCGCCAGCCACAGCGCCGGCCAGGCGCCGCTGAGACACCAGCGCATGAATGCGCCCAGCGTCTGCGGCGGCGGGCCTTCGGCCGGTTCGAATGGTGTGATCAGGTCTTCGAATTTCATTCCGCCGCCTCGGTCTCGGGATTGAGGAACCCGCCCGACTGACGCGCCCAGAACCGGGCATATAGCCCGTCAGACGCCAAAAGCACGGAATGGCTGCCCTGCTCGACGATTCGCCCCTGATCCATCACCAGGATACGATCCATCTGGGCAATGGTAGACAGACGGTGCGCAATGGCAATCACCGTTTTGCCCTCCATCATGCCATAGAGCGTATCCTGGATCGCCGCCTCGACCTCGCTGTCCAGCGCCGAGGTCGCCTCGTCCAGCAACAGGATCGGCGCGTCTTTCAGGATGACCCGCGCCAGCGTGACTCGCTGGCGCTGCCCGCCCGACAGTTTCACACCCCGCTCGCCGACATGCGCGTCATAGCCGGTGCGGCCCTGCGGATCGGCCAGGTCGAGGATGAAGTCATGCGCCTCGGCCTGTTTGGCCGCGGCGATCATCTGCGCCTCGGTCGCGTCGGGCCGGCCGTACAGGATGTTGTCGCGCACCGAACGATGCAGCAGCGCGCTGTCTTGCTGCACCATGCCGATATGCTGGCGCAAACTGTCCTGCTGCACCTTCGACACGTCCTGACCATCGATCAGGATCTGGCCCTGTTCGACGTCGTAGAAGCGCAGCAGCAGCTTGACCAGGGTCGATTTCCCGGCGCCAGACCGCCCGATCAGACCCACTTTTTCGCCCGGCTTGATGGTCAGGTCGATCCGGTCCAGCCCGCCGGCCTCGCGCCCGAAATGATGCGACAGCGACTTCACCTCGATCAGGCCCTGGCCGAGTTTCAGCGGTTTCGCCCCCGGCGCATCGACCAGGTCGATCGGCTGGGCGATGGTCTGCATCCCCTCGGCCACCACGCCAAGCTGACGGAAGAAACTGGTCAGCGCCCACATGATCCAGCCGGTCATCGCGTTCAGCCGCAGCGTCAGGGCCGAGGCCGCGGCCACCACGCCGACGCTGGCGGTGCCCTGCATCCACATCGACAGGCCCCAACCGACCACGCCGACAATCAGCAGCCCGTTCAAGGTGAACAGCGCGACATCCATCTTGGTAAAGATGCGCATCTCGGTCTTGAAGGTGCGCCGCGTCTCTTCGATCGCCTCCTTGGCATAGGCCAGTTCGCGGGCGTGATGCGCGAACATCTTGACCGAATGGATATTGGTATAGCTGTCCACCACCCGGCCGGTCACCGCCGAGCGCGCATCCGAGGCCGCCTGCGATGCCGGCCCGACGCGGGTGATGGTCCAGCGGATCAGCAGCGCATACAGCGCGAACCAGATCACCAAGGGCAGCAACAGCCGCGCATCCGCCGCAGCCAGCAGGATTGCCGCGCCCACCAGATAGGCCAGCGAGAACGAGATTGCGTCAAAGACCTGGAAAATCACCTCGCCCGCCGCTGGCGGCGTCTGCATGATCCGGTTTGCGATGCGCCCGGCAAAATCGTTCTCGAACCAGCCAACCGACTGGCGCAGAACATGTTTATGCGACCGCCAGCGGATCACCGTGCCAAAGTTCGGCATGATCGCGTTGTTCAGAAGCAGCACATCCACCGCGTGAATCGCCGGGCGCAGAACCAGGATAAACACCGCAACGGCGATAAATTCGGTACCATGCGCCGCCCAGACCTGGGCCGGATCGCCGGACAAAAGATCGACCAGCCGGCCCATGTAATAGATCAGCCAGACTTCGACGGCCGCCACGACCACCGACAGCAGCGCAGCCCAGAAAAACACCCGCCAGAACGGCTGGCAATAGTCGCGCAGAAACGGCCACAGGCGGGTCGGCGGGCGATCTTTCTCGACGTAGTCGCAGTAGGGATCGACGAGGTTCTCAAAAAAACGAAACATATTGGAGGGCTCCGGCAGAGCAAAAGGCGCAAATGTAGTGTTGGGTGACATGCTGATCACCCGGCGGGTATCAGCTCAGAAGAACCAAATCCCGTAATACATCCGCGTATCCCTCCTAGTGTGCCGGTTGAGCGTTAGCGGAATAATTTTCGCTTGTCACCCCTTCGCCGCGAATTTCGTCCCGCCCTACTGACAGTGCTATGTCAGCAGCAACTGTTCCCGGCTCAGGGTAAAACCCGATGCGATCCACCGCGCCTCGAGTTCGGCCAGCCGCGCGCCCAGCGCCGGGCCGCTGAACTCCGGCTGCAAATCCGCAGCGGCCACGGGGAATTTTGCCCGCTTCGCCGCCTCGGCCACCGCCAGATCGTCGGGCGCCAGCGGCTGTTCCAGCAGCGCCGCCCGCAGCAACAGCGCATCGCCGGCGTTGTCTTGCCGCCGATATCCCAGTTCGGCCGCGCCCATCCCACTGCTGGCGGCCGCGCGCAGG
>NZ_PGTB01000221.1 GCF_002786325.1 Pseudooceanicola lipolyticus | reverse complement strand
GGCCCAGCGCCTTCAGCCCGGCGCGCGCCTTGCGGTTGCCGGGATAGCGCTCCAGCACCTGGCGGAACAACGCCTCGGCCGCGGCCAGATCGCCGGCCTTGGCGGCGCGGCCGGCATGGGACAGGGTCTGTGCGACCGACGGGGGCATGGCGAACGCTCCGTTGCGATCAGCCCAGACTGCCGGCAACAGGTTGCGATTCCCTCACCACCCGGCGCCACGCCCGCCCTTCTTCTCCCTAAAAATACTCAAATTCCGCGCATCTGCCGCCGCGGCCGCGCCGGGGGCAGGGCGCAACGAAAAACGCCGCCCCCAAAGGGAGCGGCGCCGCAGCTTGCAGAAGGGGAGGGGATCAGAACCCCAGGCCCTCGTATTTCTTCTTGAACTTCGACACACGGCCGCCGGTATCCATCAGGCGGGTGCCGCCACCGGTCCAGGCCGGGTGCACCGTGGGGTCGATATCCAGCGACAGCTGGTCGCCTTCCTTGCCCCAGGTCGACCGCATCTGCACCACGGTGCCGTCGGTCATTTTCACGTCGATGATGTGGTAATCGGGATGGATGTCTTTTTTCATGACCCGTCTCCTTACGCCTCGGCGCCCGCTTTGGGCTTGTAGTTCGACACTTCGGCGATCCGGGCCGATTTGCCCCGGCGCGAGCGCAGGTAATACAGCTTGGCGCGGCGCACGCGGCCGCGGCGCACCACGGTGATGCTTTCGATATTGGTCGAATGCAGCGGGAACACCCGTTCCACGCCTTCGCCGAAGGAAATCTTGCGCACGGTGAACGAGCCGGCGATGCCGGTGCCGTTCTTGCGGCTGATGCAGACACCTTCATAGTTCTGCACGCGGGTGCGCGACCCTTCGGTCACTTTATAGCCGACACGGATGGTGTCGCCGGCCTTGAAGTCGGGGATCTCTTTCCCCAGGGCGGCAATCTGTTCCGCCTCGATCTGTGCGATCAGGTCCATCGCATCTACTCCGGTCTGCTCGCGGTTTGCTCCGCGAAGGTTTGCGCGCGCCGAGAGCTCTTGGTCTTCACCCGGGTCCCGCCGCAGCAGCCCGCCAGAGATCGGTTCGTCCATTCCTTGTTCGGGTCGGGTGCACCGCGCGCCGCAGGCCGAAGAAAGCCGGGCAGAAAAGCGATGCGCCATAACCAGCGGTCCGGAACCGCGTGAGCGAGTCCGGACCAGCGGTGCTTTAGGGGAAATGGCGGTGCGGATCAAGCGGTTTGTCCGCCCTGCGCGGTGCTGCGCCCGGGCCGGTTGCAGAATTCAGTTGATCCGTGACCTGACCTGACGGAAACTGGCGTCATTCAATTAAAATAAAACCACAAAAATCATGTTTCAGAGTGGGGGGTAACCATGTGTGGTCTGTGCGGCCTGGGCGATGCGGGTGCGGTCGTGGGCGGGGCGTCCGGTAACGGGCATGCCGCGATCTGGCCGGGCAACGCCGCGACACTTCTTGCACATCAGGGGCTGACCATCGCCGATGGCGCGGCGCTGTTCGGCGGCGCGGCCACCGGCTTGGGCAGCGGCCCGGCCGCCGCGGCCCCGGCGGGCGATGCAGGGGCGCTGGCCGGTGCCGACCCGACCGGTTTTACCGCGCTGTTCGATATTCCCAGCGGCACCGGCACCCCGGTCTCGCTGGGCAGCGGGCAACGGATGACGGCCGAGATCAGCGTGCCGGGCGATACCGACTGGTTCCGCATGTCGCTGACCCAGGGCCAGCAATACGAGATCAGCCTCAAGGCGCTGCCCTTCTTCGGCCTGGCCGATCCGCAGATCTACCTGTTCGACAACAACGGCACTTTCCTGGTTGCCGATGACAACAGCGGCACCGGGCTGAACTCGGTCCTGACGGTGACCGCCACGCGCACCGGGATCTATTATGCCGGCGCCACCGGCTTTGGCGGCGGCGGCCAGACCACCGGGCAATACGAGATCAGCCTGTCGCCGATCAACGCGGCGGCCGACACCGTCGGCGCCACCACCAGCACCGCCGGCAGCGTGGCGGTGGGCAGCCAGGTGCTGGGCACCATCGATTTCGGCACCGACGAGGATTGGTATGCCGTCACCGTGCAGAAGGGACAGACCTATGCGGTGTTCCTGGATGCCTACCTCGGCACCTTCACGCCGCTGGCCAACCCGTTCCTCGAAGTCGCCGACCGCAACCTGACGACCGTGGCGCTGAATGACGACAACGGCGTCACGCTGAATTCGGCCCTGACCTTCACCGCCGATTACAACGGCAAATATTACATCAAGGCCAAGGGCGGGCCGGGCAACACCGGGGATTTCCAGCTGACCGTGGCGAATTTCTCGCCGCCGGCGCCGGCCAGCCCGCTGAAGGGCATCGACTGGGGCGCCGGCACCGAGTTCAACAAGACCAATATCACCTATTACTTCGCCAAGCAGGGCGAGACCTTCGCCAACGAGACCACGGATTCGCCCTGGAACGCCTATCAGATGCAGCAGGCCGCGGCGGCGCTGGCGGAGTTTTCCCGCTTTTCGCCGCTGACCTTCACCGAGGTCAGCACTGCGGCCAGCGCCGATTTCGTGCTGACCAAGAATTTCGCCGATACCTCGACCACCGGGCGGATGTTTCCGCAGGATCCGGCCTTTGGCACCAACCAGGGCGTCGGCTGGTTCAACACCGATCCCGATGTCTGGTCGCTGGCGGCCGGCGGGTTCCTGGAAAAAGGCGCCTTTGGCTATTCCAATTTTATGCATGAATTCGGCCATGGCCTGAGCCTGGCGCATCCGCATGACAATGGCGGCGGCACCTCGGCGGTCTTTGCCGGCGTGACCAAGTCCAGCGATGTCGGCGACGACCAGCTGAACCAGGAAGTCTTCACCATCATGTCCTATAACAAGGGCTGGCAGACCGGGTTCAACGGCAGTTCGGGCACCAATGCCTATGGCATGGCGCGCACGCCGATGGCCTTCGACATCGCCCTGATCCAGGAGAAATACGGCACCAATACCAACCATAACGGCGTCAACAACACCTATACCCTGTGGACCGCGAACGGCACCGGCACCGGGTACGAGGCGATCTGGGACACCGGCGGCAAGGACACCATCGTCAATCCCGGCAGCGCCGGCGCCACCATCGACCTGCGCCAGGCGACGCTGAAACAGGAGCCGGGCGGCGGCGGCTTTGTCTCGGCGGTGCTGGGGGTGCATGGCGGCTATACCATCGCCAACGGGGTTCGCATCGAAAACGCCACTGGCGGCTCGGGCAATGACACGCTTATCGGCAATGGGCTGAAAAACGTGCTGAACGGCGGCGCCGGCAAGGACATCATGCTGGGCGGCAAGGGCAATGACCGCTATATCCTCAGCGAGGCGACCGACGTGGTGTCGGAAAAGGCCAAGGGCGGGACCGACACAGTGGTGACCTCGGCCTTCAGCCTCAAGCTGAAGGATTACCAGCAGGTCGAGAACGCCAAGCTGACCGGCAGCGGCAATCTGGACGCCTCGGGCAGCAAGAAAGACAACGTGCTGGTCGGCAACAAGGGCCAGAACAGCCTGAACGGCGGCAATGGCGACGACACGCTGAAGGGTGGCGGCGGCAATGACGCGCTGAATGGCGGCCGCGGCAAGGACGTGCTGAAAGGCGGCGGCGGCAGCGATAGCCTGAAGGGCGGCGGCGGCGATGACCGGATCGAGGGCGGCGGCGGCAACGACACCCTGACCGGCGGCGGCAATCTGGACGATTTTATCTTCAAGAAGAATTTCGGCGCCGACACGATCACCGATTTTGCCAAGGGCACGGACGAATTGCACCTGTCCAAGAAGCTTTGGAGCGGCGATCTGGGCGTCAAGCAGGTGGTCAACAAATTCGCCGACGTGGTCGGCGGCGAGGTGGTGTTCGATTTCGGCGGCCACCGCATCACGCTGGACGGCGTCGGATCGGTCAACAAGCTGTCGGACGACCTGGTGCTGTTCTGAGGCCGCGCCCGGCCGCCGCGCCTGTCAGTCGGGCTTGTCCCGCGCCGCCCACAGGTCGGGCCGGCGCTCGCGGGTGATGCGTTCGGACTGCGCGCGCCGCCAGCGGGCGATTTCGCCGTGGTGGCCCGACATCAGCACATCGGGGATTGCGCGGCCCTGCCATTCGGCGGGGCGGGTATATTGCGGATGTTCCAGCAGCCCGGAGGAAAAGCTCTCTTCCTCGACCGAGGCGGCATTGCCCAGCACGTTGGGCATCAGCCGCACGGTGGCGTCGATCAGCGCCTGCGCGGCGATCTCGCCGCCGGTCATCACGAAATCGCCCAGCGACACCTCTTCGACGCGGTACTGTTCCAGCACCCGTTCGTCGACGCCTTCGAAGCGGCCGCAGATCAGCGTCACCCCCTCGGTGCGGGCCAGGCGGCGCATCAGCGCCTGGTTCATCGGCTTGCCGCGCGGCGACAGGTAGATCAGCGGCCAGTGCCCCTGTACCCCGGCCTGCGCCGCCTCGATCGCGGCGCCCAGCACATCGGCGCGCAGCACCATGCCGGGGCCGCCGCCCGCCGGGGTGTCGTCGACATTGCGATGCTTGCCGATGCCGAATTGGCGCAGATCGATCGCCTCCAGCTGCCACAGCCCCTCCTGCAGCGCCTTGCCGGTCAGGCTTTCGCCCAGCACGCCGGGAAAGGCGGACGGGAACAGGGTGATCACCTTGGCCTTCCACACGCCTTTCAGGTCCGGCGTCGGGGTGATCAGCTCGCGCGGGGTCAGCGTCGGGCGGATCGTCTTGCGGCCCAGCGCGCGCGGCGGGCGCGGCGTGGCCTGGTCCTGGGGCTCATCCGGCATCGGTCTCTCCATCAGCGGGCTGCAGCAGGGCCGCCTTGTGCCGTGCCAGCGCCTCGGCATCAAGCCCGGAGCGGTTCAGCGCCAGCAACGCATCGGCCACCGCCGCCTCG
>NZ_PGTB01000220.1 GCF_002786325.1 Pseudooceanicola lipolyticus | reverse complement strand
TCGGCGCGGGACAGCACCGGCCCGGTAGTGCCGACATGGGGTAGGGGGCGCGTCGCTTCGTCCAGGCTGTCGATGCCGCAGAGCCCGCAGCCCACCGGCCCGGCCATGAAGCGGCGCCGCGCGCCCAGCTTTTCGCCGCGATCGGCGCGCAGCCACAGCCGCGCCTCGATCCCCCGGTCATGGGTCAGCGTCTCGAACCCCTCGATCTGGTCCAGCGCGGTGACGATCCGCTCGGTCAGGGCAAAACCGCAGGCGAAATCCTCGATATCGCCGGGGCTGGCCATCATCACCGCCTGGGTGGTGCCGTCGCAGACGATGGCGACGGGCACCTCTTCGGGCAGCGCGCGGCGGATCGCGCGGCTGCGGTCGCCCTGGACGGCGCGGCCCGGCCGGCTGCAGGAGGCGGGGAAGGCCACGGCGCTATTCGGCGGCGGGCAGGATGCGGCGGGATTTCTCGGCAAAGGCCGAGTAATCCTCCTGCCAGTCCGTCGGCCCGTTCGACAGGCTGACCTGCACCGCGGTCACCTTGTATTCCGGGCAATTGGTGGCCCAGTCGGAAAAATCGGTGGTGATCACGTTGGCCTGGGTGTCGGGGTGGTGGAAGGTGGTATAGACCACGCCGGGGCTGACCCGGTCGGTCAGCGCCGCCTTCAACGTGGTTTCGCCCGAGCGGCTGGCCAGCTTGATCCAGTCACCGTCTTTCACGCCGCGGTTCTCGGCATCGCTGGGATGGATTTCCAGCACGTCCTGATCGTGCCAGATCACGTTGTCGGTGCGCCGGGTCTGGGCGCCGACATTGTACTGGCTGAGGATCCGGCCGGTGGTCAGCAGCAGCGGGAAGCGCGGGCCGGTCTTTTCGTCGGTCGCCACGTATTCGGTGACGATGAACCGGCCCTTGCCGCGCACGAAGCCGTCCACATGCATCAGCGGCGTGCCCTGCGGCGCGTTGTCGTTGCAGGGCCATTGCACCGAGCCTTCGCGCTCGAGCAGCTCATAGCTGACCCCGGCGAAAGAGGGCGTGGTGGCGGCGATCTCGTCCATGATCTGGGCGGGATGGGTATAGTTCCAGCTGGCGCCCATCGCATTGGCCAGCAGCTGGGTGATCTCCCAATCGGCATAGCCGTTGCGCGGCGCCATCACCCGGCGCACCCGGTTGATGCGGCGTTCGGCATTGGTGAAGGTGCCGTCCTTTTCCAGGAAGGTCGATCCGGGCAGGAAGACATGGGCGTAATTCGCGGTCTCGTTCAGGAACAGGTCATGCACGATGACACAGTCCATCGCCGCCAGCCCGGCGGCGACGTGATGGGTGTCGGGATCGGATTGCAGGATGTCCTCGCCCTGGCAATAGAGGCCCTTGAAGGTGCCGTCGACGGCGGCGTCCAGCATGTTGGGAATGCGCAGCCCCGGCTCGGGGTCGATCTCGACCCCCCAGGCCTCTTCGAAAATCTTGCGCACCTCGGGCAGTTTGACATGGCGATAGCCCGGCAGTTCATGCGGGAACGAGCCCATGTCGCAAGAGCCCTGCACGTTGTTCTGCCCGCGCAGCGGGTTCACCCCGACGCCCTCGCGGCCGATATTTCCGGTCAGCATCGCCAGGTTGGCGATGCCCATCACCGTGGTCGAGCCCTGGCTGTGCTCGGTCACGCCCAGCCCGTAGTAGATCGCGCCGTTGCCGCCGGTGGCGAACAGCCGCGCGGCGGCGCGCAGCTCGGCCGCCGGCACGCCGGTCAGCATCTCGGTGGCTTCCGGGCTGTGGCGCGGATCCGCGATGAAGGCGGCATAATCCTGGAACCCGTCCCAGTCGCAGCGGCTGCGGATAAACGCCTCGTCATAGAGGTTTTCGGTGACGATCACATGCGCCAGCGCGCTGACCACCGCGACATTGGTGCCGGGGCGCAGCGGCAGGTGATGGGCGGCCTCGACATGCGGCGAGCGCACCATGTCGATGCGGCGCGGGTCGATCACGATCAGCTTCGCGCCCTGGCGCAGCCGTTTCTTCAGCCGCGAGGCAAAGACCGGGTGGCCGTCGGTCGGGTTGGCGCCGATCACGATCACCACATCGGTTTTGTCGACGCTGTCGAAATCCTGGGTGCCGGCACTGGTGCCGAAGGTCTGGCGCAGGCCATAGCCGGTGGGCGAGTGGCAGACACGGGCACAGGTATCGGTGTTGTTGTTGCCGAACACCGCGCGGGCCAGCTTTTGCACCAGATAGGTTTCCTCGTTGGTGCAGCGGCTGGAGGTGATGACGCCGATGGATTTCGGCCCGTAGGCCTGTTGCAGCCCGCGCATCCGCTGAGCGGCAAATTGCAGCGCCTCGTCCCAGCTGACCTCGCGCCAGGGCTGGTCGATGCGGTCGCGGATCATTGGGTTCAGGATGCGGTCGCTGTGATGGGCATAGCCATAGGCAAAGCGCCCCTTCACGCAGGAATGGCCGCGGTTTGCCTTGCCGTGCCGGTAGGGCACCATGCGCACCAACTCGTCGCCGTTCAGCTCGGCCTTGAAGGAACAGCCGACGCCGCAATAGGCGCAGGTGGTGATCACCGACCGGTCGGGCGTGCCCATCTCGATCACCGATTTTTCCTGCAAGGTGGCGGTGGGGCAGGCCTGCACGCAGGCGCCGCAGCTGACACAATCCGAGCTCATGAAATTGTCGTCGGCCATGCCCGCCGAGACCTGGCTGTCAAAGCCGCGCCCGGAAATCGTCAGCGCGAAGGTGCCCTGCACCTCTTCGCAGGCGCGCACGCAGCGCGAACAGACGATGCATTTCGACGGGTCGAAGCTGAAATAGGGGTTGGAATCGTCCTTGGGCACATAGCGCGGGTTGGCCGCGCCCGCCGGGGCCCGCGCCCGGATATCGCCCGCGGCCAGGGTTCCGGCGGTCTTGGCATAGTGGTTGGCGCCGCTGTCGTAGCGCACGTCGCGCAGCCCGACCATGCCGGCCATGTCCTGCAATTCGCAATCGCCATTGGCGGCACAGGTCAGACAATCGAGCGGGTGATCGGAAATATAAAGCTCCATCACGCCGCGGCGGATCTTCTTCGCCTGTGGCGACTGGGTTTGCACCACCATGCCCGGCGCCACCGGCGTGGTGCAGGCGGCGGGCAGGCCGCGCCGCCCCTCGATCTCGACCACGCAGAGCCGGCAGGAGCCGAACGCCTCGATACTGTCGGTGGCGCAGAGCCGCGGCACGGTGATCCCGGCCTCGGCGGCGGCCCGCATCACGCTGGTGCCTTCGGGCACCGTCACCTCGAACCCGTCGATGCGCAGCGTCACCGGTGCGCCGGCCTTGGCCGGGGTGCCCTTGTCCTGATCGTCCCAGGGAATGATGAAGTCTTTCATTCGGCAGCCTCCTTGCGGGTGGCGAAATCATCGGGGAACAGCCGCAGCGCCGACATCACCGGATAGGGGGTGAAGCCGCCCAGCGCGCAAAGCGAGCCGATCTTCATCGTCTCGCAGAGATCGGTCAGCAGGTCGGCCGCCGCCGGGTCGCCACGGGCGATGCGGTCCAGCGTCTCGACGCCGCGCACCGCGCCGATCCGGCAGGGGGTGCATTTGCCGCAGCTTTCCACCGCGCAGAATTCCATCGCGAAGCGCGCCAGTTTCAGCATGTCGGCGCGGTCGTCGAACACCACGATCCCGGCATGGCCGATCAGCCCGCCGGCACCGTCGAATTCCTCGTAGCCGAAGGGCGTGTCGAATTGCGCCGGCGCGAAATAGGCGCCCAGCGGGCCGCCGACCTGTACCGCCTTGACCGGCCGGCCCGAGGCGGTGCCGCCGCCGATCTCGTTCACCAGCTCACCCAGCGGCATGCCGAAGGCGGTTTCGAACAGCCCGCCATACCGGACATTTCCGGCGATCTGGATCGGCATGGTGCCTTTTGACCGGCCGAGCCCGAAATTCGCGTAATGCTGAGCGCCTTTTTCGAAAATTACCGGTACCGTGGCCAGCGAGATCACGTTGTTCACCACGGTGGGCTGTCCAAAGGCGCCTTCCAGCGCCGGCAGCGGCGGCTTGGCCCGCACCACGCCGCGCTTGCCCTCCAGGCTGTTCAGCAGCGAGGTCTCCTCGCCGCAGACATAGGCGCCGGCTCCGACCCGGATCTCCAGCTCGAAGGCGCGGCCCGAGCCCAGCACATCGGGCCCCAGCAGGCCGGCGGCGCGGGCGTGGTCCAACGCCGCGCCCAGCACCGCGATGGCGTCGGGATATTCCGAGCGGATATAGACAAAGCCCCGCTCGGCCCCGGTGCCCAGCCCGGCAATCACCATGCCTTCGATCAGCGAATAGGGATCGCCCTCCATCAGCATCCGGTCGGCAAAGGTGCCGCTGTCGCCCTCGTCGGCATTGCAGACGATGTATTTGCGCGTGCCCGGCGCGCTGCGCACCGTCTCCCACTTGATGCCGGTGGGAAAACCGGCGCCGCCGCGGCCGCGCAGGCCCGAGTCCTTGACCTCGGCAACAATTTCCGCGGCGTCCATCTGCAGCGCCCGGCGCAGCCCGGCCAGCCCGCCCTGCGCCTCGTATTCAGCCAGCGACAGCGGGTCGATGACACCGCAGCGGGCAAAGGTCAGCCGGGTCTGGCGGGCGAAAAACGGGATCGCCTCGACCGGGCCGAGGCTGTCGGCGGTGCCGTCCAGCAGCGCTGGTGCCTGGTCGGGGGTCACCGGGCCATAGCCGATGCGCCCGT
Organism: Pseudooceanicola lipolyticus; assembly: GCF_002786325.1. Lineage (GTDB taxonomy): Bacteria > Pseudomonadota > Alphaproteobacteria > Rhodobacterales > Rhodobacteraceae > Pseudooceanicola_C > Pseudooceanicola_C lipolyticus. The sequence goes on along the minus strand of NZ_PGTB01000220.1, from coordinate 249 downwards.
CGCCGCGGTCGATCTCGACCAGCGGTTCCAGCCAGATCATGCCACGGGTGCCGTTGCGGATGATCTCCACGTCCAGCCCGCGCCGCGCCGCCTCGGCGGCCAGCGCATCGGCGACCTGGTCGGCGCCCAGCGCCTTGGCGACGCTGTCGAGGGGCACATAGATTTTCATGCGCCTGCCTCCGCGACGATCGCGTCCAGCCGCGCGGCATCGGCCCGGCCCACCACCCGGCCGTCGATCATCGCCGCCGG
>NZ_PGTB01000021.1 GCF_002786325.1 Pseudooceanicola lipolyticus | reverse complement strand
CGATGGCAATCGGCGGCGCCTCACCGGCGCGCGCTGCGAACCAGTCGGCGGCATGGCTGCGCGACAGCGCCGTTTTGGCGCGCCCGTCGGCGGTGGTCAGGATCTCGGCCGCCCGCTCGGCCAGGCTGACGCTCAAAGCGCGCGCACCGCGTCCAGCACCTCGGCGACATGGCCGTCGACCTTCACCTTGGGCCAGACCCTGGCGATCTTGCCGTCGGCGTCGATCAGGAAGGTCGACCGCTCGATCCCCATGAAGGTCTTGCCGTACATCTTCTTTTCCTTCCAGACGCCGTAGTCTTCGCAGACGCTGCCCTCGGCATCCGACAGCAGCGGCACGGTCAGGTCATGCTTGGCAACGAACTTGTCATGTTTGGCCACCGTGTCCTTGGAAATCCCGAACACCTTGGCGCCGGCCGCGTCAAAGGCCGAGATATCGGCGGAGAAGCCGATCGATTCCTTGGTGCAGCCGGGCGTGTCGTCCTTGGGATAGAAGAACAGCACCACCGGCCCGCCGCGCTGACCCGACAGGGTCACGGTGCCGCCGCCGTCGCGGGGCAGGGTGAAATCGGGGGCGGTGTCGTTGACGTCGGGCATTGCGTGGCTCCGGTGGTTGGGGCAATTGTGAGTTTCATAATAATCTGCTCTGGGCGACAATAAAGGCATTGAGGTTGAAATCGAGGGCAACCGCCCGCATGAACACGGACGACGACAGCACGCCCCCCGTTCGACCCCGCCGCAGGTCGCGTTGGGGACACGCCCTGCATATGTCGATTTCGTTCGTGCTGGGCATCTCGGTCATGGCCGCGCTGCTGGTCTATGTCCTGGTGGGGCAGACCATCCGTGCGCCCAGCTGGGTCCGCGACCGGATCGAAACCCGCGTCGAACAGGACCTGGGCGAAGATCTGCAACTGAACTTCTCCGAGCTGGAATTCGTGCTGCGGAAAGGCTGGCGGCCGCGCGTGCGGCTGCTCGACATGGCGCTGATCGCGCCGGATGGGCAGACCCTGGTGCAGCTGGCCAATGCCGAGGCCAGCCTGGCAATGCGGCCGCTGCTGAAGGGGCGGATACAGCCGAAGCGGATCTACCTGTCGGGCGCCATCGCCACCTTGCAGCGCAATGTCGACGGCAAGATCGAGCTGTATTTCGGTGAGGGCAACGCCCCGGTGCGCAGCGCCGCCAACCTGCCACAGCTGATCGCAACCTGGAGCGAGCAGCTGGCGATGCCGCCCTTATCGGCGCTGACCGCCTTCGAAATCGAGGGGCTGACGCTGCGCTATGAGGATCTGAGCCAGGGGCGCGGTTGGACCCTGGATGGCGGCCGCATCCAGCTGGACCGCGACGGTGACGAGCTGCGCCTGGCCTCCAGTTTCGCGCTGCTGGGCGGCGGTGATTCCGCCAGCCTGGCCGAGGCGAATTATACGACCCGGATCGGCGCGCCCGACGCGGAGTTTGGCATTTCGGTGCGCGACGTGCCAGCGCAGGACGTGGCGGCGCAGAATGTCGCGCTGAACTGGTTGGGCGTGTTGCGCGCGCCGATCTCGGGGGCGTTGCGCGGCAGCGTCGACGCGGAGGGTGCGCTGGGGCGGCTGTCGGCGACACTCCAGATCGGCGCGGGGGCGCTGCAGCCGGCCGACGCGGCGCACCCGGTGCCCTTCGAGGGCGCGCGCAGCTATTTCACCTATACGCCCAGCGAGCGGATGCTGAGTTTTGACGAGCTTTCGGTTGCCACGGCCTGGGGATCAGGCAGCGCCGAGGGCCGCGCCTATCTCGGCGGCGAAGGCGGCGCGCTGAGCGATCTGGTCGGGCAATTCAGCCTGACCGGGCTGAGCATCGATCCCGAAGGCATGTATGACCAGCCGCTGGAGCTGGACCGGGCCACTGCCGATTTCCGGCTGGAACTGAGGCCGTTCCGCCTGACGCTGGGCGAAGCCGTGGTGCAGGACGGCGACAGCGCGCTGCACCTGTCGGGCGGTTTCGATGCGGGACAATCGGGCTGGCGGCTGGCGCTGGATGGCCGGATCGACCAAATGACGCCGGACCGGGTGGTGGCGCTCTGGCCGGCGCGGGTGGCGCCCAAGCCGCGGGACTGGGCCGCGCGCAACTTTACCGGCGGGCTGCTGCGCGACATCAATTTCGCCCTGCGCGGCGAACCCGGCGCGCGCCCGAATATCTATGCCGATTTCGATTTTCAGGATGCCGAGATCCGGTTCCTTAAAACCATGCCGCCGATCACCGGTGCGGCGGGGCAGGCCACCTTCATCGACAATCGCTTTACCGTCACCGCAACCGCGGGGCGGGTGCTGGCGGATCAGGGCAGCGCGCTGGACGTGTCGGGCACTTCGTTCATCGTGCCCGATACCGGCATCAAGCAGGGCGCGCCGGGGATCGTCCGGATCCAGGGGGCGGGGCCGGTCAAGGCGGTGATGTCGCTGCTGAACCGTCCGCCGCTTCAGGTGCTGAAGGGCACGCCCTTTACCCCCGATCTGGCGCAAGGGCAGGTGCAGGTCGGCGGCACCCTGGCGCTGCCGCTGAAGGACAAGGTGCCGTTAAGCGAGATCGAGTTCCATGTCGACGGCGCGATCGCGGATGTCGCCAGTGACGTGCTGGTGCCGGGCCACACCGTCACGGCGCCGCGGCTGCGGATCACCGGCGATCAAAGCCGGATCACCCTGGCCGGGGCGGGGCTTCTGGACGACGTGCCCGCCGATGTCAGCTGGACCCAGCCGCTGGGCCAGGGCGTGGGCAAGGCCAGCCGGCTTTCGGGGGCGATCACCCTGTCGCCGGATTTGGTCGACACGCTGAATATCGGCCTGCCCCCCGGAAGCGTCGCCGGAGAGGGGCGCGGCGACTTCACGCTCGACTTTGCGCCCGGCGAACCGCCGGCACTAAGGCTGCGGTCCGATCTGGAAGGTCTGCGGCTGAGCCTGCCGGAACTGGGCTGGGCCAAGGCTGCGCAGACCGAAGGGCGGCTGGAACTGGAGGGCCGGCTGGGAACCGCGGCGCGGATCGACCGTCTGGAGCTGCAGGCGGCGGGGCTGGCCGCCACCGGCACGGTGCAGACGCGCGCGGATGGCGGGCTTGACCGGGCCAGTTTCAGCTCGGTCCGGATCGGCAACTGGCTGAACGCGCAGGTCGACCTGGTGGGGCGCGGCGATGCGCCGCCCGAGACCCAGATCAGAGGCGGCAGCCTGGACATGCGCAGCGCCGCCTTCGGCGGATCGCGAGGTGCCTCGGGGCCGCTGTCAGTGGCGCTGGACCGGTTGCAGATCAGCGACACCATCGCGCTGACCAACGTGACCGGCGATTTCACCACCTCGGGCGGTTTGAACGGCGCGTTTAGCGGGCTGGTCAACGGCCAGACCGCGGTGTCGGGCGAATTGGTGCCCCAGGGCGGGCGCAACGCGGTGCGGCTGCGGTCGGACGATGCCGGGGGAGTGTTCCGTTCGGCCGGGATCTTGCGGCAGGGACGTGGCGGCGATTTCAACCTGGTGCTGACCCCGGTGGACACGGCCGGGCAGTTCAACGGCACGTTGCGGGTCACCGACACGCGGGTGCGCGACGCACCGGCAATTGCGGCGCTGCTGAACTCGGTCAGCGTGATCGGCCTGCTGGATGAAATGACCGGGCAGGGAATCCAGTTCTCCGAGGTCGATGCGCGCTTCCGGCTGTCTCCGTCACAGCTGACCCTGTATTCCTCAAGTGCGGTTGGGCCGTCCATCGGGCTGTCGATGGACGGCATTTTCGATATGGTCAGCGGCCGGCTGGACATGCAGGGGGTGATCTCGCCCGTTTATGTTTTGAACGGCATCGGCGCGGTGCTGACCCGCAAGGGCGAAGGGCTGCTGGGGTTCAACTATACCCTGCGTGGCACCGCGCAGGACCCGGCGGTCAGCGTCAATCCGCTGTCGGCCCTGACGCCCAGCGTGTTCCGCGAGATCTTCCGCGCGCCGCCGCCGCAGGACCCGGATGCGCCGGCGCGCGAAACCGTTGATCGCTCGACCCCCTATCAGGGGGCGGACAGCACCGGCGGACGCTGAACTAGCTGTGGCAAAGCCGCGAACAAGCCGCTAAAGCGCGGCGGCATGAAACTTGCCGATTTTGATTTCGACCTGCCCGAGGATCTGATCGCCGACCGTCCGGCGGTGCCCCGCTCGGCCTCGCGCCTGCTGGTGGCCGAGCCGGAGGCGATCACCGATGCGCGGTTCACCGACCTGGCGCGCTGGCTGCGCCCGGGTGATCGGCTGGTGCTGAACGACACCGCGGTGATTCCGGCGCGCCTGAGCGGACAGCGCCACCGCAGCGGCGCACAGGGCGAGACCGCCGCACGGATCGAAGTGACGCTGCTGGAACCGCGGACCGACGGACGCTGGGCGGCGCTGCTGAAGCCGCTGAAAAAAGTGAAGGTCGGCGAAGAGATCCGCTTTGGGGAAACGCTTGCCGCGCGGCTGGAGGCGGTGGAAGACGGGCAGGGACTTCTGCGGTTCAACCTGGCGGGTGACGAATTCGACGCCGCGCTGGCGCAGGCCGGCGAGATGCCGCTGCCGCCCTATATCGCCGCGCGCCGGGGTGCGGATGACCGCGACCGGACCGACTATCAGACGGTCTTTGCCCGCGTGCCCGGTGCGGTGGCTGCGCCCACCGCTTCGCTGCATTTCGACCAGGCGCTGCTGAACCGGCTGGCCGGGATGGGAATCGGGTTCACCTATGTCACTCTGCATGTGGGCGCGGGCACCTTCCTGCCGGTGAAGGTGGAGGATGTCACCACCCACAAGATGCATGCCGAATGGGGCGAGGTGACCGACACCGCCGCCGCCGAGATTGCGGCGACACAGGCCGCCGGCGGGCGGGTGATTCCGGTGGGCACCACCGCGCTGCGCCTGATCGAAAGCGCGGCGCGGGGCGGCACCATCGCGCCGTGGCGGGGCAAGACCGATATCTTCATCTATCCGGGCTTTCGCTTTCAGGTCACCGATGCGCTGATCACCAATTTCCATTTGCCGAAATCCACCCTGCTGATGCTGGTGGCGGCGCTGATCGGCCATGACCGGGTGCGCCGGATCTATGACCATGCGGTGGCGGCGCGATACCGCTTTTTTTCCTATGGCGACGCGTCGCTGTTGATCCCCGGCGACGGGCCTGAAAGAAACGGGCAAGATCAGGCTGACCTGTAACGAAAACGACAGGGCGGCTGTCGCAGATCAAGGCGACCCATCGCGAGTCACCGGCCGATACCGGCCCGAAATCGAAACGACACAGTCGAACACGGGGAGATCCCCATGCTGCAAGTTCTCACCAGCGCCTGGGCGCTGTTCCTCGGACTCGGCCTGCTTATGGTGGGCAACGGGTTGCAGGGCACGCTGCTGGGCGTGCGCGGCAATATCGAGGGATTCTCGACATTGCAGATGTCCTTTGTCATGGCGGCCTATTTCGTCGGCTTCCTGGGCGGCTCGCGCATGGCGCCCGACATGATCCGCCGCGTCGGCCATGTCCGTGTCTTTGCGGCGCTCGCCTCGCTGATCTCGTCGGTGATGATTCTTTACCCGCTGCTGAACGAGGCCGCGTTCTGGATCATTGGGCGGGTGATCATCGGGTTCTGCTTTTCCGGCGTGTATGTGACCGCCGAAAGCTGGCTGAACAATGCCGCCAGCAACGAGAACCGCGGCAAGGCGCTGTCGCTCTATATGATCGTGATGATGCTGGGCGTGGTGGTGGCCCAGGCGCTGATGCTGGTGGCCGACCCGTCGGGATACGAGACCTTCATCATCGCCTCGGTGCTGATCTCGGTTTCCTTCGCGCCGATCCTGCTGTCGATCAGCCCGACCCCCGCCTTCGAAACCACCAAGCCGATGAGCCTGCGGCAGATCATGAACATCTCGCCACTGGGCTGTGTCGGCATGTTCCTGCTGGGCAGCGTGTTTTCCGCCCAGTTCGGGATGAGCGCGGTTTACGGCGCCGAGGCCGGGCTGACGGTGGCGCAGATCTCGTTCTTTGTCGGCTCGTTCTATGTCGGCGCGCTGTTGCTGCAATATCCGCTGGGCTGGCTGTCGGACCGGATGGATCGGCGGGTGCTGATCCTGAGCGTGGCGGCGCTGGGCGGTGTCGGGTCGCTGATCGGGATGGTTTTCGGCGGGGTGTATCCGCTGCTGCTGATCGCCGCCTTCGTGATTGGTGGCACCACCAACCCGCTGTATTCGCTGCTGATCGCCCATACCAACGACTTCCTGCAGCACGAGGATATGGCCGCCGCCTCGGGCGGGCTGGTTTTCATCAACGGGCTGGGCGCGGTGGCGGGGCCGCTGGTGACCGGCTGGCTGATGGGCGACCAGGTCTTCGGCGCGTCCGGTTTCTTCCTGCTGCTGCTGGTTTTGCTGTTCGCGATGGTGGCGTATTCCGGCTATCGGATGACTCAGCGCCCGTCGGTTCCGGTTTCCGATACGGGGACAATGTCGCCGATGTCGCCGACTTCGACACCCGTGGCCGTGGAATTTGCCCAGGAACTTGCGATCGAGGCCGATCGCGAGGACCAATCAGCGGCTTAATGCGGATTTTGTGAAACATTTCGCGGATGTTGCAATTTGTTACTGTAACATACCCATAGATCCCCGTTTAGATTGAGATGTGCCCGGGGGTGTGTAGTGGAACAAGTGGAGTGGAGCCCATGATTGGCCCTGAAGATGTACTGAGTTTTTGGTTAGACGAAATCGGCCCGAAAGGCTGGTATGACGGCGGCGACGCCTTGGACGCGAAGATCAGCGAAAAGTTCAAATCCACCTGGGAAGGGGCCATGGAAGGGCGATATTCGCTCTGGCTGACCTATCCGAGTGGCGCGCTGGCCTATATCATCCTGACAGATCAGTTTCCCCGAAACATGTTTCGCGGCTCCGGGCGCGCCTTTTCCAGCGACCGCGCGGCGCTGACGGCGGCGAAGGCCGCCATCGGCAAGGGGTGGGATCTGAAGATCGACGAACCGGCACGGCAGTTTTTCTACCTGCCGCTGATGCATTCGGAAAACCTGTGCGACCAGGACCGCTGTGTCCGGCTGATGCATGAAAGAATGCCGAAGGCGGGAGCGGACAACCTGTTGCACGCCCGCGCGCATCGCGAGGTGATCCGCCAGTTCGGACGCTTCCCCTACCGCAACGAGGTTCTGCAGCGCAGTTCCACCGGGGCGGAAAGCGCTTATGTCTCCAATGGCGGCTATGGCCGCACGGTGCGCGAATTGCAGGCGGTGGTGGGCTAAGGCGCCACCTCGCCACACATCGCCTTGGCGTTGCCGGAGGCCGGCAACGCGCGCCCATTGATCGGCCTGGCCCGTGCCCTAACTGGTGGCGGAGTTGGGAAGAGGGGGCGGCATGGGATTTTTTCGTGAAAGCTGGCACCTTTGCCGCGCGCCCCGGTGGGGGATGTGCGCGTTGCTGCTGTGTTTGACCGCCGCCTGCGGCGGCCGGCCGGCGCCGCGGGCGGATGCGGAGATCCTGGTGATCGGCGACAGCATCCTGGCGTTTCATTCCTTCTGGGGCGCCTCGGTGGGCGATGCGGTGGCCGAACAGATGGGGGTGCCGGTGGAAAACCGCGCGGTGTCGGGCGCCCGATTTACTAGCACCAGCGCGCGGGTCACCGCGCGCGGCGGCGACATCCGGCGGCAATATGTGGCGGGTGACTGGGACTGGGTGCTGCTGAATGGCGGTGCCAATGACCTGATGTCGGAATGTGGCTGCCAGCGGTGCACCGCCAATCTGGACGGGCTGATCAGCGCCGATGGCCGGGATGGCGAGATCCCGCGCTTTGTGCGCGGTCTGACGACAGGCGGCACGCGGGTCATGCTGTTGGGCTATTACGACGGCAATGTCCGACCCAATCCCTTTGCCCGCTGCCAGGACGAGATCGATGCGCTGAACGCCCGGATGGCACGGCTGGCGGCGCGCAATGCAGGCGTGTTCTATGTGACGGCGGCAGGGGCGATCGATCCGGCGGATCAGCGCCACTGGTATGTCGACCGGGTGCACCCCTCGCAACTGGGGGCGCGGCGGATCGGCGCGCGGGTGGCGCAGGCCATGGCCGCGGCAGATAATCGGGATGGTGCGCCGACGGGGCATTGATGCGTTGCGGAATTTAGTTTAATGGTAAACTAGTTTCTGAACCAGCTTGCCCGAGGGACGCACATGGCTGCCAAATCCTATGACCTGATCGTAATCGGCGCCGGGCCCGGCGGCTATGTCGCCGCCATCCGCGCGGCTCAGCTGGGGTTGAAGACCGTAATTGTCGAACGCGAGCATATGGGCGGCATCTGCCTGAACTGGGGCTGTATCCCGACCAAGGCGCTGCTGCGTTCGGCCGAGGTGTTTCACCTGATGGAGCGGGCCAAGGATTTCGGCCTCAGCGCCGAGAAGATCGGTTACGACATCGATGCGGTGATCAAGCGTTCGCGCGGGGTGGCGAAACAACTGTCGGGCGGTGTCAGCCACCTGATGAAAAAGAACAAGATCGACGTGGTGATGGGCGCGGCGACCTTGCCGGCCAAGGGCAAGGTCAGCGTCAAGACCGACAAGGGCAGCGAAGAGCTGACCGCCAAGAACATCATCCTCGCCACCGGTGCGCGCGCCCGCGCATTGCCGGGGCTGGAGGCCGATGGCGATCTGGTCTGGACCTATAAACACGCGTTGCAGCCGCCGCGGATGCCGAAAAAGCTGCTGGTCATCGGCTCGGGTGCGATCGGCATCGAGTTTGCCAGTTTCTACAACACGCTGGGCGCCGAAACCACGGTGGTCGAGGTGATGGACCGCATCCTGCCGGTGGAAGACGCCGAGATCAGCGCCTTTGCCAAGAAGCAGTTCACCAAGCAGGGCATGAAGATCATGGAAAAGGCCAGCGTCAAGCAGCTGGACCGCGGCAAGGGCAAGGTGACGGCGCATATCGAGGCCGGCGGCAAAACCGAGAAGATCGATTTCGACACGGTGATTTCGGCGGTGGGCATCGTCGGCAATGTCGAGGATCTGGGGCTGGAGAAACTGGGGGTGAAAATCGACCGTACCCATGTGGTGGTGGATGAATATTGTCGCACCGGCGTCGAAGGGCTGTTTGCCATCGGCGATGTCGCCGGCGCGCCCTGGCTGGCCCACAAGGCCAGCCACGAAGGCGTCATGGTGGCGGAACTGATCGCCGGCGGCCATCCGCATCCGGTGCGCCCCGAGGCCATCGCCGGCTGCACCTATTGCCAGCCTCAGGTCGCATCGGTCGGCTATACCGAGGCCAAGGCGAAAGAACTTGGGCACCAGGTCAAGGTCGGCCGCTTCCCGTTTATCGGCAACGGCAAGGCCATTGCGCTGGGCGAGCCCGAGGGCATGATCAAGACGGTCTTCGACGCCAAGACCGGCGAGCTGCTGGGCGCGCATATGGTTGGGGCGGAAGTGACCGAACTGATCCAGGGCTATATCGTCGGCCGCACTCTGGAAACCACCGAAGCCGAGCTGATGGAAACCGTGTTCCCGCATCCGACGCTCAGCGAAATGATGCATGAATCGGTGCTGGATGCCTATGACCGTGTGGTCCATATCTAAGTTAATTTTCGAGTAGCACGTGCCGGCGCAGGGTCAGCCCTGCGCCGGTTTGCGTTTACGCCTCTTCCGGTTCCTTGGCGGCGTCGTTCACCGTCGCGTCTGCCAGCTCGGAGAGGGTTTCGTCCGTCTTGCTCTCTTGCTGGAGGGTCTCGTCGAGCAGTTTGGCGGCGTCTTTCATGCCCAGTTCCTCGGCCCAGCGGATCAGGGTGCCGTAACGGGCGATCTCGTAATGCTCGACAGCCTGCGCGGAGGATATCAACCCGGCATCAAGCGCCGGGCTTGACTTGAACTCGTCGATGATTTCCTCCGCCTCGTCGATCAGACCTTCGATGGCATCGCAGGTCTTGCCGCGCGCCGGCTTGTCCAGCAGGTCGAACACCTGCTGCAGCCTTTCGATCTGGCCTTCCGTTTCGGCGTGATGTTTCTCGAAGGCCTGTTTCAACGCTTCCGATTGAGCGGCGCGCTTCATCTTCGGCAGCGATTTCAGGATCTTCTTTTCGGCGTAATAGACGTCTTTCAGCGTGTCCAGAAAGAGGTCGTGCAAGGTCTTGGTCTTGGCCATTTTATGGTCCTTTCGGGGATGCAGAAAACAGCACGCTCCGTCCTTTGAAATCCACTTTCGAACGCGGTGCCGCGAGCTTCAAACCGCGTTGCGGGCTTCTGGGTTCCGTGCCACCGCGGCACGATGTTCCGCATGGGTGGAGAAGCGCCGACGCTAGCTGCCGCTTGCGGATTCGTCGCCGTCGCTCTACTCGCCATTTCATGACCGCTCCGTCCTTGCCCGGAACCCGAACCAACTGGCTTGTCGTTCTCAGCCTCTGGGCCGCGGGGCTGGGGGCGGCGGCGCAGTTCGGCAAGGTTTCGGTCTCGTTCCAGATGCTGGCCGAGCATTATGGCACGGCAGGCGCGCTGCTGGGCTTTGCCGTGTCGCTGGTGGGCTTCGTCGGCATCCTGTTCGGGGTAACCGCCGGGCTGATCGTCTCGCGCATCGGCTATCGCCGGGCGCTGATCGCGGCGCTGGCGCTGGGGGCGGCGGTGTCGGCCTGGCAGGCGCTGTTGCCGCCGCTGGGCCTGTTCCTGGCCAGCCGTGTGGTCGAGGGCGCCTCGCACCTGGCCATCGTGGTGGCAGCGCCGACGCTGATCGCGCAGCTGAGCGCCGAGCGGCACCGCGGCTTCACCCTGTCACTGTGGTCGACGTTTTTTGGCGTCGCGTTTGCGCTGCTGGTCTGGCTGGGCCTGCCGCTGGCGCGGGCCTGGGGCACCGGCGCGTTATATGCCGCGCATGGGGCCTATATGGCGGCGATGGCGGGGCTGGTTGCGGTGCTGCTGCCGCGCGACCTGGTGGCGCGTGGCGGCAGCGCGATCAGCCTGCGTTCGGTGCTGCGCGACCATATCCGCATCTACCGGTCGCCGCACCTTTCGGCGCCGGCGCTGGGCTGGGTCTGCTATGCCGGGTCCTGGGTGGCGATCCTGACGCTGATGCCGCGCTTCTTGCCGCCGGGCAGCCGCGACATGGTGGTCGGGCTGATGCCGCTGAGCGGTATCCTGGCGTCGATGACGCTGGGAGTCTGGCTGCTGCGCCGCTTTCCGGCGGTGACAGTGATCCAGGCGGGCTTTGCCGCCTGCCTGCTGGCCAGCCTGGCGGTCTGGGCCTTCCCCGGCCAGGTCTGGCCCTATCTGGCGCTGGCCCTGGCGCTGGGCCCGGTACAGGGGGCCAGCTTTGCCGCGATCCCGCAGCTGAATACCGGGGCCGAGGCGCAGGCCCAGGCCAATGGCGCGCTGGCGCAGATGGGCAATGTCGGCACCACCTGCGGCACGCCGCTGCTGGCGGTTTTGCTGGCCCAGGCCGGCATCGGCGGCTTCCTGCTGTTTGCCATCGCGCTCTATTCCTGCGGCTTTTTGCTGCATCTGCTGCTGGCGGGCCGGCGGCGGCGGCAGCTTGCCTAGGATGTTCTCTTTACGTTCGCATTTTTCTGTTGGAGATTCGGGCCAGCAGACATATGTCTACATCTCGTTAACGGGGGCAGCATGGCCGAGCTGAAACATATCGAGGTGCGCGGCGCGCGCGAACACAACCTGAAATCCATCGATGTGGACATTCCGCGCGATCAGCTGGTGGTCATCACCGGGCTGTCGGGATCGGGGAAGTCATCGCTGGCCTTCGACACGATCTATGCCGAGGGGCAGCGTCGCTATGTCGAATCGCTGTCGGCCTATGCACGGCAGTTCCTCGACATGATGGAAAAGCCGGATGTCGACCATATCAGCGGCCTCAGCCCGGCAATCTCGATCGAGCAGAAGACCACGTCGAAGAACCCGCGCTCGACCGTCGGCACGGTGACCGAGATCTACGATTACCTGCGGCTGCTTTTTGCCCGCGCCGGCACGCCCTACAGCCCCGCCACCGGGCTGCCGATCGAGGCGCAGCAGGTGCAGGACATGGTCGACCGGATCATGGCGCTGGAGGAGGGCACCCGCGCCTATCTGCTGGCCCCCATCGTGCGCGACCGCAAGGGCGAGTACCGCAAGGAGTTCCTGGAACTGCGCAAGCAGGGTTTTCAGCGCGTCAAGGTGGACGGTGCGTTCCACGAGCTGGATACGCCGCCGGTGCTGGACAAGAAGTTCCGCCACGATATCGACGTGGTGGTCGACCGCATCGTGGTGCGCGCCGGGATGGAAACGCGGCTGGCGGATTCGCTGCGCACCGCGCTGGACCTGGCCGATGGCATCGCGGTTCTGGAAACCGCGCCCAAGGCGGATGCCGGAGACGACGCGGCGGACGCGCCCGAGCGCATTACCTTTTCCGAGAATTTCGCCTGCCCGGTCTCGGGCTTTACCATTCCCGAGATCGAGCCGCGGCTGTTTTCCTTCAACGCGCCCTTCGGCGCCTGCCCGGATTGCGACGGGCTGGGCATGGAGCTGTTCTTTGACGAGCGTCTGGTGGTGCCGGACGCAACGCTGAAGATCGCCGATGGCGCGCTGGCGCCCTGGCGCAAGGGCAAGTCGCCCTATTTCCTGCAGACCATCGAGGCGTTGGCGAAACATTACGAGTTCGACCGCAACACCCGCTGGAAGGACCTGCCGGCGCATGTGCAGCAGGTGTTCCTGTATGGCTCGGGCGACGAGGAGATCGAGTTCCGCTATGACGAGGGCGGGCGCATCTACCAGGTGACGCGCACCTTCGAGGGGGTGATCCCCAATATGGAGCGGCGCTATCGCGAGACCGACAGCAATTGGGTCCGCGAGGAATTCGAACGCTATCAGAACAACCGGCCCTGCGGCACCTGCGAAGGGTATCGGCTGCGCCCCGAGGCGCTAGCGGTGAAGATTGCCGGGCTGCATGTGGGGCAGGTGGTCGAGAAATCGATCCGCGAGGCGCTGGACTGGGTGCAGACGGTGCCCGATCAGCTGAGCCACCAGAAAAACGAGATTGCCCGCGCCATCCTGAAGGAGATCCGCGAACGTCTGGGATTCCTGAACAATGTGGGCCTGGAATACCTGACGCTGTCACGGTCTTCCGGCACCTTGTCGGGTGGCGAAAGCCAGCGGATCCGGCTGGCCAGCCAGATCGGTTCGGGCCTGACCGGGGTGCTTTACGTGCTGGACGAGCCCTCGATCGGATTGCACCAGCGCGACAACGGGCGGCTGCTGGGCACGCTGAAGAACCTGCGCGACCAGGGCAACACGGTGATCGTGGTGGAACATGACGAAGAGGCGATCCGCGAGGCGGATTACGTCTTTGACATCGGGCCCGGCGCCGGGGTGCATGGTGGCCAGGTGGTGGCCCATGGGACGCCGGAAGAGATCGCTGCCGACAGCGCCTCGCTGACCGGGCAGTACCTGGCCGGCACGCGCGAGATCGCGGTGCCCGAGACGCGGCGCGAGGGCAAGAAGAACAAATCGGTGACGGTGGTGAAGGCCACCGGCAACAACCTGCAGGAGGTCACCGCCGAATTTCCGCTGGGCAAGTTCGTCTGCGTCACCGGCGTGTCGGGGGGCGGCAAGTCGACGCTGACCATCGAGACGCTGTTCAAGACCGCCTCGATGCGGCTGAACGGGGCACGGCAGACCCCGGCGCCCTGCGAGACGATCAAGGGGCTGGAACATCTGGACAAGGTGATCGATATCGACCAGCGCCCGATTGGCCGCACGCCGCGGTCGAACCCGGCCACCTATACCGGCGCCTTCACCCCGATCCGCGACTGGTTTGCCGGTCTGCCCGAGGCCAAGGCGCGCGGCTACAAGCCCGGGCGGTTCAGCTTCAACGTCAAGGGCGGCCGCTGCGAGGCCTGCCAGGGCGATGGCGTGATCAAGATCGAGATGCATTTCCTGCCCGATGTCTATGTCACCTGCGAGACCTGCAACGGCGCACGCTATAATCGCGAGACCCTGGAAATCAAATTCAAGGGCAACAGCATAGCCGACGTTCTTGACATGACGGTTGAAGATGCGCGCGAGTTCTTCAAGGCGGTGCCGTCGATCCGCGAGAAGATGGACGCGCTGCATCGCGTCGGGCTGGATTACATCAAGGTGGGCCAGCAGGCGACGACCCTGTCAGGGGGCGAGGCGCAGCGGGTAAAGCTGTCAAAGGAACTGGCGAAGCGGTCGACCGGACGGACGCTCTACATCCTTGACGAGCCCACCACCGGGTTGCATTTCGAGGATGTGCGCAAATTGCTGGAAGTGCTGCACGAACTGGTCGACCAGGGCAATTCGGTGGTGGTGATCGAGCACAATCTCGACGTGATCAAAACCGCCGACCACATCATCGATATCGGCCCCGAAGGTGGCGATGGCGGCGGCCGCATCGTCGCAACCGGCACGCCGGAAGACGTGGCTGAGGTCGCCGACAGCCACACCGGACGCTATCTGAAAGACATGTTGAAACCGCGCAAGGTGGCGGCGGAATAGGACAGGGCGCCCGGCAGGACGCCCTGATCCGTCGTCAGTTCAGGACGCGCGCGGCAAGACCGATGATGCCGAGGATCTCGCGCGTCTGGCGGTCGACCTGGTACACCCCGCCATTGACGCGGTAATAGGTGCCGTTCGGGTCCAGACCGTGGCGCGCGGTGCGTTCGATCACCACGTAATCCCGTTGGATGCGGTCGCCGATGCGATAGCCGCGCAGCGCGTCGACATGGCCGTCTTGGTAACCGTTTTGGTAGGCGTTATCGTCGCGGTCGCGCTGCGGCTGTTTCGCAAGCCCCGGCGGCTGACAGCCATTGCCCTTCTTGGCCAGGCCGGGCGGGCAGCCAGCGGCCTTTACCACCTCCGCGCCGTGCCCCGTTTTCTGAAAGTCCGGTGCCGCCTGAACGGTGGCGGGCAGGGCCAAAAGGGCGCCACAGGTGAGCAATACGATAGGGTTGAGTTTCATGGTTTCCTCGCGTTCTGATGTAAGTAAAACGCGCAGGCGCCAGTTTCCGTTGCTGAAACCTTCCCGAGTTGCGGATTTCTGCGCAAAAACGCCAACACGCCGCCAGAAGGCTGGCGGCGCACTTGTTTCGCGAGGCGATGTGGTTATCCGCGCCCGCGCTTTTCGAACCGCGGCAGCATGGCCGAGAAATCGCGCCCCTTGCCGCCTTCTTCTTCGACAAAGCGGGCGTAAAGCGTTTCGGCCAGCGCCCCCATCGGGGTGTCGGCATCGGCGCTGGCGGCGGCCTGCTGGCTGAGCCGCAGATCCTTCAGCATCAACTCGGCGGCAAAGCCGGGCTTGTAGTCATTATCCGCCGGGCTTTGCGGGCCGACGCCGGGCGCCGGGCAATAGGCGTTCATCGACCAGGAATAGCCGGATGAGGTCGACACCACGTCGAACATCTTTTGCCGGTCCAGCCCCAGCTTGTCGGCCAGGGCAAAGGCCTCGCAGGTGGCGATCATGGTGGCGCCCAGGATCATGTTGTTGCAGATCTTGGCGGATTGGCCGGCACCGGGGCCGCCGCAATGCACCGCCTTCTGGCCCATCACCTCGAACAGCGGTTCGGCCTTCTTGAACCCGGCATCCGAGCCACCCGCCATGAAGGTCAGGGTGCCGGCCTGCGCGCCGCCGACACCGCCCGAGACCGGCGCGTCGACCAGCAGCAGGCTGGCCGCCTCGGCATCGGCGGCGACGGCGCGGGCGCTGTCGACATCGACGGTCGAGCAGTCGATGAACACCGCGCCGCGTTTCATTGCCGGGATGATCTCGGCCGCGACGCTGCGCAGGATTGCACCATTGGGCAGCATGGTGATGACCACGTCCTGATCGGTCACCGCCTCGGCGGCACTCGCCGCCATTTCGACGCCCTCGATCGAGACATCCGCCATGTCAAAGCCGGTGACGTTATGTCCGGCCTTGGCCAGGTTGGCGGCCATCGGTCCGCCCATGTTGCCGAGGCCGATAAATCCGATATTCATGATGCTCTTCCCTCAGTCAAATGTCAGTTCGTCTTCGCCCAGCGGCGCCAGCAGGTCGGTGACCACCGATGCGGGAACCACCGCGTCAGCATAGCGCCATTTCGGGTTGCGGTCCTTGTCGATGATCTGCGCGCGGATGCCTTCGAGAAAGTCGCCATGTTCGATCACGCGCCAGGTGGCGCGGTATTCCTGCCGCAGGGCGTCGCGAATGGTGGCCGCGGGGCGCAGCCGGTCCAGCATGTCCAGCGTCAGCGCCATCGACAGCGGCGAGTTGCGGTTCAGCGCCTTGGCGGCGTCACGGGCAAAGTCGCAGTCATCGGACTCGGCCGCGGCGCGGATCGCGGTGATGTCACCGGCGCCGAAGATCCGGTCGATCCGCTGCGTTTGCGCGGCATAGACGGCTTCCGGAGCGGGGCTCGTGGCCTCGGTCAGCGCGGCAAGCTCGCCGGTGGCGCAGAGCCGCTCCACCAGGCCGGGCCAATCCTGTTCCGGCAGGTAGTGGTCGGCAAAGCCGGCGCGGATCGCGTCGCCGGGTCCCATCCGTGCGGTGGTGAGGCCCAGATATTCGCCCAGCCGTCCGGGCGCCCCGGCCAGCAGCAGCGAGCCGCCGACATCCGGCACCAGGCCGATGCCGGTTTCCGGCATGGCGATGCGGGTGCTGTCGCCCACCACCCGATGCGAACCGTGACAGCCGATGCCGACGCCGCCGCCCATCACGAACCCCTGCATCAGGCTGACCACCGGCTTGGGATATTCCGCCAGCCGGGCATTCATGCGGTATTCGTCCCGCCAGAAGCGGCGGGCGTAACCGTAGTCGCCGGCCGTTCCGGTGTCATACAGCTGGGCGATATCGCCGCCGGCGCAGAACGCCTTTTCACCCTCGGCATCCAGGATGATCAGCGCAACGCGGTCGTCATCGCGCCAGGCCTTCAGCGCCGCGTCCAGCGCCAGGCACATGTCATAGCTCAGCGCGTTCAGCGCCTTGGGGCGGGTCAGGGTGATGCGCCCGGCGCGGCCCTGAACTCGGATGTCGAGATCGCTCATCGTGCGGCCAGCAGCGAACGGACGGTGATCAGGCGCATGATCTCGTTGGTGCCCTCCAGGATTTCGTGCACCCGCAGGTCGCGCACCAGCTTTTCGATTCCGTAATCGGCCAGATAGCCATAGCCGCCATGCAGCTGCAGGCACTGGTTGACGATGCGCGAGCCGGCCTCGGTGACGAATTTCTTGGCCATCGCGCAGAACTTGGTGGCGTCGGGATGTTTCTGGTCCAGCTTCCAGGCCGCCTGGCGCAGGAAGGTGCGCGCCGCCTGCAGCTCGATCTCCATATCGGCCAGCCGGAATTGCAGCGCCTGGAACTGGTCGATGCTTTTGCCGAATGCCTTGCGTTCGCCCATATAGGTCAGGGTTGCGTCCATCGCCGCCTGCGCCGCGCCCAGCGAACAGGCCGAGATGTTCAGCCGTCCGCCATCCAGCCCGATCATCGCGTATTTGAAACCGTCGCCTTCGACGCCAACCAGGTTTTCCGCCGGCACCTTGCAATCATCGAATTGCACCTGCGCGGTGGGCTGGCTGCGCCAGCCCATCTTGTCCTCAAGCGCGCCAAAGCTCAGGCCGGGTGCGCCATCCTCGACATAGAGGGTCGAAATACCGCGGGGGCCGTCCTCGCCGGTGCGCACCATGCAGACATAGGCGTCGGAATAGCTGCCGCCCGAGATGAATGCCTTGGACCCGTTCAGCACATAGCCGTCATTGCTGCGCTCGGCCCGCGTTTTCAACGCCGCGGCGTCCGATCCGGCGCCGGGTTCGGTCAGGCAATAGGACAGCACGGTTTCCATCGACACCGCGCTGGCCAGCACCCGATCCTTCAGCGCGTCGCTGCCGAAGGCGTCGATCATCCGGGCGCACATGTTGTGGATCGACAGGAAGGCCGCCACCGACGGGCAGGCCATGCTGAGCGCCTCGAAGATCAGCGTCGCATCCAGCCGCGACAGGCCCGCGCCTCCGGCCTCTTCCGAGACATAGATGCCGCCAAACCCCAAGGCGCCGACCTCAAGCCAGAGCGATTTGGGAATGGTGCCGTCCTTTTCCCATTGCCGGGCAAAGGGGGCGATTTTTTCCTGTCCGAAATCCCGCGCCATGTCGAAAATGGCGGTCTGTTCCTCGCTCAGGGCAAAGTCCATGAACGTCTCCTCCCGGCCCGGCGCTCCCTCACGCCTGTGACTTGAACCGTCCCTACGTGGTACTGCCCACCCGGCGACCTGACAAGGCGAACAGGTGCAAAACCGATTTGCGCGGATGTCCGTGGGGCGAATCTGGCCGGAATGAGCAGATTTTCAGGGTCTCATATCGTCAACAATGGCAACAAAAAAAGACGGATTGGACGGATAATGGGCCATATCTGCTCAATCAGCGGTGGTGAAATGCGGGGTGTGAACACAAAATAGTCACAATATGATTGATTTGAGTGGTGCGTTGTTGCTCAAATGTAGAACGACCTGCTGTTTGGCAGTGCGTCTATAGCGCGTTACGGGGTACACCATGAAATTACGACTATTCAGCCTTGCCGCCACCTTTGTCCTGTGCTCGTTCGGTGCAGCCCAAGCGGCGGTCATTTCCTTTAACAACTTCACCTACAACGACAAGCCCAACAGCGTCACGCCAACCGTGACCATCGAAGATACGACGGGCGGGGTGAAGGTGACTGTCGGCCTGGCGCCGACTTCGACCTTTGTCGGCACGCTGACGGGCCTGTTTTTCGATTTTAGCAACTCGGTATCTACGGTTTTCTTTGCCCCCGGAAGCCCGGCGGCTCTGGCTTTCGAGGCGCTTTCGACCAACACCAACAATGCTGGCAATGGTGCGAACCTGAACGGCGACATCGATGACCAGACCGCCGGCAATCAGTCGTCGGGCAACTTCGATCTGGCGCTGCGTTTCGACAAGCTTTCGGTCTCGCCGACCCCGGCGATGATGACTCTCCTGGGCACCGCGACAGCAAGCGATTTCACCCGCGTCGGCCTGCGCTTCCAGGAAGTGGGCGTTGGCGGCCTGGGCAATGGCAGCAACAAGATCATCGCCACTCCCGGTGGTGGTACGACACCGCCGCCGCCGGCGACGCCGGTGCCGCTCCCGGCCGGGGGCGTGTTGCTGCTGACCGGTCTGGGCGCATTGGCGCTGCGCCGCCGGATGCGCAAGGTCTGAAGCTCGGCGCATTCGCATTCGGGAAGAGAAGAGGGCGGCCATCAGGCCGCCCTTTTTTGTCAGAGATCGGCCTGAAACTCGTCGATCAGGTGCTGCACCACCGCCTTGTCTGGATCTCCGCCCGCCGCCTGCGACGCGGCGCGAACCGCGCGTTGCCGGGTGGCGCTGGTGCCGGTTGCCACGATGTCGCGCAGGGTGGCGATCTCGTCGGCGACGCCCAGCGCCTCGATATCCTCCTCCAGCAGCGCGACCAGCTCGTCCAGCAGGTCGGGGAAGGGCTTGATCGCCTTTTCGCCGAAATCGATCAGCCCCTCGGTGATGCCATAACGCTGTGCCCGCCAGCGGTTTTCGCCGATCAGGAACCGCTGGTAGATGCGCCAATGGAGGTTGCGGTCGCGCAGGCGGCAGAACATCCGGATCAAGGCCTGGATCAGCGCAGCCAGTGCTAGGGTATGCTCCAGCCGCGGCTGCACATCCATGATCCGGGTTTCCAGCGTCGGGAACTGGTGCGAGGGGCGCAGATCCCACCAGATTTTCGAGGTGTCTTCGATCAGCCCCAGATCGATCAGTGCACCGGTGGCCCGTTCATAGGCGGCCCAGCTGTCGAAGGTGGGCGGCAGGCCGGTGCGCGGCAGGTTGTCGAACACGGTCAGCCGGTACGAGGCCAGCCCGGTATCTTCGCCCTGCCAGAACGGCGATGAGGTGGACAGCGCCAGCAGATGCGGCAGGAAATAACTGAGCTGCGGCATCAGGTCGACGCGCAGCATCTTGTCCTCGACCCCGACATGCACATGCATGCCGCAGATCAGCATCCGCCGCGCCACGCCCCCCAGCGCCTGACGCAAATCGTCATAGCGTTCGCGCGGCGTGTGGTGCTGGGTCTTCCAGTCGGCAAACGGGTGGCAGGATACCGCGATTGGCGCCAGATTGTGTTGCGCCGCGTGGCGCGACACTTCAGAGCGCAAGCGCCTGAGATCGTCGCGTGCTTCGCCGATATCGGCACAGACCCGGGTGCCGACCTCGATCTGGCATTGCAGGAATTCCGGGCTGACCTGGCTTTCCAGCTCGGCCTTGCAGGCCTCCATCAGCGATTGCGGCGCCACCGCCAGGTCGAGCGTGTCGCGGTCGACCAGCAGGTATTCCTCTTCGATCCCCAGCGTAAAGGCGCTTTGCATCGGCTTGGCTTCCCGGTTGCGCGGTGCGTCCGCCGTCGGGGCGGACCCTGTAGACCAGCAAGGCGCAATATCGGCGATGCGTCAACATCAGGGGCATCCCCAGACAGGCAAAGACCGGCATTTCCGGGAAAAAACAGTGATTATCCGGCTTCGAAACAATAAATCATTGAATTGTTTCCGGTAGGAAATCATTCAACCAAAGGGCGATACATTGTTGCCACGGTTCGAGGTTCGATTGCCTCAATTTTGCCATTTTCTGTTGCCGGAGCGGAACTGGGTTTGCTATATTCGGGTTAGGTTCCGGTGGTTATCCACCCTGGTAAAAGTTTCTTGGAGGTTCTCTGTGCTTAAACAGTTCTTGGCTGTTGCGACGTTCGCAGCGTTTTCTGTTGGTTCTGCCGACGCGGCCCCCCTGAAATTCTGGGTCAACCTGGGGGGCGCCGCTGCCACCGGCAACAGTTTTTCCTATTCCAGCAACGGCGTCGACTTCACCGTTTCGGGCTTTACCCACACCGACGGCGTGCTTGGCGATGCCATCAGCCTGGTCAAGCGTGGCAAGGGTCTTGGCGCCGAAAGCTCTGGTGGCGGCAACCTGATCGACGGCCGCGGCAAGGCCGAAATGCTGGTGTTCGATTTCGAACAGGCGGTTCGGATCAAGAAAGTGATCGTCAAGAATTCGGATCACCGCGACGACCTGGTGGTGGCCAGCTATAACGGCACCACTCTGGACGGGTATCAAAGCGGTCTGAACGTGCGTAAGCACAGTGCCAAAGACGGGGATTATGACGGCTCGGCCCGCGATACCGGGGTCACCCGGCTTGGCCAGAACCGTTTGCTGCAAGGCAGCGTTCTGGGCATCGGTGCGGGCGAGCGTGACGACAATTTCGCGATCAAGCGGATCCGCCTGATTGTCGATGTTCCCAGTGGGGCGACCCGCGGCCGCACCGCGGCGGACGGCAATTCCAACCCGCCGATTTCTCCGGTGCCGTTGCCCGCCGGCGGTCTGCTGTTGCTGACCGCACTTGGCGGGGTCGGGCTGATGCGGTATCGCCGCAAGGGCTGAGGCCCAGGGGTTTTTCCGATTTGGGAACAAGGGCGGCTTCGGGCCGCCCTTTTTCGTGGTGCCACGCCTAGACCGCCGCCGCCAGCAACTCCTCGAAACTGGTTTCCTTCTGCCCCAGCAGGGCCAGCGCATCGGCCTCGTTCGCCTGCACCAGGGCCACGACGGCGGGAAACGGTTCCCAGGACCGTTCGACCAGATGGGCGATCTCCTGGGTGATCTTGGTCGGGGCGTAATACATCACCAGCGTCTGTGCGCCTTCGGCCATGAAAACATCGGCCTTGCGCGCCTGCAATTCGAACAGCTTGGGAAAATCGCGGTCATAGGCGGTGATCCGCGACAGGTCGACCAGCTGTTTCTGGCCCGGCCGGCAGTCCGGGTGCCGGGCATAGCGATCAAAGGCGGCGAGGCTGTCCCGCACCGTCGCAAGGCCATCGTAGCGGATATAGACCAGCCCCCGGCGGGGCAGGATGCGGAAATCGACTGACATGGCGTCACCAAAATAACGAAGCCCGGCACCGGGCCGGGCTTCATTGTTCATGGATCGGCTTTGGGATCAATCCATTGCCTTGAAGTGGAATTCCCCGCCTTCCTTCAGGCCCGAGGGCCAACGCGAGGTGATGGTCTTGGTGCGCGTGTAGAACTTGAACGCATCCGGGCCGTGCTGGTTCAGGTCACCGAAGACCGATTTCTTCCAGCCGCCAAAGGTGTGATAGGCCAGCGGCACCGGGATCGGCACGTTGATGCCCACCATGCCCACATTGACCCGGCTGGCAAAATCGCGGGCGGTGTCGCCGTCGCGGGTGAAGATCGCGGTGCCGTTGCCATATTCGTGGTCCATGGCCAGGCCCAGCGCTTCTTCGTAGGAACCCGCGCGCACGGTGGACAGGACCGGGCCGAAGATCTCCTGCTTGTAGATGTCCATGTCGGGCGTCACCTTGTCGAACAGGTGCGGGCCGACAAAGAACCCGTCCTCATAGCCTTGCAGCGAAAAATCACGCCCATCGACCACCAGTTCGGCGCCTTGATCGACGCCGGACTGCACCAGCCGCAGGATGTTTTCCTTCGCGGCGCTGGTCACCACCGGGCCGTAATCGACATCCTTACCCGAGGTGTAGGGGCCGACCTTCAGCTTTTCGATGCGCGGAACCAGCTTTTCGATCAGACGGTCGGCGGTTTCGTCGCCCACCGGGACGGCGACAGAGATGGCCATGCAGCGTTCGCCCGCCGCGCCATAGCCCGCACCGATCAGGGCGTCTGCGGCCTGGTCCATATCGGCATCGGGCATCACGATCATGTGGTTCTTGGCGCCACCGAAGCACTGCACGCGTTTGCCGGCTGCGCAGCCTTGGGCATAGATATATTCGGCAATCGGGGTCGAGCCGACAAAGCCGATGGACTGAACCACCGGGTGCTGCAACAGCGCGTCAACGGCTTCCTTGTCGCCGTTTACCACCTGCAGGATACCTTTGGGCAGCCCGGCTTCCTCGGCCAGTTCCGCCAGCATCAGCGGCACCGACGGATCACGTTCGGAGGGTTTCAGGATGAAGGCGTTGCCGCAGGCGATTGCCGGGGCGAACATCCACATCGGGATCATGGCGGGGAAGTTGAACGGGGTGATACCCGCCGTCACGCCCAAAGGCTGGCGCATGGAGTACATGTCGATGCCGGGGCCGGCGCTGTCGGTGAATTCACCTTTCAGCATTTGCGGCGCGCCGATGCAGTATTCCACCACTTCCAGGCCGCGCTGCACATCGCCGGCAGCATCGGGCAGGGTTTTGCCGTGTTCGCGCGACAGCGCCTCGGCCAGCTTGTCCATGTCGCGGTTCAGCAGGTCGACGAATTTCATCAGCACACGTGCACGCCGCTGCGGGTTGGTGGCGGCCCAGGCCGGCTGTGCCGCGGCGGCGATCTCGACCGCCTTGGCGACTTCCTCGGCCGAGGCCAGCGGCGCCTTGGCCTGGATTTCACCGGTGGCCGGGTTCATGACATTGGCGAAGCGTCCGGACGTTCCTTTGACATGCGCGCCATCGAGGTAGTGAGTGAGTTCCTGCATTTCCATGCTCCTCCTGAGTCATTTGTCGCGGATCATAGGCTTGCAAAAATCCCATGAACAGAGGCAAGGTCTCAAATGCGCTTTGCGAAATTGCAACGGGAAACCATGACCGAGCCACATTGGGACGATCTGAAAATCTTTTTGGCCGTGGCGCGGCTGGCCAGCCTGTCCGCCGCCGGCCGGGTGCTGAAGCTGGATCCGGCCACGGTGGGCCGTCGGATTGCCCGGCTGGAAGCTGCGCTGGACGTGCC
Source organism: Pseudooceanicola lipolyticus (assembly GCF_002786325.1). GTDB lineage: Bacteria > Pseudomonadota > Alphaproteobacteria > Rhodobacterales > Rhodobacteraceae > Pseudooceanicola_C > Pseudooceanicola_C lipolyticus. The sequence goes on along the minus strand of NZ_PGTB01000021.1, from coordinate 18,912 downwards.
GCTTTTCGTGAAGACGCCGCAGGGCTATTCGCTGGCCACCGCGGGCGAGCGGCTGCTGGCCCATGGCGAAGCCGCCGAACAGGCGATGCGCGCCGGGGTCGAGGCGCTGACCGGCCCCAGCGAAAGCCTGTCGGGGCAGATTCGGATCGGCGCCCCGGATGGTTGCGCCAATTACCTGCTGCCGCAGGTCTGCGCGGAAATCCTGCGGGAAAATCCGGACCTGGACATTCATATCGTGGCGCTGCCCCGCGTGGTGAACCTGTCCCGGCGCGAGGCGGATATGGCCATCACCGTCAGCCCGCCCACCGCGGGACGTTTGCTGGTGCAGAAGGTCACCGATTACCACCTCCACCTGGTTGGCGCGCGCGGCTATCTGGCGGCAAATCCGCCGATCGCGGAACCTGCTGATCTGAAGGGCCACAGCGTGATCGGGTATATCCCCGACATGATCTATGACGACGAACTGGACTATCTTTCCGAACTGGGCGTGACGCGGGTGCCGCTGGCCTCGAACTCGGTTCCGGTGCAGTTGCGGCTGGCGGCGCAGGGCAGCGGCCTGTGCGTCGCGCATGATTTCGCCCTGCCAGCCCATCCGGAATTGGACAAGGTTCTGGCGCAGCAGGTCGCCTTTGCCCGCAGTTTTTACCTGGTCCGACATCAGAGCGACCGCAAAAGCGAACGGCTGAACCGTTTTGCCGCGCGGCTGGGGGATGGGATCCGGTCGGAAGTTGCCCGACTTGAACGCCTGACTTGACAGGATTTTATGTTGCGGCAACGCTGAGCACATGGAGTATTCCCGAGGAGGTCACCATGCTTGTGCAGCAGATCCTGAAGTCGAAGGCGAAAACCGGAATATTGATTGTCAAATCCGATGCAAAAGTATCGGAGGCAGCCAAGGTTCTGGCCGAAAACCGCATCGGCTCGGTGGTGGTGTCTGACGATGACGGCGCAACGGCGGTCGGGATTCTGTCCGAGCGCGACATCGTGCGCGAACTGGCGCGAGTCGGCGCGTCGTGCATGGAACAACCGGTCAGCGCCTATATGACCAGCAAGCTGGTGACCTGCACCAGCCAGACCAGCGCCGAGGAAGTCCTGACCACGATGACCGAAGGACGATTTCGCCACATTCCGGTGGTCGAGAACGGCAAATTGACCGGGCTGGTAACAATCGGCGACGTTGTTAAGGCGCAGCTTTCCCAACTTGCAATGGAAAAACAGGCGCTTGAAGGCATGATCATGGGGCATTGATCGGCCAACCCTTGCTTTTTTACGCCCGGTGGTGTTTGCAGGTGCAGCATGGCAGGGGGCAGGGAGGCTAACATGCGTGTGGCGTTGTATCCGGGGACGTTCGACCCGATAACTTTCGGTCATACCGACATTATTCGTCGTGCTTCGGTCCTGGTGGACAAGCTGGTGATCGGCGTTGCCATCAACCGCGACAAGAAGCCGTTATTCTCGCTGGAAGAGCGGGTGGCAATGATCAAACCCGAGATCGACGCGCTGAGCAAAGAGACCGGGACGCAGATCATTGCCCATCCTTTCGAGAACCTGCTGATCGATTGTGCCCATGATGTGGGCGCGCAAATCATCGTGCGGGGCCTGCGCGCGGTGGCGGATTTCGAGTATGAATTCCAGATGGTCGGGATGAACCGGACGCTGGATGCCAGTGTCGAAACCGTGTTCCTGATGGCCGATGCCAAACGCCAGGCCATCGCCAGCAAACTGGTCAAGGAAATTGCCCGGCTGGACGGCGATGTGTCGAAATTTGTCCCGCCCCATGTCAACACCGCGTTGATCGAGCGGTTTCAAGGCTGATCGGCAGGATCGCGCCGCCACGGCGCCGCGTCGTGCGCTTGTGCGGGATCTGGTGTATGTTGTGCTTCCCAAGGCGACTCGGGCCAGTCCCGGGGCGTGCCATACCGTGAACGGGAGGAGATCACGATGGAGGCAATAAAGACAGCCGAATACGCGCGCGCGCTGTACAGCGCGCATGGCGACCAGGCCGAGGCCGAAGCGGCCCGGCGGGCGCGCGAATGCGTTGCCGCGGGGCGCCCGGAAGAGGCCGATGACTGGACGGCGATCCGGCGTGCCATCAGCGGGCTGCGCGGCCCACGCCAGGGCTGAAATCCCGATATCGGAGCGGTGCGGGCTGTCCGTACCGCGTCCGGCAGGCCCGGCTCTGCACCGGGTCATCGCCAGAAGGCGATCCACTCCAGAAACTGCAGAAACTTCTTTCCCAGAAAAATCAGGTGCCGGTCGCCATAGACCAGCAGATCGATCGCAAGCGCGGCGAGGATCAGCAAGGCCAGGACAAGTGCGATCCGGTTGGTCATGCAGGCCTCGTGCCCATTGCGATGCCCGTCCGATATGCCGGGTCTGCAGTCTCCCGACAAGTCACGGCGGATGGCAGCGGGGCGATTGTTGCCGCCCGGGCGCAAGTCACCTCAGCCAAAGCGCCAGCGCCGCAATATCCGACGCGCGAGATTCTTGAGCGCCCGAATGCGGCCGCGCGCGCTTTTGCGTTCGGCCTCGTGCAACCGCGCCATCACCTCGGCCCGCTCGCTCCAGATGTCGATCACGAGATCCAGCGCGTCTTCATAGCCGGCCATTTCCGGCACCGGTGCGTCGCTGAGATCGGTGGCGAACAGCGTCGCGCGATCCGGAAAAAACCGCGCGCGCACCGCCTCGTTTCCCTCGGCATAGTCATCCAGCAGCGCCTGGCGCGCCGCCAGCCCGATCTCCAGCTTCGGACCGTTCGACCGCGCTTCGAGGAAATCGACCAACCCGGCGCGCGCCGGGTTGGGCGCCATGTCGACATGGGTGGGCAGACGCTTGTTCAGATCGGCCAGCAATGAGGCGTTCAGGTGATCCAGAGAGGGGTTGAGATGTTCCTGCGGCGGCGACGGGATATCAGGAAGACCACAGGCATCGGTGAATTCCTTCAGCAGGTCGCCACCTTCCGGCGGAAAGGTGCGGATCACCAGGTTCTCTGCGCCGAACACCTCGGCCCAGTCACCCAGCACCTTGTCGTAATCCAGCCAAAAGGCGCGTTGGTCATAGACATCCAGCCGCTGGTCACAATTGCCTTTGACGGTTGTCGAATAGTGGCTGACGAACGTGTCGTCCTGCCGGCGGATACCGGCGACGATGGTGAAGTCATCACTCCAGGGCGCAAAGAACTCCTTGATCGAGCGCACGGCAACCGCGTCTTCCAGCCGTGAAGACAGGAATTCGGTCGAGACAACCATGGTTTCGGGTTTCACCCGTGCGATCTGGCGCCCAAGCCGTTCGCGGATATCGGCGCGGAACGTCGGAAACTCATCCGGGTTCTGGACCAGCTGCTGCCAATAGCGGATATCGGTCATCAGCTCCGGCGCGATCATCGCCAGCGCCAGATGTTCATGGCCACGCCGTCCGAACCCCAGCGGATAGAGGACGCCCTGACGGCGCAGGACCTTGGCGGCGTGCCACATCGCGTTCTGAATCGTCGTGGTGCCGGTTTTCTCGAAGCCGATGTGAAGAACGATGCGCATGCCACTCCTGAACCTTTGCCGTCCTGCGGTTCTAACAGAGCGCGTATTAACGAATAAAGAGGTGGGCCGCCTTCACTTTTCTGCGCTGTGGTCCAATTGCCGCCGAGACCGCGACGTCAGCGCGCCGCGGCCAGTGGCCAGATCGGAGGCAACCCGATGTCCCGGCGCCCGGGCCGGGGCTGGTTTAGTCGATCAGACGGCCCATGGTGACGGCGACATCTGCCATGCGCACCGAAAAGCCCCATTCGTTATCATACCAGGCCAGCACCCGCACCATGCGGTTTTCCACCACGCGGGTCTGATCGGGCGCGAAGATCGAGCTTTCCTCGGTATGGTTGAAGTCGATCGAAACCTTCGGCTCGGGGTCATAGCCCAGCACCTTGCCCATCGGGCCGCGGGCGGCCTCGGCGACGATGGCGTTGATCTCTTCGGCGGTCACGTCGCGGCCGGCGCGGAAGGTGAGGTCGACGCAGCTGACATTCGGCGTGGGCACGCGGATCGACGAGCCGTCCAGCTTGCCCTTGAGGTTGGGCAGAACCTCGCCCAGGGCTTTGGCGGCGCCGGTGGTGGTGGGGATCATCGCCATGGCGGCGGCGCGGGCGCGGTACAGATCCTTGTGGCGACGGTCGATGGTGGGCTGGTCGCCCGTATAGGAATGGATCGTGGTCATCAGGCCGTGCTCGATGCCCACCGCCTCGTCCAGCACCTTGGCCAGCGGCGCCAGGCAGTTGGTGGTGCAGGACCCGTTCGAGACCATCACGTCATCGACGCCCAGCGACTTGTGGTTGACGCCGAACACGATGGTCTTCTGCACATTCTTGGCCGGGGCCGAGATCAGCACCTTCTTGGCGCCGCGCTCCAGATGCACCTTGGCCTTGTCGCCGTCGTTGAACTTGCCGGTGCATTCCAGCACCACGTCGCAGCCCGACCAGTCCAGTTCCTGCGGATCGTAGGTCGAGAACATTTCGATCTCGCCGCGGCCCAGGTCCAGGGTGTTCTCGCCGACGCGGATATCGTTGGCAAAGCGTCCGTGAATGCTGTCATAGCGCATCAGATGCGCGGCGGTTTCAAGCGGCCCTGTGGCGTTGGCCTTGACCACCCGAATGTCGTTGCGTCCGCTCGACGCGATGTGAGAAAGAGCGCAACGGCCGATCCGGCCAAATCCGTTAATACCAACATTGATCGTCATTATACCTACTCCGCGAATCCGTCACCGCGCCGGATATAGCCTTCCGGCCGGCTGAGCCAAAGCAGAAAAGGGACGTATTTAGAATGTGTTAGCGCAAACTTCCGTTGTTAACGCTCACGCTTGCTCTCAATGCTGGTTCGGGTACGGTATTGTTCGCAAAACAGGCGAAAAGGGGCAGGGCATGAGCGGCCTTCTGGCACTTCTCGATGACGTGGCGGGAATCGCCAAGGTGGCGGCGTCGTCGTTGGACGATGTGGCGTCGCAGGCGCTTAAGGCCGGCTCCAAGGCCGCGGGCGCGGTGATCGACGATGCGGCGGTGACACCGAAATACATTCATGGTTTCGATGCCAGCCGTGAATTGCCCATCGTCTGGCGGATCGCCCGAGGATCGTTCAAAAACAAGCTGTTATACCTGCTCCCGGCGGCGATGCTGTTGTCGCAATTCGCGCCCTGGATGATCCCGCCGCTGCTGATGCTGGGCGGAGCCTATCTGTGTTTCGAGGGCGCAGAGAAGGTCTGGCACACGCTGGTGCCGCATGACACGCACGAGGTGTTTCCCGAGGACGCGCCGGGCGATCCCGCGCATCTGGAAGAGACCAAGGCGCAGGGCGCGATCAAGACCGATTTCATCCTGTCGGCGGAAATCATGACCATCGCGCTGGCGGCGATTCCGGAGTCGAATATCTGGCTGGAGGCGGCCACGCTGGCGCTGGTGGGTATCGGCATCACCGTGGTGGTCTATGGCTCGGTGGCGCTGATCGTGAAGGCGGATGATGTCGGCCTGCTGCTGGCCAGCAAGGGCCGGCTGGGGCTGACCCGCGCCTTCGGGCGGGGACTGGTCCGGGCGATGCCGGGCTTTATGCGGCTGCTCAGCCTGGTGGGCACGGCGGCGATGCTTTGGGTCGGCGGCTCGATCGTGATCCATGGCGCCGGTGAAATGGGCTGGCACGCGCCTTATGACTGGATCCACCACCAGGCCGAAGCGGCGGCGCAGCTGGTCGGGCAGGCAACCGGCGCGGTGAAATGGTTTGTCACCGCTTTGTTTGACGGGCTCTTTGGCCTGGCCCTGGGCTTTGCGCTGATTCCGGTGGCGCTGAAGCTGCTGGTCCCGCTGAGCCAGCGGCTGTTCGGCAAGGGAAAATCCAAGGCGCATTGAGCAGGTCCGGACCATCGCCAAGCTGGGTATACCGCGGTATTCCGTAACATCTTGAAATACATCATTAAAATTTGACCCGGTTGCAACTCTGATATAGCTGTCCTTCAATCGAGGGACAGTTCATGACACCGTTTTCCGATCACCCCCTGCGCTATGCGCTGGCCAACGAGCTGCACGCGCGGCCGTTTCCGGTGGTTTCCGTGCCATCGACCGCCGTGTTCCTGGCGATCAAACGCCCGGTCGATGCGGCGGCGCGCGACCGCGAGTCGGACCTGGCGCACCTGGTGGCGCTGCTGGACCGCTATGGCGTGGCGCATCCGCCGCCGGGCGCGACGCATTATTCCGGCCAGATCGGTCGCCACAGCCTGAAATGGGAACAGCATACCGAATTCGTGACCTATACCGCCATTGTCGTAGGCAATGGGTCGCGGGCCTTCGACCCGGCCGATTTCGATGTCTTCCCCGCCGAATGGCTGGGGCAGGCGCCGGGCCAGAGGATCACTTCGATCACCCTGCGCATCTGTCCCTATGACAGCGACCAGGCGATCGAAACCGCATTGGATGACTGGTTCGTACCGGAAAGCCTGGCTGTTGCGCGGGTGCTGGATGACGCGGCGGTGGTGGCGGGCGATTTCCGCATAGATCCGGCGGGGCATATGCGCTTTGCCGTGTTCGCGGCGCCCGATACCGGGCAGCGCCGGGTTGGCCGGGTGCTGCAGCGCCTGTGCGAGATCGAAACCTACAAGGCGATGTCGATGCTGGGCTTTGCCCGCGCGCAGCAGATGGCCGGGCAGATCGGCGAAATGGAAACCAAGCTGACCGAGCTGATGGTCGAAATGACCGACGAGGCCAATCCGGCGGAGGACACGTTGAACCGGTTGCTGAAAGCCTCGGCAACGCTGGAAACCGCGGTGGCGCGGGCGGCGTTCCGCTTTGGCGCCACCGGGGCTTACGAGGCGATCGTCAATCAGCGCATCGCGGCCCTGCGCGAAACCCGGTTCAAGGGGCGACAAACCTTTTCGGACTTCATGATGCGGCGCTATCAACCGGCGATGCGCACGGTAAACGCCACTCAGACACGCCTGAGCGCGCTGTCGGAACGGGCGATGCGCACCGGCGATCTGCTGCGCACGCGGGTCGATGTGGAGCGCAGCGCCCAGAACCAGGCGCTGTTGGAAAGCATGGACAAACGCGCGGCGCTGCAACTGCGCCTGCAGCACACGGTCGAGGGGTTGTCGGTGGTGGCGATCAGCTATTACGCCGTCTCGCTGGCCGGCTATCTGCTCTACCCGCTGACCGCGGCGACCGGGATCAGCAAGGGGATGCTGACGGCGGCGATCACCCTGCCGGTGGTGGCGCTGGTCTGGTTGCTGGTGCGGCGGATCCGGCGGCGGATCGGCTGATCCGCGCGCCGGAGGTGGTTCAACGGCCGCGGATGCGCGGATCCAGCGCGTCACGCAGCCCGTCGCCCAGATAGTTGACGCTGAGCACCGTCAGCGAAATCAGGATGCCTGGCAGGATCGGCCGTTCGGGATAGCTGACCAGCCGGTCGACGCCGTCATTCAGCAGGCGCCCCCAGGTCGGGAAATCCGGCGGGAAGCCGAAGCCGAGGAAGGACAATGCGCTTTCGGTGATGATCGCGGTGGCGATGCCGAGTGTCGCCGATACCATGATCGGCGACAGGATGTTGGGCAGCATATGGCGCAGGATGATCTTGGAGTTCGACGTGCCGATCGACCGGGCCGCCAGCACGAATTCACGTTCCTTCAGTGCCAGTACATCGCCACGCACGATCCGCGCCGTATGCATCCACGAGGTGATGCCGATCAGCAGCACCACCAGGATGAAAATACCGCCCTCGGGGCCGAAATTGGCCGACAGCGACTCTCGGAACAGAAGCGAGGCGACCAGGATCAGCGGCAGCAGCGGCAGCGCCAGGAACAGGTCGGTCAGGCGCATCAGCGGGCCGTCCAGCTTGCGCGAAAAGCCGGCAAGCACCCCCACCAGCGTGCCCAGCAGCAGCGACAGCAGCATCGCCACCAGGCCGACGGCGATCGAGACCCTGCCGCCGAACATCAGCCGCGCCAGCGTATCGCGCCCCAGATTGTCGGTGCCCAGCGGATAGGCCCAGTTCACCTTGGCGCCGCTGTCATACAGCGCGACCCAGATCGGCCGCGTGTCGCGCAGATTGAGGAAATCACGCCCCTGCGGCAGGAATTGCGGGTCGACCCGCCAGACCAGCGGCCCCAGATAGACGCCGGCGACGATGAAGATGAACACGAAGGCGCCGAACATCGCGCCCTTGTGGTGGCGGAACTGGTCCCAGACATCGGCCCATTGGCTGCGCGGCGGTTTCGACGGGATCGGCCCGGCGGCCGAAGGCACGGGACCGCTGGCGGGAACGGGGGCTTTCTGCTCAGTCATAGCGGATCCTCGGGTCGAGAACACCGTAAAGCACGTCGGCGATCAGGTTGAACAGCACGATCAGGACGGCGAAGATGAAGGTCAGGGTTTGCACCATCGGCAGATCATTGGCCTGGATGGCGGTGATCAGAAGCTGGCCGATCCCGTTCACCTTGAACACCTGCTCGGTGATGATGGCGCCACCGAAGATCGCCGGCACGCCCAGCGCGATCACGGTCACCACCGGGATCATCGAGTTGCGCAGCACGTGGATCATCACCACGGAATATTCGCTCAGCCCCTTGGCGCGGGCGGTGCGGACGTAATCCTGGTTCAGGTTGTCCAGCATCGAGGCGCGCATGAACCGGCTGGTCTGCGCGGTGATCTGCAGCGCCAGCACCGTCACCGGCATGATCATCTGCCTGAGCTGGGCCATGAAGCTGTCCCAGTCGGTGACTTTGAGCGTGGTGTCGTAGATCGACGGGAACCAGCCCAGCTGGACCGAGAAGATCACGATCACCAGAACGCCGGAAAAGAACGGCGGCACGGAAAAGCCGATCATCGACACGAAGGTGCCGGCCTGGTCGAACCAGGAATATTGCCGATAGGCCGAATAGATGCCGATGGGAATGGCGATCAGCGTGGCAACCACATAGGCGGTGCCGACCACCCACAGGGTCTGCGGCAGGCGCTGAATCACGATATCCATCACCGGAGAACGGGTCTGCCAGGAAATCACCCTGAGATCACCGGCGCTGAAACTGGTTCCCAGGTAGTGGTCGATCAGAACCTGCGGTTCGATCCAGAAGAACTGCACGATCCATTTCCAGAACCGGACATGCATGGGCTGCCCCAGCCCCAGCGCCTCGCGCATCTTTTCTTTGACTTCGGGCGGCACCGTCAGCGGCACCTGCGCCATCGGGTCACCCGGAGCGAGTTCAAGCAGCAGGAAGATCACCAGGCTGATGAACAAGAGTGTCGGAACCGCCAGAACCAGACGTCTGATGGTGAATGTCAGCATAAAGCAGAGCCCACCCTGTTGGGATATTATAGTTTTTTTTGGCGTCAGGTAAATGTGCGGCCCCGCATGGGGCGGGGCCGCGCGTTCAGGCTCAGGAGCCTTCGAGGCGATACCAGTCAGCGACGTTCCACAACTCGCTGTCCCAGACGTTCAGGATGACGCCGCCCAGGGTGTTGGCATGGGCCGACAGGCGGCCGCGATGGACCAGCGGGATCATCGCGCCGCCCTCGATCACCATGTCGTTCAGCCGTTTGGCAATCTCGGCGCGGGCTTCCAGCCCGGCAGTCTGCGCAAGTTCAGCGTGCAACGCATCATATTCTTCGCTGCACCAGCGCGAGATGTTTTCACCCTGCCACTGGGTCTCGGGGCGCGGGGCCTTGTCACACAGCATGTTGCCCAGATAGCTTTGCGGATCGGTGCCATTGAAGGTGTTGGCGTACATCTCGACATCGGCATAGAACTTCTGGAAGGTGTCCGGGCTGCCCGGATCGCCGCCGAAGAAGACCGAGGCATTGACGTTGCGCAGCTCGGCTTCGATGCCGATTTCGCTCCACCACTGCTTGATCAATGCCTGGAAGTCCTGGCGCACCGCGTTGGTCGAAGTCTGGTACAGAATCTTCAGCGGCACTCCGTCCTTCTCGCGGATGCCATCGCCATCGGTGTCGACGATGCCGGCATCATCCAGCATCTTGTTGGCGCCGGCGATGTCCTGGGTGTCGCAGGTCATCGAGGTCGAGGCGAATGCCTCCGGTGCGGGAACCCAGTTGCAGGTGACCTTGCCGGCCTGGCCATAGCCGACTTCAACCAGAAGCGGCCGGTCGATCGCCATCGACATCGCCTTGTAAACCGCCGGATCGGTCAGGAACGGGTGCGGGTGCTTCGCGGTCGACCGTTCGCCTTCCGGCAGGTTGGGGGACGGATCGGTCTGGTTGATCATAATCCGCTCAAGCAGCGGGCCAAAGCCAGCCACCGGAACGCCCTTGCCGCCTTCCTGCATCTCGGCGATCACGTCGGGCGCCAGCTGCAGGTTCCAGGCATAGTCGAATTCGCCGGTTTCCATCACCGCCCGGCCGGCCGCGGTGGCATCGCCGCCGCCCTTGAAGGTCAGGGTGGCAAAGGCCGGCTTGTCCGGGTCGCGGAAGTTCGGGTTGGCCGACATGGTGATCACGTCATTCGGGCGGAATTCGTCCACCACGAACGGGCCGGTGCCAATCGGGTTGAAGTTCTGCTCGGTGCATTCCGGCGCCTTGGCGCCCATGCAATCGGCAAATTGTGCGGCCTGGATGATCGGGCTCTCACCGCCGACGAACGGTCCATAGGGGAACGGCGTCGGTTCGCTGAAATTCACCACCACGGTCAGGTCGTCCGGCGTTTCGACGCTTTCCACGCCTTCGAACTTGGTCACCTGGGCGCAGCCGCCTTCGGGATGCGTGCAGTAATCATAGGTGAATTTCACATCCGCCGAGGTGAAGGCGGTGCCATCGGACCACTTCAGGCCCGGGGTGATCTTCCAGGTGATCGTGGTCAGATCCTCGCTGACGCCGCCATTTTCGACGGTCGGGATCTCTTCCACCAGCCAGGGGACCAGCTCACCGGCTTCGTTGTAGCGGGCCAGCGGTTCGATCACCAGGCTGGCGCTTTCCACGTCCTTGGTCCCGCCGGACAGGAACGGGTTCAGAATTGAGGGGGCTTGCCAATAGAGGATGCTGACATTGCCGTCCGACCCGCGCTCGGCAAAGGCTGCTGAGGCCATTGCCGCGCTTGCGATCGCGCCTAGCAATAGGGTTTTCGTTTTCATGATACACTCCTTGTTGGACACATCCGTGTCTCGTTTCTTTGCTTGTCCAGCGGACAGAGGCTGTGCCGTGCGTGGGGCAAACCCCCGGAAACAAGAGGGAAACACCAATCTTGACTGCGAACTCTGCAACTTCCCCGATCACGGATGCGGATCATCGAAACAGAGTTTGAGAAAAATGCAAGCCTTGCCTTAGGGAAATCAGCAAGGCGTTTGACAGCCGGAAGAATCCGGCCTTAGCCTTGATCATCCAAACAAACGGAGGGCGCTGTGCTGGATCATCCGATTGCTCAGATCAGGGAACTCAGAGTCGAGTTCCAGACCAAGGATGGGCCGGTGGTCGGGGTCGAAAACGTGTCGTTCTCGGTCAACCCCGGCGAAACCGTCTGCATCGTCGGCGAATCGGGGTCGGGCAAGTCGGTCTCGTCGCTGTCGCTGATGCGCCTGGTCGAATATGGCGGCGGCGCCATCGCCGGTGGCCAGCTGATCTTTGACCGCAAAGAGGGCAAGGATGTCGACCTGGCCAATGTCGAGCAGGACATGATGCGCCAGATTCGCGGCAACGAGATCGGCATGATCTTTCAGGAGCCGATGACGGCGTTGAATCCGGTCTTTACCGTCGGCCGGCAACTGACCGAGGGGCTGCGGGTGCATCGCGGCATGTCGCGTACCAAGGCCGAGGCGCGGGCGCTGGAACTGCTGCGCGAGGTGCGGATCCCGGAGCCGGAACGCCGCCTGCGTCAGTTCCCGCATGAATTGTCGGGCGGCATGCGGCAACGGGTGGTGATCGCGATGGCGATGGCCTGCCAGCCGCGGCTGCTGATCGCGGATGAGCCGACCACCGCGCTGGACGTGACCATCCAGGCCGAGATCCTGGCGCTGATGGACCGGCTGAAGCGGGAAACCGGCACCGCGGTGATGTTCATCACCCATGACATGGCGGTGGTGGCGCAGATGGCCGACCGGGTCGTCGTCATGTTCCGCGGCAACAAGGTGGAAGAGGGCCCGGTCGAGCAGATCTTCGAAAACCCGCAGCACGATTATACCAAGTCGTTGCTGGCCGCGGTGCCCAAGCTGGGCGAGATGCGCGGCAAGGCGGCGCCCGAGCCAATGAAGCTGATGGGCGTCGAGAATCAGGATCTCAGCCCGATTCCGGGCACCAACCAGACGCTGCTGACGGTGAAGAACCTGACCACCCGCTTTGCCGTCAAGGGCGGGTTCTTCCGCCGCACGGTGGCCAATGTGCACGCGGTCGAGGATGTGTCCTTTACCATCAACAAGGGCCAGACGCTCAGCCTGGTGGGCGAATCCGGCTGCGGCAAATCCACCGCCGGCCGGTCGATCCTGCGCCTGGTCGAGCCGCTGTCGGGCGAGGTCAATCTGGACGGTGTCGATATCATGGCGCTGGATCCGCGCGGTTTGCGGCGGGCGCGGCTGGACATGCAGATGATCTTCCAGGATCCCTTTGCCTCGCTCAATCCGCAGATGCAGCTGGTCGACCAGGTGGCCGAGCCGATGCGCAATTACAATATCGCCTCCGGCTCGGAACTGAGCGACCGGGTCGCCGGGCTGTTCGACCGGGTGCACCTGCCGCGCAGCTTCATGCGCCGCTATCCGCACGAGATGTCGGGCGGGCAGCGCCAGCGAATCGCCATCGCCCGCGCCCTGGCGCTGAACCCCAAGCTGATCGTCGCCGACGAGGCGGTCTCGGCGCTGGACGTGTCGGTGCAGGCGCAGGTGCTGAACCTGATGATGGAATTGCAGGCCGAGCTGGGCCTGTCCTATCTGTTCATCAGCCACGACATGGCGGTGGTCGAACGGGTCAGCCATTATGTCGGGGTCATGTATCTGGGCCGCATCGTCGAGCTTGGGCCGCGCGCCTCGGTCTTCGAAAACCCGCGCCATCCCTATACCCAGGCGCTGATGAAGGCGGTGCCCATCGCCGATCCGCGCAATCGCAAGTCCGAGAAGGACCTGAACTTCAAACCGATTCCGTCGCCGATTCACGGGCCCGGCTATACCCCCGAACCCTCGGCCTTTGACGAGGTCGAGCCGGGACATTTCGTGTTGACCACCGACAGCGGGTACTGACATGGCCAAGACACTCAGCGCGCGGGAGATCATGGAAAAGCTGGTGTCGTTCCCGACCGTCAGCAGCGACACCAACCTGCCGCTGATCGACTGGGTCGAGGATTATCTGCAAGGCCACGGCGTGAAGACCCAGCGGCACCCGCATCCCGAACAGCCGATCAAGGCGGCTCTGTCGGCGCATACCGGGCCGTGGGAGGAGGGCGCGGTGGTGCTGTCGGGCCATACCGACGTGGTGCCGGTGGAAGGCCAGCCCTGGGACAACGACCCGTTCACCGTGGTCGAGAAGGACGGCAAATATTTCGGCCGTGGCTGCTGTGACATGAAAGGCTTCGACGCGATCGCCATCTGGGCGATGGTCGAGGCGCAGAAACGCGGGGTGAAACGGCCGCTGCAACTGGCGCTGAGCTATGACGAAGAGGTCGGCTGTATCGGCGCGATCCCGCTGATCGAGGCGATGGAACCGGTTCTGCCCAAGGGATCGGCGGTGATCGTAGGCGAGCCGTCGATGATGCAGGCGGTGACCGGGCACAAGGGCGGGCAGGGCTATACCGTGCGGGTGCGCGGATTCGAGGTGCATTCCTCGCTGCTGCCCACCGGGGTCAGCGCGGTGCTGGAGGCGGCAAAGGTGATCGAATGGATCAACCGCACCAACGCGGCCAACCGGAACGCCGCGCCGGACGAGGTGGCGGCGATGTTCTTTCCGCCCTACACCACGCTGCATGTCGGCCGCATCCATGGCGGCACCGCGCGCAACATCACCGCCAAGGATTGCTGGTTCGATCTTGAGATGCGGGTGGTGCCGGGCGAGGACAAGAAAACCTGGCGCAATGCCTTTAAGGCCCATGTCGCCGAGGTGCAGGCGGCGATGCAGGCGATTCAACCCGGCAGCGGCATCGACCTGGAGCCGCTGTTCTCGGTCGAGGCGTTGAAGCCGGAAGAAAACGGCGAGGCCGAAGCGCTGGTGCGGGCGATCACCGGCGACAATGCCACCCATGTGGTAAGCTATGGCACCGAGGCGGGCTTCTTCCAGACCAAGGGCTATTCCGCCGTGGTCTGCGGGCCCGGCGACATCGCCCAGGCGCACCAGCCGAACGAGTTTATCACCGTCGCCCAGTTCGATGCCGGCATCGCCTTCATGGAGCGGCTGCTGACGCGATTGCAGGAAGGACGCTGACATGCCGATCAAGAACCGCCTGGCCGAGATGCAGGACGAGATCGCCGGCTGGCGCCGCCATTTGCACACCATCCCCGAATTGCAGTTCGACCTGCCGCAGACCACCGCCTTTGTCGAGGACAGGCTGCGCGAGATGGGGATCACCGACATCACCCCCGGCATCGGCCGGTCGGGCATCGTCGCGGTGATCGAGGGCAAGACCAACAGGTCGGGCAAGGTGATCGGCCTGCGTGCCGATATGGACGCGCTGCCGATCACCGAGGCGACGGGGCTGGACTATGCCAGCACCCATCCCGGCAAGATGCATGCCTGTGGCCATGACGGGCATACCGCAATGTTGCTGGGCGCGGCGAAATATCTGAGCGAAACCCGAAACTTCGACGGCAAAGTTGTGCTGATCTTTCAACCCGCCGAAGAGGGCGGCGGCGGCGGGCGCGAGATGGTGGCCGACGGGCTGATGGAGCGCTGGGGCATCCAGGAGGTCTATGGGATGCACAACATGCCCGGCACTCCGGTGGGCAGCTTCCACATCCGCCCCGGCGCGCTGCTGGCCTCGGCCGACCAGTTCGACATTGTTCTGACCGGCAAGGGCGGCCATGCCGCCGCGCCGCACGAGGCGATCGACACCAATCTGGCGGCGGCGCATGTGCTGATCGCGCTGCAATCCATCGCGTCGCGCAATGTCGATCCGCTGAAACAGCTGGTGGTTTCGGTCTGCACTTTGCGCAGCGAGACCGAGGCGCATAACGTGATCCCGCAGACCGTGTTGCTGCGCGGCACGGTGCGCGCGCTGGAGCCCGAGGTGCGCGACCTGGCGCAGGCGCGGCTGACCAGGATCGCGACGCTGACCGCCGAGGCCTATGGCTGCACTGCGGCGGTGGAGTATGAACGCGGCTATCCGATCACCATGAACTCCGAGGCGAATACCGATTTCGCCGCCGATATCGCCGAGATCGTCGCCGGCAGCGTCGACCGGGACACGCCGCCGATCATGGCGGGTGAAGATTTTTCCTATATGCTGGAACAACGCCCCGGCGCCTATATGTTCCTGGGCAACGGGGCCGGCGCCCATGTGCACCACCCGGAATATAACTTCAATGACGCGGCGATCCCGGCTGGCTGTTCCTGGTTCGCCGAGGTGGTGGAACGCCGAATGCCGGCCGCCTAGCGGGCTGCCGACCTGGAACGGGGTGGCGCGCCATCGTGTCTGATCGTTTTGCGCGAAACCTGAATGCTGCGCTGCAACCTATTGAGAAAAGGAAACAACATGCCGGTCAAGAATCGTCTTGCCGATCTGCAGGGGGAAATTGCCGCCTGGCGGCGCGATATCCATGCCCATCCCGAGCTGGGTTTCGAGGTGCGGCGCACCGCCGCCCTGGTGGCCGACATGCTACGCGAATTCGGCGTCGACGAGGTGATCACCGGGGTTGGCGGAACTGGCGTGGTCGGGGTGATCCGCGGCAGATGCCAGGACTCGGGCAAGGTGATCGGCCTGCGCGGTGATATGGATGCGCTGCCGATCCGCGAGGCCGGCGCGGCGGACTACAGGTCGCAGACCGAGGGCGTGATGCATGCCTGCGGCCATGACGGCCATACCGCGATGGTGCTGGGCGCCGCCAAATACCTGGCCGAGACTCGCAATTTCGACGGCACCGTGGTGGTGATTTTCCAGCCCGCCGAAGAATTGGGCAGCGGCGCCAAGGCGATGATCGATGACGGGCTGATGGAGCGCTGGTCGATCGACGAGGTCTATGGCCTGCACAACATGCCCGGCCTGCCGGTTGGGCAGTTCGCCATCCGCCCCGGCCCGGTCATGGCCGCCACCGATGAATTCTTCATCGATGTCGAGGGCAAGGGCAGCCATGCCGCCGCGCCGCATGAAGCGATCGATCCCACGGTGATCGCCAGCCATATCGTGATTGCGCTGCAGACGATCATCTCGCGCAATCTCGACCCGGTGTTGCAGGGGGTGCTGTCGGTCACCGCCTTCGAGACCTCGTCCAAGGCGTTCAACGTCATCCCGCAGCGCGTTGCCCTGCGCGGCACCGTGCGCAGCCATTCGCCGCAGATGCAGGACATGATCGAACGGCGCCTGGGCGAGGTGGCGCGCGGCACCGCCGCCACCTTTGGCGGCACCGCCGAGATCCGCTATCTGCGGCATGTGCCGATCACCATCAATTCCGACGAACCCGCCGCCTTTGCCGCCGAGGTCGCGGCCGCGGTCTCGGGCGGTTGTTCCGAGGCGGCGCTGATCATGGGGGGCGAGGATTTCTCCTATATGCTGCAGCAGCGCCCGGGGGCCTTCATCTTCCTCGGAAATGGCGATAGTGCTGGTCTGCACCATCCAGAATACAATTTCGACGACGAGGCGATTCCGGCCGGATGCAGCTGGTTCGCCGAACTGGTCGAGCGCCGCCTTCCGGCCGCGTGAGACCTTACGCACAGGAGCCTGTATCAGATGCCAGTCAAGAACCGCTTTGCCGAGTTGCAAACTGAGATCACCGCCTGGCGGCGGGATCTGCACGAGAACCCCGAGATCCTGTTTGAAACCCACCGCACCAGCGCGCTGGTGGCGGGCAAGCTGAAAGAGTTCGGCTGCGACGTGATCGAAACCGGCATCGGCCGCACCGGCGTGGTCGGTGTGATCCGGGGCAAAACCGATACCGCGGGGAAGGTCATCGGCCTGCGCGCCGACATGGACGCGCTGCCGATCAACGAGGCGACCGGGCTGGATTATGCCTCGAAGACGCCGAACGCGATGCATGCCTGCGGCCATGACGGCCATACCGCGATGCTGCTGGGCGCGGCGAAATACCTTTCCGAGACGCGCAATTTCGACGGCACCGTGGTGGTGATCTTCCAGCCGGCCGAAGAGGGCGGCGGCGGTGGCCGCGAAATGTGCGAAGACGGCATGATGGAACGCTTCGGCATCCAGGAAGTCTATGGCATGCACAATTGGCCCGGCCTGCCGGTGGGCAGTTTCGCCATCCGCCCCGGTGCCTTTTTCGCGGCGACCGACCAGTTCGAGGTCACCTTCGAAGGGCGCGGCGGCCACGCGGCCAAGCCGCATGACACCGTCGACACCACGGTGATGTCGGCGCAGGCGGTGCTGGCGCTGCAGACCATCGCCAGCCGCAACGCCGATCCGGTCGACCAGGTGGTGGTCTCGGTCACCTCGTTCGAAACCTCGTCCAAGGCGTTTAACGTGATTCCGCAAAAGGTGACGATGCGCGGCACCGTGCGCACCATGTCGCCCGAGATGCGCGCGCTGGCCGAGAAGCGTATCAACGAGATCTGCGAGGGCGTGGCGGCCACCTTCGGCGGCACTGTCGAGGTGCAATATTTCCGCGGCTACCCGGTGATGGTGAATTCCGAGGAACAAACCACCTTCGCCGCCGGTGTCGCCGAAAAGGTCGCGGGCGCCTGCGGCGAGGCGCCGCTGGTGATGGGCGGAGAGGATTTCGCCTTCATGCTGGAGGAACGGCCCGGCGCCTATATCCTGGTCGGCAATGGCGACACCGCGATGGTGCATCACCCGCAGTACAACTTCAACGACGAGGCGATCCCGGCCGGCTGTTCCTGGTGGGCGGAAATCGTTGAACAGCGGATGCCGGCGGCCTGAGGGCGGCCGGCGTCGCGGTGAACCGGAACCTCCCGGTTTGCCGCATGACCCCGGTGTCAGAGCCGGTGCAGCCTCAGCCGTCCTCGGCCCATAGCCGTTCATAGACCGCGCCGATGCCGTCGGCTTCGGCGCGGGCGCTAAAGCTGGTCACCGCCAATTCGCGGGCGGCGCGGCTCATCGCGGCGTGGCGCTCGGCATCGCTCAGCAGCGCGCGGGCGGCCTCGGCGACCTCTTCCTGCGCGATCACCCCGCTGCGCCCCTGGGCGGAAAACGCGCGGTAATCGCCGGCGTCCGAAGCCACGAAGGGCACGCCCGAGGCCATGCCTTCCAGCGGCACCATGCCATAGCCCTCATAGCGCGGAAGTTGCACAACCAGGGACAGCGCCCGCATCAGTTGCGGCAGCTGATCGGCCGGGATCTCGCCGGGGAACAGGATGCGCTCGGCCAGGCCCGCCGCGGCGATCTTGGCCTTCAGTTCGGCGAGGAACCCCTGATGTTCGCGCGCCGCGCGGCCCACCACCAGCGCCACCGCGCCGGGCAGGTCGGGCAGCAGGCGCAGCATCGCCGCGACAAAGCGGTCGGTGCCCTTTTCCGGACGGATCCGGCCGATGGTGGCGATGCCCAGCGTACCGCCAAAGCCCAGCGCCGCCCAGGCGGCGGCGCGGTCGGGCGCGGGGGTGAACAGGTCGGTATCGACCCCGTGCGGCACCACCGCGCGCACATGCGGCACGAATTCGGCGGCATATTCGGTGGTGGCAATCACCGCGTCCATCCGCGAGATCAGCCAGCGCGGGATCGCCGAATGCCGCCGCTGCGCCGCCGAGGTGAAGACCAGCCGCACCGGCAGGCGCAGCACATCGCGGGCCCAGATGCCGGCGCGCATCTCGGGGTTGCGGCGCAGGTGCCAGATGGCAAAGGGGCGGCGCCC
>NZ_PGTB01000219.1 GCF_002786325.1 Pseudooceanicola lipolyticus | reverse complement strand
CAGGGCGCAGCGCGGCGCAAAGGCGCAGGCCTCGCAACGGCCCGACAGGCTGGGAGGTGTGCCCGGGATTGGCGACAGCCGCTGGCCCGGACGCTCGCTGCCGGCCGCGGCGGCCAACAGCGCCGCCGTGTAGGGATGTGCGGGCGCATCCAGGACCGTCTCGACCTTGCCCGCTTCGACAACCCGGCCGCCGTACATCACCGCCACCCGGTCCGAATGGCGCGCGATCAAGCGCAGGTCATGGCTGAGCACCACCAGCGTGGCCCCGGTCTCGTCCCGCAGGCGATTGAGCGTGGCCATGATCTTTTCGCGGATCGAGGCATCGAGCGAGGCGGTCGGCTCGTCGGCGATCAGCAGGGCCGGCTGCCGGGCGATGGCCATCGCGATCACCACGCGCTGCGCCATCCCGCCCGAAAGCTCGTGCGGATAGGCGCGGATCACCCGCGCCGGATCGGAGAGTTCCGCGCGCAGCAGCAGTGCCGCCACATCGTCGCCGGAGGGCCGCCCGCCGATGGCGCGCGCCACCTGCTTGCCGACGCGCATCGTCGGGTCCAACGCGGTCATCGGGTTCTGGAAGACAAAACCCAGCTTGTCCCGGCGCAGCGCCCGCAGGCGTTCGGGATCGCTGCGCAGCACATCGGTGCCGGCCACCGACAGCGTGCCGCTTTCGCACTCGGCCTCTTCGGGCAGCAGGCGGCCGATGGCCATGCCCAGGGTCGTCTTGCCCGAGCCGCTTTCACCGACAACGGCCACGGTTTCGCCGGTGTCCAGAAGCAGATCGGCGCCATCCAGCGCCCGCAGCCCGCCGTGGCTGGTGCGATAGGAAATCACCAGATCGCGGATGTCAGCCAGCGCGGTCATGTCAGCGCCCTTCCCTTCAGCGGCTCGAGCGCGTCGCGCACGGCGTCGCCGACCAGGTTTACCGACATGATCGCCAGCGACAGCACGGCGCCCGAACTCAGCACCATCCAGGGTGCGATGGTCAGATAGGCACTGCCCTGGCGCAACAGCGACCCAAGCGAGGCCTCCGGCGGCTGCACCCCGAGGCCGAGGAAACTGAGCGCGCTTTCGATGATCATGCCGATCGACAGGGCATAGGTCAGTTGCACCATCACCGCGCCCATCACATTGGGCAGGATGTGCAGCAGCAGGATGCGGAGCGCGGACACGCCGGCGACCTCGGCCGCGGTGACAAAACCGCGCCCCGCCACACTCAGCGTGACCGAGCGCACCACGCGGATCAGCAGCGGCAGCGTGGCGATGGCGATCACCGCGATGGCCGACACCTGCCCCGGCCCCAGCACCGCGGCCACCAGCAACCCGACCAGGATCGCCGGGAAGGCGAACAGGATGTCGGCGCCGCGCGCCACGACGATATCCACCGCCCGCCCGAAATAGCCCGCCGCCATCCCCAGCAGCGTGCCGATCACCGCCGAGATCAGCACCGCGACCGCCGAGAGCAGAAAGGTTGCGCGGATCCCCTGTACCACCCGTGGCAGGAACGACCGGCCCAGTTCATCCGTGCCGAAGGGATGTTGCAGCGTCGGCGGCCCCAGGCGCGGCCCGGCGGCAATCTGGGTGGGATCGCCCAGGGGCAGCCAGGGGCCGAAAATGCCCAGAAAGATCAGCAGCAGCAGCGCGGCAAGCCCGAAGGCGGACAGCGCGTCGGCCCGCCAGATACGAGAGAGCCACGAGGTCACAGCGCGCATCGCTCAGCTCCCCACCCGCGGATCGATCACCGCGTAAAGAAAATCGGCCGTCATGTTGATCAGCACGAAAACCACCGCCGCCAACAGCACGCCGGCCTGCACGATGGCATAGTCGCGGTTCAGCAAGCCGTTGAAGGTATAGAGGCCGAAGCCGGGGATCGAGAACAGCACCTCGACCACCACGGCACCGCCCAGCAGAAAGCCGAAATAGGTTGTCACCACCGTCACCACCGGGATCGCCGCATTGCGCAGCACATGCAGACGGATGATGGCGCCGGGCCGCTCGCCGCGCGCCACCGCCGCGGTGATATAGCCCTCGGTCATCACCCGCAGCACCGCGTCGCGGGTGGTGCGCAGCACCAGCGCGATACCGAACAGGGCCAGCGTCAGGCCGGGCAGCAACATGGTGCGAAGATTGCCCACCGGGTCTTCGGTGAACGGCACATAGCCGCCTACCCGGAACCACAGGCTCCAGACCGAGAAGATGAAGATCAGCACCGAGCCGATGACAAAATCCGGCACGCTGGCGCCGATTGCGCCCACCACGCGCGCCGCGTCCAGCCCCTTGCGCCCGGCGCGGCGGATCCCCGAGGCGACGCCCAGGGGCAGCCCCACCAGCAGCGCCAGGCCCAAGGCGATGAAGGCCAGTTCCAGGGTGACCGGCGCGCGGCGAAGGAATTCGTGGATCACCGGCTTTTGCGTCACCATCGAGACCCCGAAGTCGCCCTGCAGCAGCGCGATCAGCCAGCGGCCATATTGCACCGCCACCGGTTGATCGAGCCCATAGCGCTGGCTGATCGCCTCGCGCGCTTCGGGCGTGACGAAGGGCCCAAGCAGAATGTCCGCATAGCCGCCCGGGATCAGCCGCAGCGCCAGGAAGACCAGCACCGAGACACCCAGAAGCGTGATCAGCGCCGCAGCCACCCGTGGGAGAAGATAGAGGAAAAGTCGCATATCAGGCCTGGCACCGGCTTGCGGCGGAACGGGCATCGGGCCCGCCCGCCGCGCCGCAGCTTGTTATTGCGGAGCGAACTCGGCGATGTACTGGTACGTATTGGCCGAGCCGGAACGTTCGGCCACCTTCACCGCAACCTGGTCCGAGCGGTAGACGACGTAATCGGACTTGCCCACCAGCGCCAGCAGGTTGGCGCCATCGTCGATCATCGCGCAGATCTCGGTCAGCTTGTCATCGCGCTGCCCGTCATCCGACATCGAAGCGACATCTTTCAGCGCCTGGCTCAGCTCGGGCACGTTCTCCTGGAAGGCCAGGTTCCAGATGGCGAATTCGGGATCCCACCACTTGATGACCATTCCGGGGTCAGTATAGCCGGCCAGCCAGGACACCGAGAAATCGAAATCGCCGTCGGTGAACACCTTCTGCAGGTATTCCGCGGTGGGAACCTGGTTGAGCTCGACCTCGAAACCGGCCTCGGAGAGGTTCTGCTGCACAACCTGACCGATGCGGCCCAGCACCGGGTTTGCCGACGACATGGTCAGCGCCACTTCGGGCGATGGGACACCGGCCTCTTCCAGCAGGCTTCGGGCTTTTTCAAGCCGTGCCTCACGCGGCATCGCGTAGGTGTCGAGATCGCGGCAGGCGTCCTTACCGAAGGCTGCCGGCACCGGGTAATCCACCGCGCTGGAGCCGCCGAAGACGAAGTCGTTGATCGCCTCGCGATCCAGTGCCAGGTTCATCGCCTGCCGCACCTTCTTGTCGGAAAAGGCCGACTCTTCGCTCAGCGCATTCACGTCCAGACGATAGTAGTTGGTGGTCTGCTGCGGCTGGATCGCGACCTCGGAAACGCTGCCCAGCATTTGCTGCACGTCGGGATTTTCGAAGGTGGTGAAATCGATCCGGCCATCGCGGATCGCGGCGATGCGCGCGGATTCATCGGGGATGATCGGCACTTCCAGCGTTGCCGCCAGCGGATAGCCCTCGCGCCAATAATGCGGGTTTGCCTGCAGCGCCCAGCTTTCGTCCTGGTTGTGGTTTGCAACCATGAACGGACCCGAGCCGAGCATCTGCGAGGCCGGGTCGAAACTGCCGTCGCGCAGTTCCGTCATCGGCAGGATCGCCGCGGTGATATGGGCCAGCGCCGGCAGGAAGGTCGCGTGCGGGGTGGCAAGCTCGACCTGAACGGTGCGGTCGTCCAGCGCCTCCATCTTGGCGATGTCGCCCAGCTGGTGCGACCAGTACGAGGCGGTTTCCGGATTCTTGATCCGTTCGAGGCTGCCGATGACGTCATCGGTTGTCACCGCGCGCCCGTTGGAAAACGCCGCGCCGTCGCGGAGGGTCAGCGTATAGGTGGTGTCCGAGGTCTGTTCCCAGCTTTCCGCCAGCCCGGCCTGCAGGCCGAGATTCGCATCGGCGGTCAACAGGGTTTCATAGACCATCTGGTACATTTCCCACGAGGCGACCGTGCCGGCGACGTGAACGTCGAAACCGGTGATCTCGGCCGGTTTGCCCCAGGTCAGCGTACCTTGCTGCGCCATGGCCGGCAGCGCGGTCAGCCCGAAAAATGCGGCGGCAGCGACGCTGCCAAGAAGTCTGCGGGATGTCATTGTTCAATCCTCTCTGTCGATGTCCGGGCGCTGTTTTTTCTGTGCGTCCGAGGAACATGTTGACGACGATGTTATCTTGATCACATAAAGTCAAGGAAAGTTATTTCAGATAACGACAGCCGGATGAGAAATGGATTTTGACACCTACAGACAGTTGGACGCCACCGCACTCGCCCGGTTGGTGGCCATTGGCGAGGTGAGCGCGCAAGAGCTGCTGGAAACCGCCATCGCTGCGGCCGAACAGCAGAATCCGGCGGTCAATGCCCTGTCGCAGAAACTGTACGATCACGGCCGCGCCGCCCTGTCCGCCCCCCTGCCCGACGGCCCATTCAAGGGGGTGCCCTTCCTGCTGAAAGACGCCTCGGGCGACCTGACCGGGACGCCGACGCGTTATGGAGCACGCCTGCTGAGTGACCACGTGTCGGCTTCCGACTCGACCCTGGTTGCCCGCTACAAGGCCGCTGGCCTGGTGATCTTCGGCAAAACCACCACACCGGAATTCGCGCTCGCCGCTTCGACCGAAACCAGCCTGACCGGTGCCACCCGCAACCCGTGGGACCTATCGCGAAGCGCCGGCGGCTCCTCGGGTGGCAGCGCGGCGGCGGTGGCCGCCGGGATTGTTCCGGCGGCCCATGCCAGCGACGGCGGCGGTTCGATCCGGATCCCGGCCTCGTGCTGCGGGCTGTTCGGGATGAAGCCGACGCGGGCACGCACGCCCTC
>NZ_PGTB01000218.1 GCF_002786325.1 Pseudooceanicola lipolyticus | reverse complement strand
CGCGGCCGCGCGGAAACGCGCCGCCTTCGGCACCGCAGCGCTGGCGCTGGCGGCCTCGGGCACCGTGTCGCTGGAGCTGGCCGCGGCGCAGACGCCCATGGTGATCGCCTATAAACTGCACTGGCTCAGCTGGATGATCATGCGGCGGATGGTGCGGCTGGACACGGTGACGCTGGTCAACCTGGTCAGCGAGACCCGCACCGTGCCCGAATGCCTGGGCCCCGACTGCACCCCGGACCTGATCGCTGCGCGGCTGGCCGAGGTGCGGACGCATCCGCAGGCCCAGGCCGAGGCGATGCGGCTGACGATGGAGCGGCTGGGGCAGGGCGGTGAGCCGCCGGGTCTGCGCGCCGCCCGCGCGGTGCTGAACCGGCTGGATCAGACCGGCGCCTCCAGCGCGTAATAGACGCTGTCGGTCCATTCCCCGGCGATCTGGATCGTGTTGCGGGCGCGGCCGGTTTCGTGAAAGCCCAGCCGCTCCAGAACCCGCGCGCTGGCCGGGTTGCGCGGATCGACATCGGCGGTGATCCGGGGCAGCGACAGGTCGGCAAACAGACGCGGCAACAGCGCCGTCAGCGCCTCGTGCATCAGGCCCTGGCCCCAATGGCACCGTTGCAGAAAGTAACCCAGTTCCGGCGCTGCCCAGATCCCCGCCTTGCCGATCACCCGACCGGCGCGCAGGATGGCATATTCGCGCGTCCTCTCCGGCGGCGCGGCCAGGGTTCTGCGCACCCAGTCCTCGCTTTCGGCAAGATCGTGGTGGACCGCGCCGAAATGGCGCATCGCTATGGGATCGGAGAAAAAGCGGTGCAGGTCTGGCGCGTCGGCCTGTCGCAGCGGGCGCAGGGTCAGCCGCGCCGTCGCCAGGTGGTCAGGCACCGCGCCAGATCCAGCCGCCGCCGAAAATGCGGCTGCCGCCGGTTTCATAAAACACGCAGGCCTGCCCCGGCGACACGCCTTCCTCGGGGTTCAGCAGTTCGACCTCGGCGGTGGTGTCCGACAGCGGCCGCAGGATCGCCTCGCGCGGTGGCCGGGTCGAGCGGACCTTGACCGAGATCGGCCATTCCGGGCGCGACATCATCGGCGCGTCGCCCAGCCAGTTGATCTCGCGCACCGGCACGGTGCGGGTGGCCAGCATCTCTTTGGGGCCGACCACGACGCGCGAGGCGTCGACATCGAGTTTCACCACGTAGAGCGGCTCGGCCAGCCCGCCGATGCCCAGGCCGCGGCGCTGGCCGATGGTGTAATGGATCACCCCGCGATGGCGGCCCAGAACGCGGCCATCGGCATGCACGATCTCGCCCGGCTCGCCGGCGCCGGGGCGCAGTTTTTCGATCACGCTGGCATAATCGCCATTGGGCACGAAACAGATATCCTGGCTGTCGGGCTTGTCCGCCACCGCCAGCCCGTATTGCGCCGCCAGCGCGCGCGTCGCATCCTTCGAGGGCAGGTGGCCGAGCGGAAAGCGTAGGAAATCCAGCTGTTCCGGGGTTGTGGAAAACAGGAAATAGGACTGATCGCGCGCGGCATCGGCGGCGCAATGCAATTCCGGCCCGCCAAGGCCATCCTTACGCTGAATATAATGCCCGGTTGCCATGCAATCGGCTTCCAGATCTTTAGCAGTTTCAAGCAGATCCTTGAATTTAACCCGTTCATTGCAGCGAATGCAGGGCACCGGGGTGGCGCCGGCCAGATAACTATCTGCAAATTCATCAATTACCGCATCTTTGAATATGTTTTCATAATCAAGAACGTAATGCGGAAAGCCGCGTTCCTCGGCCACGCGGCGGGCATCGTGAATGTCGATTCCGGCGCAGCAGGCGCCTTTCTTGGCCAGCGCCGCGCCATGGTCATACAGCTGCAGCGTGACGCCCACCACATCATAGCCCTGGTCGGCCAGCAGCGCGGCCACCACCGAACTGTCGACGCCGCCGGACATGGCAACGACCACCCGGGTTTCGGCGGGTGGTTTGGCAAAACCCAGCGAATTCAGCGGCGGGGTGTGGTCCAGCGCCATGATCGACAGCTCCTGAGCGGGATGAGACCGGCAGAATATAGGAAAATACGAGGCAGTCACAAGGGCCGGTTTCACCCCTCGTTAAGCCTGTTGCGGCAATCTGGCGGGAAAAGCGAAGGATCACCCATGTATCTGAAGAAAATCGATGGGCCGCGCGCCGTGACCCTGCCGGACGGAACGGTGATGACCCAGGCCGACCTGCCGCCGCCGAGCACCCGGCGCTGGGTGGCCTCGCGCAAGGCCTCGGTGGTGCGCGGCGTGCTGTATGGCCTGATCTCGCGCGAGCGCGCGATCGAGCTGTATGCCCTCAGCGACGAGGAATTCATGGGATGGGTTTCGGCGGTCGCAGATCACGGCGAAGAGGCGTTGAAAGCGACAACCGTGAAAAAATATCGACAGATCTAGTTTCCAATGTCACATTAATGGAAATGGTAACGGCCGATTAACTTTTATTGTCCACGGTTAATGTAATACGGGACCTGGGGAAAGGCGGAGCCGAATTTCATGCGCGTATTGCTTGTCGAAGACGATCCGACCACATCGAAAAGCATCGAATTGATGCTGACCCATGCCAACCTGAACGTATATGCCACTGATTTAGGCGAAGAAGGCATCGATCTGGCCAAACTCTATGATTACGATCTGATCCTGCTTGACCTCAATCTGCCGGATATGAATGGCCATGACGTGTTGCGCCAGTTGCGGCTGTCGCGGATCGAAACGCCGATCCTGATCCTGACCGGCGCCGACGATACCGACAACAAGATCAAGGGATTCGGCTTTGGCGCCGACGATTACCTGACCAAGCCGTTCCATCGCGAGGAACTGGTGGCGCGGATCCACGCGATAATCCGCCGATCGAAAGGGCATTCGCAATCGGTGATCCATACCGGCCGCATCGCGGTGAACCTGGATGCCAAGACGGTGGAGGCCGATGGCCAGCCGGTGCACCTGACGGGCAAGGAATACCAGATGCTGGAGCTGCTGTCGCTGCGCAAGGGCACCACCCTGACCAAGGAGATGTTCCTGAACCATCTCTATGGCGGCATGGACGAGCCCGAGCTGAAGATCATCGATGTCTTCATCTGCAAGCTGCGCAAGAAACTCAGCCGCGCCACCGGCGGCGAAAGCTATATCGAAACCGTCTGGGGGCGCGGCTATGTGCTGCGCGACCCGCAGGGCGCACAGCTGCCGGATCAGCGGATCGCCATGGGCGCCTGACCGCACCCGCGTCCCGCGCCGGCGCGGGATCTGGACCTCGTCGGGGCAGCGCCCTATCACTTGTCGGCGAACAGGTGCGGGGCGGATGCGGTGAGCCAAGAGATCGAGGTGGATGACCTGACCGAAGCGCAGGCGCGGGACGAGCTGCAACGCCTGGCGATGCTGCTGGCGCGCGCCAATGACGCCTATCACCGGCAGGATGCGCCCGAGATCGCGGATGCCGAATACGACCGGCTGAAGCAGCGCAACCTGGCCATCGAAGCGCGTTTTCCCGACCTGAAACGCGATGACAGCCCATCCGACCAGGTGGGGGCGAAACCCGCCGAGGGGTTTGCCAAGGTCGCCCACGCGGTGCGAATGATGTCGCTGGGCAATGCCTTCGAAGACGACGACGTGCGCGGCTTTGACCAGAGCATTCGCAAATATCTGGGGCTGGGGGCCGAGGCGCGCTTGGCCTATACCTCGGAGCCGAAGATCGACGGGCTGTCGCTGTCGCTGCGGTATGAACAGGGCAGGCTGGTGCAGGCCGCCACCCGCGGCGATGGCGCGGTGGGCGAAAACGTCACCGCCAATGCCCGCACCATCGATGACATTCCGGTGCAGCTGAAGGGCGCGCCCGAGGTGCTGGAGGTGCGCGGCGAGGTCTATATGTCCCACGCCGATTTCGCCGCCCTGAACCAGCGCCAGGAGCAGGCCGGCGACAAGAGTTTCGCCAATCCGCGCAACGCCGCCGCCGGATCGCTACGCCAGCTGGATGCGGCCATCACCCGCGCCCGACCGCTGCGCTTTTTTGCCTATGCCTGGGGCGAGCATTCCGAACCGCTGGCCGAGACCCAGATGGCGGCGATCGAACGGCTGGCGGCGCTGGGATTCGTCACCAACCCGCTGACCGCGCTGTGCGACGGCCCCGAGCAGATGCTGGCGCATTATGCCCGGATCGAGGCGCAGCGCGCGACGCTGGGCTATGACATCGACGGCGTCGTCTACAAGGTCAACGAGATCGCGCTGCAGCAGCGGCTGGGCTATCGCTCGACCACGCCGCGCTGGGCCATCGCGCATAAGTTCCCCGCCGAACTGGCCTGGACCCGGCTGGAAGCGATCGACATCCAGGTCGGCCGCACCGGCGCGCTGTCACCGGTGGCGCGGCTGACCCCGGTGACGGTGGGCGGTGTCGTGGTGTCCAACGCGACGCTGCATAACGAGGATTACATCGCCGGGCGCGATTCGCGCGGTGAGCCGATCCGCGACGGCAAGGATATCCGCGTCGGCGACTGGGTGCAGGTCTATCGCGCCGGTGACGTGATCCCCAAGGTGGCGGATGTGGACCTGTCCAAGCGGCCGGCCGAGTCGCAGCCCTATGGGTTTCCCACCACCTGCCCGGAATGCGGCAGCCCGGCACTGAGGGAAGAGGGCGATTCGGTGCGCCGCTGTTCCGGCGGGCTGATCTGCCCGGCGCAGGCGGTGGAAAAGCTGAAACATTTCGTCTCGCGCGCCGCCTTCGATATCGAGGGGCTGGGCGCGAAACAGGTCGAACAGTTCCACGGCGATGGCTGGATCGCCGAACCGGCGGATATCTTCACCCTGCAGGATCGGTTCGGCAGCGGCCTGCAACAGCTGAAGAACCGCGAGGGCTGGGGCGAGAAATCGGCCGCCAACCTGTTTGCCGCCATCGACGAGAAACGCCGCATCCCGCTGGCGCGGCTGATCTTTGCCCTGGGCATCCGCCATGTGGGCGAGGTGGCGGGGCGTGACCTGGCGCTGCACTACGGCGACTGGGCGGCGCTGACCGCCGCGCTCGACACTGCGCGGCCCGCCGCGCGGGCGCAGC
>NZ_PGTB01000217.1 GCF_002786325.1 Pseudooceanicola lipolyticus | reverse complement strand
ACCGCCCGGGCCGAGACCTGCTGGCGCAGCCCGTCGATCTCTGCCGCGCCCTGCGCCAGCCGGGCCAGCGCGGCAGAGCCCTGTCCGGGTCCCAGTTCGGCGCGGATTCGGTCGACCGTCTGGCGCTGCTGCGCCAGCGGCGTCGCGAAACTGGCGCCCTGCGAGGCCAGGAACCCGGCGGAGAGGCCGCGTTCGAGCTGAAGCTGATGCACCAGTTCGCCGATCAGCGCCGTCTCTTCCAGCGCGCGGTCGACATGGCGCGCCGCCGACAGGTGGCCCAGCGCCGTCTGGATGCCGAGACCGGCAAGGATTGCCGCGCCAAGCACCGGGATGGCGACAATCGAGAGAATCTGGCGGCTCAGCGTCATCGGGGGCCCTTTGCGACGGTTGATGCCGAGGCTAGCCGAGGACTGCTAACAGGCGATTAAGCGGGCCCCGCGCCAGGGTGGCACAGACAGCCGTTGACTCCCACCGCCACCCGGCTATAAGCGCGGCTTCGTTGGTGTTGGTGGCCCCCGCAAGGGGATGCCTGTCACTCTCGCGCAAGCGGGGGGGAGGACAACGCCCTTCACAGCCCCTCGGGGCGCATATCTGAAGGAGATCAGCCGTGACCAAACGCACGTCTGCCAAGTACAAAATCGACCGCCGGATGGGCGAAAACATCTGGGGCCGTCCGAAATCCCCGGTCAACCGCCGCGAATACGGCCCCGGCCAGCACGGCCAGCGCCGCAAGGGCAAACTGTCCGATTTCGGCACCCAGCTGCGCGCCAAGCAAAAGCTCAAGGGCTATTACGGCGACCTGACCGAAAAGCAGTTCCGCCGCATCTATGCCGAGGCCGAGCGGGTCAAGGGCGATACCGGTGAAAACCTGATCGGCCTGCTGGAGCGCCGGCTGGACGCCGTTGTCTACCGCGCGAAATTCG
Source organism: Pseudooceanicola lipolyticus (assembly GCF_002786325.1). GTDB lineage: Bacteria > Pseudomonadota > Alphaproteobacteria > Rhodobacterales > Rhodobacteraceae > Pseudooceanicola_C > Pseudooceanicola_C lipolyticus. Next base: position 4,177 of record NZ_PGTB01000217.1, on the reverse strand, counting down.
TGCCCACCGTCTTTGCCGCACGCCAGTTCGTGAACCACGGCCATGTCCTGGTGAACGGCAAGCGGGTGAACATCCCCTCCTACCGTGTCAAGGAAGGCGACGTGATCGAGGTGCGCGAGAAGTCGCGTCAGATGACCGTCCTGCTCGAAGCCGTGCAGCTGCCCGAGCGCGACGTGCCGGATTACCTGGAAGTCGACCATTCGAAGATGACCGCCACCTTCGTGCGCACCCCCGCCCTGGGCGACGTGCCCTACCCGGTGGTGATGGAACCGCATCTCGTCATCGAATTCTACGCGCAGAACTGATCCTGCGCCGATCCGATTGCCACGGGGCCGCGCCGCAGGGTGCGGCCCCGTTTGCGTTTCGTCACCCGCCGGCAAGATCCTGCGGGCCGGGTCCGGCCCTGCGGGCGCAGCGCAGCTGCTGAAAATTTACGCTTGTGATCGGATGTGCGGGCTGCAAGGACAGGACCGCGCCACCGCCCCACCGCGCCGCAGGGCGCCGCAGCACGGAGACCAGAACCCTGACCCATCCTGTCTATGGCCGTATCGACGGCCCCATCGTGATCATCGGTTTCGGCTCGATTGGCCGGGGCACCCTGCCGCTGATCGAGCGGCATTTCGATTTCGACGCCGACCAGATGGTGGTGATCGAGCCGAACGAGGACGTGCACAACTTTCTGCACCAGCGCAAGATCCGCCATCTGCAGGTGGCGCTGACGCCCGAGAATTACCGCGAGGTGCTGGGCGAGCTCTTTGCCGGCGGGCAGGGGTTCTGCGTCAACCTGTCGGTCGACACCTCCTCGCTCGACATAATGAAATACTGCCGCGAATTGGGCGTGCTCTATATCGACACCGTGGTCGAGCCCTGGGCCGGCTTCTATTTCGAAACCACCGAAAACGCCCAGCGCACCAATTACGCGCTGCGCCAGAAGGTGCGCGACGAAAAGGCCGCCAATCCCGGCGGCCCCACCGCGGTGTCCTGCTGCGGCGCCAATCCCGGCATGGTCAGCTGGTTCGTGAAAGAGGCGCTGCTGACCCTGGCCAAGGATACCGGCCGCGACGCCACCCCGCCCACCAGCCGTGAAGGCTGGGCCAAACTGATGCAAAGCCTCGGCGTCAAGGGCGTGCATATCGCCGAGCGCGACACCCAGGCCCGCCGCCAGCCGCGCCCGCGCAATGTCTTCGTCAACACCTGGTCGGTCGAGGGCTTTATCGCCGAGGGCTTCCAGCCGGCCGAACTGGGCTGGGGCACGCATGAAACTTGGTTCCCGGAAAACGGCCATAAATTCGAGACCGGCTGCCAATCGGCGATCTGGCTGGACCGGCCCGGCGCGATCACCCGCGTGCACACCTGGTGCCCGACGCCGGGGCCGCAATTCGGTTTCCTGGTGACCCATAATGAGGCGGTGTCGATTTCGGATTACTATACCGTCGGCGATGCCGGCGCGCCCGATTTCCGGCCCACCTGCCACTATGCCTATCATCCCAGCGACGACGCGGTGCTGTCGCTGCACGAGATGTTCGGCTCCGGCAAGCAGCAGACCAAACACCACATCCTGGAAGCGGACGAGATCGTCGAAGGCATCGACGAACTGGGCGTGCTGCTGTTCGGACATGAGAAAAACGCACTGTGGTTCGGCTCGCGCCTGTCCAATGCCGAAACCATCGAGCTGGCGCCGTATCAGAACGCCACCGGGCTGCAGGTGACCTCGGCGGTGCTGGCCGGCATGGTTTGGGCGCTGGAAAACCCCGAGGCGGGGATCGTCGAGACCGACGAGATGGACCACGCCCGCTGCCTGGAGGTCCAGCGCCCCTATCTCGGCCCGGTCGAGGCGCATTACACCGACTGGACGCCGCTGCAGGACCGCTGGGAGCTGTTCCCCGAGGATATCGACGAAAGCGACCCCTGGCAGTTTCGCAACGTTTTGGCCAGCTGAGCGGCCGTCGCTGTCCCACCACCTTCCCAGCCCTCTCCCGGTTCAGGGGGAGGGGTCGGCGGGTCAGAATCGGGGCGGGCGGCGGGCGGCCAAGCGCGCAATTCCCTCTGGCCTTGCCCTGCCGCAGGGCATAGAACCCCCCGGAACCTCGGGGGACGCCATGGGAAAGATCGAACCGCAGCCGGGCATCATGGACATCGCGCTCTATCAGGGCGGCGCCAGCCATGTGCCGGGCCTCTCCGAGGTCATCAAGCTGTCCTCGAACGAGAACCCGTTCGGTCCCAGCCCCAAGGCGATTGAGGCGGTGCGCGCCGCCGCCGGATCGATGCACCGCTACCCCTCGACCGATCACGCCGCGCTGCGCGCCGCCATCGGCGAGGTGCACGGGCTGGATCCCGAACGCATCATCTGCGGCGTCGGCAGCGACGAGATCATCCATTTCCTCTGCCAGTCCTATGCCGGACCGGGCGACGAGGTGATCTATACCGAGCACGGCTTCTCGATGTACAAGATCAGCGCCCGCGCTGCCGGGGCAACCCCGGTGGTCGCGCCCGAGCATGACCGGCGGGTCGATGTCGCGGCGGTGCTGGCCGCCTGCACCGCACGCACCCGGCTGGTTTTCATCACCAATCCAGGCAACCCGACCTCGACCATGCTGAGCGCGGACGAATTGGGCCAGCTGGCCGATGGCGTGCCCGAGACCGCGCTGCTGGTGATCGACAGCGCCTATGCCGAATTTGCCGCAGGTTATGACGGCGGTGCCGCCCTGGCGACGGCGCGCGACAACGTGGTGATGCTGCGCACCTTCTCCAAGGCCTACGGGCTGGGCGGGATGCGCGTGGGCTGGGGCTATTCCCAGCGGGGCATCATCGACGTGTTGAACCGCATTCGCGGACCGTTCAACCTGTCGCTGCCGGCGCTCAAGGCGGCCGAGGCGGCGGTGCATGACCGCGCCTTTGTCGACAGCTATATCGCGGAAAACGCCCGGCTCAGGGTCTGGCTGGCCGATCGGCTGGCCGATCTCGGCGTGCCGTCCGATCCGGCGCAGGCGAATTTCATCCTCGCCCGTTTTGCCGACGCGGCCGAGGCCGAGGCCTGCGACGCCTTCCTGCAATCGCGCGGCCTGATCGTGCGCCGGGTGAACGGCTATAACCTGCCCGCCGCGCTGCGCATCACCATCGGCGACGAGGCCGCCTGCCGCAAGGTGGCCGAGGCGGTGGCCGCGTTCAAGGGGGCGGACCGGTGAGCGCACCGACCTATGGCCGCGTCGCGCTGATCGGGCTGGGTCTGATCGCCTCCTCGATGTACTGGGCGATAAAGCGCAACGGGGCGCTTGCGGGCGAGGTCACCGGCTATGCCCGCAGCGAGGCCACCCGCGCCACCGCCCGCCGCATCGGTCTGTGCGACCGCGTCTGCGACAGCGTCGCCGAGGCGGTGCAGGGCGCCGACCTGGTGGTGCTCTGCGTGCCGGTGGGCGCGATGGGCGCGGTGGCGGAAGAAATTGCGCCGCTGCTGAAACCGGGCGCCACCGTCACCGATGTCGGCTCGGTCAAGCGCGACGTGATCCAGTCGGTCGGCCCGCATATCCCCGAGGGCGTGTTCTTCATCCCCGGCCACCCGCTGGCCGGCACCGAACATTCCGGCCCCGAAAGCGGATTTGCCGAACTGTTCGACAATCGCTGGTGCCTGCTGGTCCCGGTCGAGGGCACGCCCGACGATCCGGTCGCCCGCCTGCGCGCGCTGTGGGAGGGGATGGGCGCCCATGTCGACCTGATGGACCCCGATCACCACGACCTGGTGCTGGCCGTCACCAGCCACACGCCGCACCTGATCGCCTATACCATGGTCGGCGTCGCGGATGACCTGCGCCGGGTCACCGACAGCGAGGTGATCAAGTATTCCGCCGCCGGTTTCCGCGATTTCACCCGCATCGCCGCCAGCGATCCCACCATGTGGCGCGACGTGTTCCTGACCAACAAGGACGCGACGCTGGAGATCCTCGGCCGCTTCACCGAAGAGCTGTTCGCCCTGCAACGGGCGATCCGCACCGGCGATGGCGACCACCTGCACGCCTATTTCACCCGCACCCGCGCCATCCGGCGCGGCATCATCCAGGCCGGCCAGGACACCGACGCGCCGGATTTCGGCCGCGGCAAGGTGGCCAAGACATGAGCGCGCTGCGCGGCAGTCTTTCGGCGCTGCTGTGCCTCGCCGCGCTGGGCGCCAGCGCCGCGCCCG
>NZ_PGTB01000216.1 GCF_002786325.1 Pseudooceanicola lipolyticus | reverse complement strand
CCGGCGGCGAACCGGCTGTCGCCGGGCGGTCACACCCGTTTGCCGGCCTATGCCGCCGGTGCGCGGGGGCGGGTCCTGCGCTGTCACGGCGCCCATGTCCTGCCCGACAGCAATGCGCATGGGCTGGGCGAGGCGCCCGAGCCGCTTTATGCCGTGGCCTTCCCGGCCGCGGAGCTCTGGGCCGCGCCGGAACATCCGCAGGACGAGGTGGTCCTGGACCTGTGGCAATCCTATCTGGAGCCGGCATGACCGCGCCGCCCGAGCCGGTCTTTGCCGAACCCTGGCACGCGCAGCTGTTTGCGCTGACGGTGCATCTGAACGAAACCGGGCGCTTTACCTGGGCCGACTGGGCCAGCCGGTTCGGCGCCACCCTGGCGCGGCACGGCCTGTCCCGCGAGCTGGACGGCGGCGACGATTACTTCGCCGCCTGGCTGGAGACCCTGGAGACCCTGCTGGCCGAGGACGGCACGGCCACGGCCGCTGACGCCGCCGCGCTCCGCGAGGCCTGGCGCGCCGCCTACCTGGCCACGCCGCACGGCGCGCCGGTCAAACTTTCAGAGTAACGGGATCAGGCGGCCCTGCCGCCCGTGCCGGTCTGATCGCCGCGCCCGGCCAATAGTCCTTGGATCGAGATGTCTTCGTCCAGATCGGGCCAATGCAGACCAAACGCGCTGATTTCAACCGCTCCGCGTTCGTCCGCCGTGGCACCGAGCAGCCGGGGAAACCAGGCCAACGGCACGCCGAGCGTGCGACCGTCAGACAGGTTCACCCACATCTGATCATCGTCAAACTGCACGCTTTCAGCTGAAATGCTCATACCAGGCCTTTTCGATCTCTTGCGAGCGGAGCGCAACTATCGCTGCAATCCGCCTTAGTGTTCTTGCATCGAACCCCGCACTGCGCGCCACGGATACGTTCGGCCCGATCCAGAATTTCGCTTCACCATCACCTTTCGATACGTGCACATGCACTGGTTCGCGTGGATCGCCTTCGTTCGAGTAGAAGAAGAACCGAAAGCCATCATAGCGGAAAACCGTTGACTCAAAACTCCCTGTTCTCCGTCGTGCGTAGAATGCCGAAGAATCTACTCGTCCACGTCATCCATATCCGCCTGGCCCGACAGCCGCCGGCGCACGTGGCTCCAGCTGAGGCCGATGCCCAGCACCAGCGACAGGGCGAAGATGCCCAGCCAGATGTTCTCGTTCGACTTGCGCAGGGTCAGCAGGCCGAAATCATAGAGCACCCACAGCAAAGCCGCGACGATGGCCAGGATCAGCAGCATGCCGAAGGCGCCGATCGAGCGCAGCGTGGCGCGCAGATAGATGATATAGGCCACCGCCAGCAACAGCCCCAGCAACACGGTGACCGAGGTGTGACTGTTCCAATGCTCGGCTGCCCAGCGGGTAAAATTCCACGGGGTCGGGTTATAGGTCAGCGCCAGCAGGACGAAGGCGCAGAGCCAGCGCAGGAACATGCCCATGTGATCGACCTCGTCCGTTGCCGCGGTGGTATCCGCACGGACCGTCGCGCAAACGCCGCCCGCTGTCCAGCGCCCGGGCAGGCCGAATTTGCGGTTTCGCTGGCGCATTGCTCTATGTATACCGGCGCGGGTTTGAACCGTTCGGATATAGGGGGGCCTTGATGGCCAATGTCGTTGTGGTCGGCGCCCAGTGGGGCGACGAGGGTAAAGGCAAGATCGTGGACTGGCTGAGCGAGCGGGCGGATGTGATCGCGCGCTTTCAGGGCGGCCATAACGCCGGGCACACGCTGGTGATCGACGGCGAGGTCTACAAGCTGCACGCGCTGCCCTCGGGCGTGGTGCGCGGCGGCAAGCTGAGCGTGATCGGCAACGGCGTGGTGCTGGACCCCTGGCATCTGCTGAACGAGATCGAGACGATCCGCGCGCAGGGCGTCGACATCACCCCCGAAACGCTGATGATCGCCGAGAACACGCCGCTGATCCTGCCCTTCCATGGCGAGCTGGACCGCGCCCGCGAGGGGCAGAACTCGGTGGCCAAGATCGGCACCACCGGGCGCGGCATCGGCCCGGCCTACGAGGACAAGGTGGGCCGCCGGGTGATCCGCGTTGCCGACCTGGCCGATGACGCCACGCTGGAACTGCGGGTCGATCGCGCGCTGGTGCATCACAACGCGCTGCGCTCGGGGCTGGGGCTGCAGCCGGTGGATCGCGACGCCCTGCTCGCGCAGCTGCGCGAGATCGCGCCCAAGGTGCTGCACTACGCCGCCCCGGTCTGGAAGGTGCTGAACGACAAGCGCAAGGCCGGCAAACGCATCCTGTTCGAAGGCGCGCAGGGGGCGCTGCTGGATATCGATTTCGGCACCTATCCCTATGTCACCTCCTCCAATGTCATCGCCGGTCAGGCCGCCACCGGCACCGGCATCGGGCCGGGCTCGATCGACTTCGTGCTGGGCATCGTCAAGGCCTATACCACCCGCGTGGGCGAGGGGCCATTCCCGACCGAGCTGCATGACGAGGACGGCCAGCGGCTGGGCGAGCGGGGCCACGAATTCGGCACCACCACCGGGCGCAAGCGGCGCTGCGGCTGGTTCGACGCGGCGCTGGTGCGCCAGACCTGCGTCACCTCGGGGGTCAAGGGCATCGCGCTGACCAAGCTGGACGTGCTGGACGGGTTCGAGGTGCTGAAGATCTGCACCGGCTACGAGCTGGACGGCAAGATGCTGGATTACCTGCCGACGGCGGCGGATCAGCAGGCGCGCTGCACCCCGGTTTACGAAGAGATGCCGGGCTGGTCGGAAAGCACCGAGGGCGCGCGCAGCTGGGCCGATCTGCCCGCCAACGCGATCAAATATGTCCGCCGGGTCGAGGAACTGATCGAATGCCCGGTGGCGTTGCTGTCCACCAGTCCCGAGCGCGAGGACACCATCCTCGTCACCGATCCCTTCGCCGACTGATGCCCCTGTCCTACAAAGCCCGCCGCCGCTGGTCGCTGGTGCTGCTGCTGGTCTGGCTGCCGATCTATATCGTGGTGGCGGTGACCATCCTGAACCGGATCGAACGGCCCCCGATCTGGCTGGAGGTGGTGATCTACGTGGTGCTGGGCATCGGCTGGGCGCTGCCGTTCAAGTTCGTGTTCAAAGGCGTCGGGCAGGCCGACCCGAAAGATCGCGGCGACGACAAGCACTGAAATGCAAAACGGCGGCCCGGTGGCCGCCGTTTTCCATTGGATGGGGCGCGGGGCTTACCCGGCGGCGCGTTCGTCGGGGCGAAAGCCGATATCGCCCGAGGCGGTGAACCGTCCGCCGCCGGCCTTTTCGATCTTGCCCTCGCGCAGCAGCTGGCCGAACGAGCGCAGCCCGTCCTCGCGGTTGAACTCGGGGATGCCCAGCTGGCGCACCTTGTTCATCAGCTGCGGGCGCGAGAACTGGTCGTGGCCTTCGACGAAGGACAGATATGCGGCCGCGGCTTCCAGCAGTTCGTGCAATTCGGTGGCGCCCACTTCCGAGGCGAACTTGGCAAAGCCGCCTTCGTCGCCGGTCTCGGCGGTGTCGCTAACCTGCACCCGGCGCGGTTGCACCGGTTCAGCGGGGGTTTCCGGCTTTTCCAGATCGACCCGCTGTTCCGCCACCAGTTTCAGCGGCGCGGGGCGCTCGGGGCGGGTCGGGCGGCTGCCGTCGCCCAGCGACCGGCGCGGATGCACCACGCTGGCCAGATCCTTGCGATAGGCGGTGTCGCCATCCGCGTCGTCGACATCGCCGCCGGCCGAACGTTCGGCCTCGGCCGCCGCGACAGCGGCGCGCAGGTGGTTATAGGTTTCGCGATTGGTGGCGGATTCGACCGCCTCCATCTTTTCCTCTGCGGCGGCCATCAGGCGCGACACGTCTTCGTCGGTGCCTTCGGGGGCAAATCCGGCGCTGTCGTCATCATCCGCCTCGGTTTCAGCGGCGACTTCGGCCAGCTCGCGCATCAGGTCGGCCTCGTCCTCGGCCGAAAGCGAGCTGTCGCTGTCTTCCGCATCGCTGGCCGTGTCGTCACCCAGTAGGTTCGACATCTCGTCGTCGCCATCGTCCTCGGCGGCGTCCATCTCGGCAAAAAGTTCCGGCGAAAGCGAGAAATCATCTTCCTCGGCCTCTGCGGCTTCGATCAGGGCGTCGTCGTCTTCCGGCGTGTCAGAGGCGTCGCCGCCGGTGAACTGGTCGGCCTCGGCCTCAATCCCCGCGGCTTCGGTCATGTCGTCATCGGCGGCGCCCAGATCGTCGGAGGGGGCGGTGTCTTCCTCGGCCATCTGCGGTTCGGCATGGTCGTCACGCATCGCCGCCAGCACTGCCAGCACATCGCCCGGCTGGGCGGTTCCGGCGTCGTCATAGGTCTCTTCGTAGGTTTCATCGAAGCTGTCGCTATCGGCGGTGTCGCGCGGGGCGTCGAAACGGGCGAAGGCGGCGGCCAGGTCGTCCGCGCCGACCTCATCATCCTCGGCGATGTCCTCGGCGGCGTCTTCGGCCTCCAGCACGGCCGAGATATCGGCTGCTGCGGAAGTTACGAACGCTTCGGCCTCCTGCTCGACCGCATCCTGGTCCTCGGCCAGATCGTCGGCGGCGTCTTCAACCTGCTCGGACTGTTCGGCCCCGGCATTCTGCGACACCACGGCGCGAATGCGCTGCAGCTTGGCGGCGATCGATTCGGCGGCCAGGCGCGGCGCCGGGTCCACCGCGGGCGCCTCGGCCACGATGTCGGCCGGCTCTTCCTCGACGGTGATCTCGGCGGTGAACGACTCGACCTCCACCTCGACTTCGATCTCGGGTTCGGCCTCTGCCTCGGCTTCTACCTCGGCCTCAGCCGTGTCTTCGAGATCCTCGACCTCTTCGATTTCTTCGACCTCCGCCGCGGCAGCCGGGACCTCGTCGGCCTCGACCTCGGCGTCGGCGGTGGCCTGCTCCTGGTCCGAGGCGGCCATCAGCCCACGAATGGCGGCCAGGCCATCCTGGTCGGGCGCTTCGGCTGGCGCTTCGGCGGCGTCCTCCTCGACCTCCGGCGTGGCAAGTTCGGCCTCGGCGGGCTGAACATCGTCGGCAAGCTGGTCGTCCTGCGCGGCGGGTTCGGCCGCCGGCTCGACCTCTTCGGGGTCTTCC
>NZ_PGTB01000215.1 GCF_002786325.1 Pseudooceanicola lipolyticus | reverse complement strand
GGGCCCTTCGCCGCTGGCGAGCTCGAGCGCTATGCCCGCCACATCGTGCTGCGCGAGCTGGGCGGGCCGGGGCAGGCGCGGCTGAAACAGGCGCGGGTGCTGGTGGTTGGCGCCGGAGGTCTGGGCGCGCCGGCCTTGCAATATCTCGCCGCGGCCGGGGTCGGCACCATCGGGGTGATCGATGCCGACACCGTGGATGCCAGCAACCTGCAACGGCAGGTGATCCATAGCGATGCGCGGATCGGTCTGCCCAAGGTGCAGTCGGCGATGGAGGCGATGCTGGCGCTGAATCCCTATGTCACGGTGCGGCCCTATCAGCGGCGGTTGACCGCCGAGATCGCCGCGCCGCTATTCGCGGATTATGACCTGATCCTGGACGGGACCGACAATTTCGACACCCGCTATCTGGTCAACCGCGCGGCGGTCGCACAGGGCAAGCCGCTGGTTTCGGGGGCGCTGTCGCAATGGGAAGGGCAGGTTTCGGTTTTCGATCCGGCGCGCGGCGCCCCCTGTTACCAATGCATCTTTGCCCAGGCCCCTGCGCCCGAGCTGGCGCCCTCCTGCGCCGAGGCGGGCGTGCTGGGGCCGCTGCCAGGGGTGGTCGGTTCGATGATGGCGGTGGAGGCGGTGAAGGTGATCGCCGGCGCCGGCGCGCCGCTGCGGGGCGAGATGCTGATCTATGACGCCTTATATGGCGAGACGCGGAAGATCGCGCTGAAACGGCGTGTGGACTGCCCGGTATGCGGGGCGGCTGCTGCGGGCGCGGGATAAAGCCAAAGGCCCGCCCTGCGCCCGCAGAGTTTGCGATGCGGCCGCGGAGCGGGTCCGGGGCGCGTTGTGATCAGGCGACCACCACGGTCTGTTCCGGGGCGGTTTCCACCCCGTGTTCGGCCAGGAAACGCTCGGCATCCAGCGCGGCCATGCAGCCCATGCCGGCACTGGTCACGGCCTGGCGATACTTGTGGTCGGTCAGGTCGCCGGCGGCAAACACGCCGGGCACCGAGGTTTCGGTCGACCCGGCCTTGACCTTGACATAGCCGCCATTGTGCAGTTCCAGCACATCTTTCACCAGCTCGTTCGCCGGGGCGTGGCCGATGGCGACAAACACGCCCTTGGCCGGGATCTCGGTGATCTCGCCGGTTTCCACGTGCTTGACCCGCACCGCTTCGACCCCCAGCGGCGCGTCGGTGCCAACCACTTCGTCCAGAACGTGGTGCCACAGCGGTTCGATTTTCGGGTTCTTCATCAGCCGGTCGATCAGGATCTTTTCCGCGCGCAGTTCGTCGCGGCGGTGGATCAGCGTGACCTTCGAGGCGAAATTGGTCAGGAACAGCGCCTCTTCCACAGCGGTGTTGCCGCCGCCGATCACCACGATCTCCTGGCCGCGATAAAAGAAGCCGTCGCAGGTGGCGCAGGCGGAAACGCCGAAGCCCTTGAACTTGTCCTCGGACGGCAGGCCCAGCCATTTGGCGCGGGCGCCGGTGGCCAGGATCACCGCGTCGGCGGTATAGGTGGTGCCGCTGTCGCCCTTGGCGGTGAAGGGGCGTTTGGACAGGTCGAGATCGGAAATGATATCACCGATGACCTCGGTGCCCATCGCCTTGGCATGGGCTTCCATCCGCACCATCAGGTCGGGGCCCTGCACCTCGGTATCGCCGGGCCAGTTCTCGACCTCGGTGGTGGTGGTCAGCTGCCCGCCGGGTTCGATGCCTTGCACCAGGATCGGTTCCAGCATCGCCCGCGCGGCATAGACGCCGGCGGTATATCCGGCCGGGCCGGAGCCGATGATCAGAACCTTGGTGTGGCGTGTATCAGCCATGACATCCCTCAACTGTGCAGACCGGGCGCCGCATGCGCCGTTGTCCCCATATAGAGCGGCCGGCGCCGGGCTTAAAGCCCTGGACCGCGACGCGGTACCGCCCGGCGTGTGGTTCGGAGGGAGGGGCGAGAAGAAAATTGCGCAGTTACGAAAGATTATTGCGCATCGGGCGCATCACCTGTAATAAACGGGAAAAATTTCCGGGGTACGTGTAATGGTAACAACTCGACTTGATCCGATCGACCGAAAAATCCTGTCCGAACTTCAGGCTGACGGACGGATGACCAATGTCGAGCTTGCGCGCCGCGTGGGCATTTCCGCGCCGCCCTGCCTGCGGCGGGTGCGCACGCTGGAAGAGGCCGGCCTTATCGGCGGCTATCATGCCGATGTCAATGCGCGCGAGCTGGGATTCGAGGTGCAGGTCTTTGCGCTGGTCGGGCTGGACAGCCAGGCCGAGGCCGAGTTGAGCGCCTTCGAGAACCGCTGCCGGGCCTGGCCGCTGGTTCGCGAATGCCACATGCTGAACGGCGAGGTGGATTTCATCCTGAAATGCGTCGCGCCTGATCTGAGCACTTTCCAGAGCTTTCTGACCGGCGCGCTGCTGACCACGCCGAACGTGGCCAGCGTCAAGACCTCGCTGGTGATCCGGGTGGCGAAGGATGAGCCTGGCGTGCCCTTCGACGTGCTGGAAGAGCGGCTGGGCCGCGAGGCCTGAGCGCTCAGGCGCTCAGGGCGTCGTTCATCTCGTCGACAATGCGGGGAAAGACCTGCGGGCCGAAATCGCCGAACTGTTCGGCATGGGCGAACAGGTTGAAGAACAGCGAGCGCATCGGGTGGCTGACGGTGCGCGCGGCATTTTCTCCCGGATGATAGGTTTCGAACTCGATACCGCCGACCCGCACGGTGCTGTGCCGCTGCAGGCAGATGTGAAACAGCTCGACCGCGGCGGGCGGCGCGGTTTCGATGATGCCGTTGCCGTCGATGAATTCCTGAACCGGGGTCAGCACCGGGGTGTTGCCATAGGTGCCGCGCAGGTGGCCGGGCGTGTGCAGGATGCGGGCCGAGGGGCCGGCAACCACAAAGGCCAGCGGGCGCTGCATGCCGAAGGCGTCGGCCATGATCCGGGTCAGGCGCATGTTGCGACCGTTCGGGCCGGGCCGGGCCGGAACGATCATCGTGCTGCCTTTCCACAACAGGGTCTGGGTGGTGCCGTCGCCGGTAATCACCCGGTCGCCGGGCTGCAAATCCTCGATCGCGACGGGGCCGAATTCGGTTTCAATCAGCGAACCGCGCGAAAAGGCGCAGAAGGCATCTTCGAACAGCGGCAGCGCCGGAGCAATATGGCGCGTGGTCGAGACCGAACCGTTCGGCAGCAGGGCACTGACCTCGTAGCGGCGTAATTGCTGCTTGGGACGGGCGCGCAGGGCGGCGGGATCGTTCAGGGCAGGAGAAACAGTTCTAATAGCGCGTTGAGCCGCACGCGGCAGCGAGGCGGGGATCGTCATAATAGGTCGGCCCTTTCATATCGGGTCGAATCTCTCGTCGGCCCCCACCGACAACGACAGATCGACATAAGAAGTTGTCGTGATCTGCAATGCTGACTAAATGGCGGAATTCTGCTCAAATTGTCAAAAAATAGGAAATATTGACGACGGAACGAAGACCAATCTTCCTTTTCAACTGGGGATTGTTCGCGAAGAGGTCGGTAGTTCTGCCACATTTGCTGATTCTCATCGGCAGGATCGTGCCGGAAAGAATCCCCAAAATTGAAAATACCCGCCGGAGCGCAGGCCAGGCGGGTATCTGTTCAGAGCGGGGGAAGCGCTTTGCCCCCGCCGTTCCAGGATCAGTGCAACACGCGGCGGTGGGTTTCGGCGGCAGCGGCTTGACGGCGGGCGATGGTTTCCTTGCGGCGCGGTCCGCGTTCCCACGGCAATTGCACATCGGATTTGCGCGCGGTTTCGACAACCGATTTGATAAAGCGGGTTTTGGGTTTCATCTGGTCGTGCTCCTTGCCGAGTCTTGATGGCGTGCCGTATGGGCTGGCCCCAATCTTGCGGTGCAATCGGGCAGGGATTTGTCGCAGGGTGGGCTTTTCCCGCCATGGGCACAGCGGGCCCGACCAGGGGCGGCGCCTGTAAAATTCTCTGAAAATGAAGGGGAAATCTCGCCCGACCTGCCGCGAACCGGTCGTGCGCCCCGGCGCAGCGGGCCAGAATTGGCCACAATTCGGCCCGGCGCTACAGCCGGATGGCCGAAATCAGCCGGCCGTAATCGGCCTCCCGCGCGTGCACGCTGCGGCGGTAGGAATAGAAGCGGTCGGCGTCGGAATAGGTGCAGTGGCGGGTCCATTCCGCCGCGCCGACCCCGGCGCGGCGCAGCCGGTGCAGGCCGAATCCGGGCAGGTCGAACTGCATCCGGTCGCCATTGCCGCCGGCAAAGAATCGGGCGTTTTCAGGATCGTCCATCAGGAAGGTGTCGACGAATTCCGGCCCGACCTCATAGGCGCGCTGGCTGATGCTGGGCCCGATCACCGCGCAGATGTTGGCGCGTTCGGCGCCAAGCTCTTCCATCGCGTGGAGCGTCGCCTCCAAGATGCCGTCCAGCGCGCCGCGCCAGCCGGCATGGGCGGCGCCGATTACCTGCGCCTGCGCGTCGGCAAACAGCACCGGCTGGCAATCCGCGGTCAGCACCGACAAGGCGATCCCCGGCGTGGCCGTCACCAGCGCATCGGCGCGCGGCTTGACGGGGACCGGCGCATCGACGGTTGCCACATCGGCGGAATGGACCTGGTGCACCGAAACCAGCGCCTCGGGGCTGACCTCCATCGCCTCGGCAACGCGGGCGCGGTTGATGGCGACGATCTCGCTCTGATCCGAGGAGCCGGTGCCGCAGTTCAGCCCGGTGAACACACCGGACGAGGCGCCGCCGCGGCGGGTGAAAAACCCGTGCCGGATCGGCGCAAGCTGGGGTGAGGTAAGAATTTCCAGTGTCATGTGTTCAGTCCGGGTGGCGGCGCGGCGCCTTGCGGGAAGAGGCCGAGCACCTTAAACAGGTTTCCCATTTCCGCCGGGTGCGTCAACCGGCGATGCGCGGCGGCGACCTCGGCCTGCGATGATCCGCCATGCGCGGCGGCCAGCGCCTGCGCCCGCTGGGTGATGCCGAGGCGTTCCAGGAACACGCCCTGCGGGGTCAGGCGGGTATAGGCGCAGCCCGGTTCGGCCGCCGCCAGCGCCAGCGCCTCGAAATCCACATGCGCGGTCAGGTCGGCCTCGCCGGGAGCGTCCAGCACCCCGACCGGCTTGTGCCCCTG
>NZ_PGTB01000214.1 GCF_002786325.1 Pseudooceanicola lipolyticus | reverse complement strand
GGGCTGTCGGCGCCATGCTGCGCGCGCCGTTCGGTCAGGGCGGCTTCCAGCGCCCGCCGGTCTTTCAGAAACCCCAGCGGCGGGTATTGCGCCAGCTGCAGCACCGGCAGCGGCGCCGTTTCCGCGGGCGCCTCGGTCATCGCAAGCCCCGGCGCCGATGCAAAGATCAGCCCCAAGGTAAACATGGATATCCAAGTATTATTCTGCAAAATTGCCCGCGTTCTTCATTAAAGTCCTTGCGTTATTCTATGATAAATTTCATGATACACAAGAAGAGATGCACGGCCATTTGCGCTTCCCGGTAGGTATTTGATGGATAACTCCAATTACGTCGCCCTGTCCCTGGCCCAGGCCATGCAGCGGGATCTGGACGTGACCGCCAACAACATCGCCAATGCCAACACCGCCGGGTTCAAGGGCGAACACATCGTCTTTGAAAGCTATCTGCACGATTCCGCCGATCCGCAGGTGACCGAGGATGTCAGCTTCGTGCTCGATTCCGGCTCGTATCTCGATGACCGGCAGGGGCCGCTGAGCGAAACCGGCAACCCGCTGGACGTGGCGCTGCTGGGCAAGGGGTGGTTTTCCTATCGCACCCCCGAGGGCGACATGGCCTATGGCCGCGACGGGCGGTTCGTGACCAGCCCGCAGGGCGACCTGATGACCCTGAGCGGGTCGATGGTTCTGGATGCCGGCGGTGGCGAGATCGCCCTGCCGCCGGGCACCGGCGACGTGGTGATCTCGCGCGATGGCACGATTTCGACCGCCGATGGCGGGGTGATCGCGCAGATCGGCGTGTTCGACCTGCCCGAGCTGCAATCGCTGGAGCGGATCGGCAACGGCATGTTCGTGCGCGCCGAGGGTGCGGCGCCGGCGGTGCAGATCGCGGCGCTGGAAACCGAGGTGGTGCAGGGCTCGATCGAGCGCAGCAATATCGAGCCGGTGGTCGAGATGACCCGGCTGATGGAAATCCAGCGCGCCTATGAGCGCGCGGTCAATCTGATGACGGCCGAAGACGACCTGCGGCGCGATACGCTGCAGAAACTTGGCCAGAACGTGTAAGGGAGATAACCAATGCGGGCTTTGGGCATTGCCGCCACGGGCATGATGGCGCAGCAGACGAATGTCGACGTGATTTCCAACAACATCGCCAATGCCAATACCACCGGCTTCAAATCCAGCCGCGCCGCGTTCCAGGACCTGATCTATGACAGCCGCACCCGCGAGGGCGCGGTGACCGCAGAACAGGGCACCACCCGGCCCACCGGCGTCGATGTCGGGCTGGGCGTGCGCACCGTGGGCACCGTGCGGCTGAACACCCAGGGCGGGTTGATGCCGACCGACAATCAGCTGGATGTGTCGGTGGAGGGGCGCGGCTATTTCACCGTGAATCTGCCCGACGGCAACCAGGCCTATACCCGCGACGGGTCGTTCCAGCTGTCGCCCGAGGGCGAGATCGTCACCTTGCAGGGCTATACCGTCGATCCCGGGCTGGTGGTGCCGGAAAATACCGTCAATCTGGAGATCAACGAGCAGGGCATCGTCAGCGCCTATGTCGGCGATGATCCGGTGCCGGTGGAGCTGGGCCAGCTGACGCTGACCACCTTTATCAACGAGGCCGGTCTGCGGCCGCTGGGCAACAACCTGATGGAGGCGACCAACGCCTCGGGCGATCCGTTGCAGGCGGTGCCGGGCGATCCCGGCGTCGGCATGATCCGGCAGGGGTTCCTGGAGAATTCCAACGTCAACATCATCCAGCAGATCACCGATCTGATCTCGGCGCAGCGGGCCTATGAGATGAATTCGAAGGCAATCGAGACCGCCGACCAGATGATGTCGACCACCAACCAGGTGAAATGACATGCTGCGCGCCGTCTTTGCCGCTGTGATCCTGGCGCTGGCCGCCCTGCCGGTTGCGGCGGTGCCGGTGGCCGAGCTGGTGGCCGAAAAGGCCCGCGACAGCTTTGGCCCGGAACTGCCCGAAGACGCCGATTTCCGCATCACCCTGCAATCGGCCGGGATTTCCGAGGCCGAGCTGATCTCGGCCTTCTGGATGGACCGCGCCACCGGCCAGTTCCTGGCCAATGCGGTGCGCGCCGATGGCGGCGTGACCCGGTTGCAGGGGCTGGCGATCCTGACGCTGGAGGTGCCAGTGCCGCTGCGCAAGATGATGCCGGGCGAGATGTTGCGCGAAGCCGATCTGCAGATGGTCGAACTGCCCTATGCGCGGCTGGGCAGCTTTGCCCTGACCGACAGCGCCCGGCTGATCGGCAAGGAAGTCAAGCGGATGCTGCCGCGCGGCCGGCCGATCATGGCGCAATCGGTGGCCGAACCGCTGGTGATCGCGCGGGGCGACAAGGTGTCGATCGAATTCGACGACGGTCGCCTGGCGCTGTCGGCGCCCGGCCGCGCCCTGGGCGATGCCCATCGCGGGCAGGAAGTTCGTGTAGTCAACCTCGTCAGCAATGCGCTGGTCACCGGCATCGCCCGGGCCGACGGGCGCGTGGAGATTATCAGATGAGCCGTTTTGCCGCCAAGGCCGCCCTGCCGCCGCTGGCCCTGTCTTTGATCCTGGCCGGGTGCGGCAAGGACCCGTTCAACCAGGATCCGTCGGTGTCCGGCATCGATTTCAATTCGCAGACCATGCCCGAGGCGACGATGGTCAGCGTGCCGATGCCGCCGCCGGAAACCCCGCGCACCCCGGTGCGGGCCGAGCGCGCCTCGCTCTGGGCGCCGGGATCGGGCGGCTTCTTTGCCGATCAGCGCGCCCGCCGGGTGGGTGATATCCTGACCATCGTCATCGAGATCGACGACGAGGCCAGCCTGACCAATGCCTCGGGACGGACCCGGACCGGGGGCGGGTCGATCGGCTTTCCGAAATTCTTCGGCTATGGGTCGCAGATCGACAAGATCCTGCCCGGCGTCGACCCCGAGGATCTGCCAAGCGACGATATTGTCGATATCTCGTCGCAGCTGTCGGCCCTGGGTGCCGGCACCATCGACCGCGAGGAAGAGATCAGCCTGAAAGTGGCGGCGCTGGTGGTGCAGGAACTGCCCAACGGCAACCTGGTGGTGGCCGGGCGCCAGGAGGTGAAGGTGAATTCGGAACTGCGCGAATTGCGGGTGGCGGGCCTGATCCGCCCCGAAGACGTGCAGATGAACAACACCATCCCCTATGAAAAGATGGCCGAGGCGCGCATCACCTATGGCGGACGCGGCCAGATCTCGCGCCAGCAGCGGCGCAGCTATGGCGAGGGTGCACTGGACATAATTTTGCCTTTCTAGGGCAAAACTTCTGCCGGAGAATCGCGGTTAATGAGCTCCTGAGGCAAGGAAACGGGGCTCGTGATGAAGAAAACGCTGATTCTGATGGCAGCACTGCCGATGCTATGCGTCGGCGGCGGCTTTGGTGCTGGCGTGTTTCTGGGCGACAGCCTGCCCGCCGCCGAGGCCACCGAGCATCTGGCCGAAGCCGCGCCGACCGATCCGCAGGAGGCGCTGTTTGGCGCCGCCGCCAAGGCCGCGCCGCAACCGACGGCCGACAGCGCGACGCAGGACAGCGCCGAGCCGCCGGTGCAGCTGGCCCGTGCCGAGGGTGAACCGGACACGCCGAAGCCGCCGAAGCAGGATTCACGTAATGTGGTCAAGCTGGGCTCGCTCACCGTGCCGGTCTACCGGCCGCAAAGCGTGACCTATGTGGTGGCCGATCTGGGCGTGGCGATGCAGGATTCCGAAACCGCGGCGCATTACCGGATCTCGGAAAACGCGGTGCGCCTGCGCGACGTGATCCTGGCCTCGTTCCGCAAGGCGGCGGAAAACCCGCGCATGCGCCGGGCGGCGCTGGATTCCGACTGGCTGTCGGAAACCCTGACCGAGGATCTGCGCGCGCGCTTCTCAGAGACCCAGGAAGTGCTGTTCCTGACGCTTTACAAGAAAGACGTGCCGCGCAGCTGAGGCGGCGCGGCAAGCTCGGGGCGGGGGCAAAAGTTTTCAGGAAACTTTTGCCAGCTTCCCGTGATCGAACCTGCCCGCGAAAACATCACTGGATCGCCACCACCTGCGTTGAGGCCGCCTCGCTGCCATTGCGCAGCTTGAGCAGTGCCGATCCGGTGGCAAAGCTGACCTCTTCCACCGTGGTGGCGGCATAGGTGCTGGCCGGGATGGCGTCGCCCTCGGCGGTTTCGGCCTGGATCTCGACGGTGAACACCGCGTCCGGCACCGGCAGCCCCTCGGAATCGAGCCCGTCCCAGCGCACGTTGTGCAGTTGGTCGATGGTGCCGGGCAGCCCCTCGATCTCGCGGACCACGGTGCCGTCGGCGGCTAGGATGCGGGCGGTGACGCTGTCGGCGGCATAGCCCAGCTCATAATCGAAGCTTGCGCTGCTGTTGAGCAGTTCGACCTGGTCGGTCTCCAGCGTGACCTCGCGGCCGATCAGGCCGATATCGGCCATCGCCCCGGTGGTGGCCAGCCGGTTGGTGATGTCTTCCAGATTCGCATTGACCGCGATGGTCTGTTCCACCTGCGAGAGCTGGGCCAGCTGGCTGACAAAGGTGCTGGCATCCATCGGTTCCAGCGGGTCCTGGTTGGAGATCTGCGCCGTCAGCAGCTTGAGAAAATTGGTGTAATCCTCTTCCAGCCGGGTCTGGGCCTCGCCGCTGGCGGTGGCCGAGGCGGTGATGGTGCTGCCCAGTGTTGCGGTGTCGATGGTCATGGCCGGGTCTCTCTCTGCGCGTCAGGTGATGATGTCGACCTGCCCCTCGGGCAGGGGGGCGGCCACCGGCGCGGGGGCGTCGGCGGGAAGGTCGTCTTCCGCCGGGGCGGCGGCGGCGTCGCCCTGAGGCTGGTCCTGCGGGGTCTGCTGGCGGCTGTCGCGGCCGAAATTTTCAAACCCCAGGGCCGAGTCCTGCACCTCGGCGCCGCTGTCACGCAGCACCGCCAGCAGCGCCTCGCGCCCTTCGCGCAGCGCCTGCAGCACGCTGGGATTCTCGGCCCGGATGATCACTTTCAACCCGCCCTGGTCGTCGGTGGCGACGTCGATTTCCAGCCCGCCCAGCCCGCGCGGCGCCAGTTCGACGCGGGTGGTGCCCTCGGTCAGTTGCACGCCCTTGACCTGCGCGGCCAGGTTGGCGGCAAAGCTGGGGCCCTGCGGCT
>NZ_PGTB01000213.1 GCF_002786325.1 Pseudooceanicola lipolyticus | reverse complement strand
CGCAGAGGCAGGCGCAGCGCCAGCGGCGGCACCGCCGCCATCATCAGCCGCAAGCTGGCAAAGACGAACCCCGCCAGCAGGCCCATATGCAACCCCGAGATCGCCAGCAGATGCGCCAGGTTGCTGGCCCGCAAATCGTGCAGCGTGCCCTGCCCCACGCCGCTGCGGTCGCCCGAGGTGACAGCCGCGGCAAAGCCGCCCGCCTCGCCCGGCAGCGCGGCCCGGATGTGACGCGACACCGCCATGCGCAGCGCGAAGATGTGCAGCCCGGCCCGCCCTTCCCCCGCGGGAGCAACGGTCAGCACCGGATTGCGAGTGTAGCCCACCGCGCCCAGCTGCAGAAACCAGGCGTGGCGGCGAAAATCAAAGCCGCCGGGTTCGGCCGGGCCCTGCGGCGGTGACAGATGCGCGGTGGTCATGATCCGTTGCCCGGGCAGCAGATCGGCCGGCGGCCCGTGCAGCGACAGCCGCACCCGCGCCGGCGTTCGCCCGGGCGCGGTGTTTTCCAGCACCACCCGATCCAGGGTGACGCGCACCGCATCCGAGGCCGACCGGTCGAGCCCGACAACACGCCCCTCCACCGGGCCGTAATAGCGCCAGCCCAGCATCGGACCACCCATCTGGGCGGTCCGGTGCCCGGCCAGGCAGAACCCGGCGGCGGCCAGCGCGACGCCCCAGCCCATCGCCGACCAACCGCCGGGCCTCAGGGCCGCGCCCGCAACGGCCCCGGCGCCAAGGAGCCCAAGCCCGCCATAAAGCGGTACGCCCGGTTCAACCCTCAGCGCGAAATAGGCACCGATACCCAAAGACAGGGCGACCGGTGCCCAAGGAAACAGGAAGCCCCGCTGGGCCAGCAACACGGAACTGCCCCAAGTCAGCCACGCGCCCATGCTTGCCCCCTGCCGTCCGGCCCGATAGACAGGCCACACTCTAACCCCGCCTGGTTAACATAAGGTAAATCCCCCCATGTCCGACGCGGTCGTCACCCGTTTTGCCCCCTCGCCGACCGGCTTTCTGCATATCGGCGGGGCACGCACGGCGCTGTTCAATTGGCTCTATGCCCGCGCGCGCGGCGGCAAGTTCCTGCTGCGCATCGAAGATACCGACCGCGCCCGCTCGACCCCCGAGGCCACCGAGGCGATCCTCAAGGGCCTGTCCTGGCTGGGCCTGGATCACGATGGCGAAGTGATCAGCCAGTTCGCCCGCGCCGAGCGTCATGCCGAGGTGGCGCAGCAGCTGCTGGCCGAGGGCAAGGCCTACAAATGTTTCTCCACCCCTGAAGAAATTGCCGCCTTTCGCGAGGCGGCCAAGGCCGAGGGCCGGTCAACCCTGTTCCGCTCGCCCTGGCGCGATGCAGATCCGGCCAGCCAGCCCGACGCGCCCTATGCCATCCGCATCCGTGCCCCGCAGGAGGGCGAAACGGTAATCCGCGACCAGGTGCAGGGCGATGTCCGTATCCGCAACGATCAGCTGGACGATATGATCCTGCTGCGCTCGGACGGCACGCCGGTCTATATGCTGGCGGTGGTGGTCGACGATCACGACATGGGGGTGACCCATGTGATCCGTGGTGATGACCACCTGAACAACGCCGCCCGGCAGATGATGATCTATCAGGCGATGGGCTGGCAGGTGCCGGTCTGGGCGCATATCCCGCTGATTCACGGGCCCGACGGCAAGAAGCTCAGCAAGCGCCACGGCGCGCTGGGGGCGCAGGAATACCAGGC
Organism: Pseudooceanicola lipolyticus; assembly: GCF_002786325.1. Classification (GTDB taxonomy): domain Bacteria; phylum Pseudomonadota; class Alphaproteobacteria; order Rhodobacterales; family Rhodobacteraceae; genus Pseudooceanicola_C; species Pseudooceanicola_C lipolyticus. The sequence goes on along the minus strand of NZ_PGTB01000213.1, from coordinate 3,453 downwards.
CATGGGCTATCCCGCGGCCGGCATGCGCAACTATCTCGCGCGGCTGGGCTGGAGCCATGGCGATGACGAATTTTTCACCGACGACCAGGCCAAGGCGTGGTTCGACCTGGACGGAATCGGCAAAAGCCCGGCGCGGTTCGACGTGAAGAAGCTGGAAAACCTCTGTGGTCAGCACATGGCGATCAGCGACGATGCCGCGCTGCGGCAAGAGATCCAGGCCTATTTGGACGCCGCCGGTCGGCCGGCGCTGAGCGACCAGCAGGCGGCGGATTTGGAACGCGCCATGTTCTGCCTGAAGGACCGGGCGCGAACATTTCCCGAACTGCTTGAAAAAGCGCACTTTGTACTGACCTCTCGCCCGGTCGAGGCGGATGAGAAAGCGAAAAAGGCACTCGATTCAGTATCCAATGGTATACTGAATGAATTGACGCCGCATCTGCGAAATGCTAGCTGGACCCGTGACGATTTGGAGGCGGTCCTGAACGGCTTTGCCGAGGCGCAGGGCACCAAGTTCGGAAAGCTGGCAGGCCCATTACGGGCGGTGCTGGCCGGCCGCGCGGTAACGCCTTCCGTGTTCGATATGATGCTTGTGCTGGGACAGGACGAAGTTCTGGCGCGGCTGACTGATGCCGCCTGATCGGCCCGATCTTCGCAATTGGGTTACACGCGGCCAATACCACCTGAGCTGCGCAGGCCGCAGCAACTGCCCGGGCGAACCGGCCATCTGGTCTTCGCGCACCTGAGAGGAAGGGAGTACTCATGACAGAAACAAAAAAAACGGCGCAACTTACCCTTGACGGGAACACCTATGATGTTCCCGTTCTCTCGCCGACGGCCGGACCCGACGTGTTGGATATCCGCAAGCTCTATGGCCAGGCCAACGTATTCACCTACGACCCCGGCTATACCTCGACGGCAAGCTGCGACAGCACCATCACCTTTATCGACGGCGACAAGGGCGAACTGCTGCACCGGGGGTACCCGATCGACCAGCTGGCCGAAAAATCGCACTACCTAGAAGTGTGCTACCTGCTGCTTTACGGCGAATTGCCGACCGCGACGCAGCTGGAGGATTTCGAAGCTCGCGTCACCATGCACACCATGCTGCACGAGCAGATGACCTATTTCTACCGTGGCTTCCGCCGCGACGCGCACCCGATGGCGGTGATGGTCGGCGTGGTGGGTGCAATGTCGGCCTTCTACCACGACTCCACCGACATCTCGGATCCCTGGCAGCGCGAGGTCGCCTCGATCCGGCTGATCGCCAAGATGCCGACGATTGCCGCCTGGGCCTATAAATATCATATCGGCCAGCCCTTCGTGTATCCGCGCAACGACCTGGACTATGCGTCCAACTTCCTGCGCATGTGTTTCTCGGTTCCGGCCGACGAATACGAGGTGAACCCGATCCTGTCGCGCGCGATGGACCGGATCTTTACCCTGCATGCCGATCACGAGCAGAACGCCTCGACCTCGACCGTGCGCCTGGCCTCGTCCTCGGGCGCCAACCCGTTTGCCTGTATCGCCGCCGGCATCGCCTGCCTGTGGGGTCCGGCCCATGGTGGCGCCAACCAGGCCTGCCTGGAGATGCTGAAAGAGATCGGCTCGGTCGACCGCATCCCCGAATACATCGCCCGCGCCAAGGACAAGAACGACCCGTTCCGCCTGATGGGCTTTGGCCACCGGGTCTACAAGAACTTCGACCCGCGCGCCAAGGTGATGAAGCAGTCTGCCGACGAGGTGCTGGATCTGCTGGGGGTCGAGAACAACCCGATCCTGCAGGTCGCCAAGGAGCTGGAAAAGCAGGCGCTGGAGGATCCGTATTTCTCCGAGAAGAAGCTGTTCCCGAATGTCGATTTCTACTCGGGCATCATCCTCGAGGCGATGGGCTTCCCGACCTCGATGTTCACTCCGATCTTCGCACTGTCGCGCACCGTCGGCTGGATTTCGCAGTGGAAGGAACAGCTGGCCGATCCGCAGATGAAAATCGGCCGCCCGCGTCAGCTGTACCTGGGTGAATCGATGCGCGATTACGTCGACATCGAGAACCGCTGAGACACCGCAAAAGCACAAAAAAACCCCCGTCCTTTGACGGGGGTTTTTATTTGAACCGGAACCGCCCTTCGACAGATGGGTCCGGACGGGGGTAAGCCCGGGCGAATTAGCGCCCTTCGAACACCGGCGGGCGTTTTTCCATGAACGCCACGACGCCTTCTTGGAAATCGCGCGAACGGCCGCATTCGCCCTGCAGATGCGCCTCGGTGGCCAGCTGGTCGGGCAAGGTGGCCTCGAAACTGTTGCGGATTGCCTGTTTGACCGCGCCATAGGCCCGCGTCGGCCCCTTGGCCAGGTGGCTGGCGCGGGCGCGCCATTGCGCGTCGAAATCGTCATCCGCCACCGCCTCCCAGATCAGGCCCCAGTCATCGGCCTGCCGGGCGGAAATCTTGTCGGCGAACAGCGCTGCGCCCATCGCCTTGGCCATGCCCATCTGGCGCGGCATGAACCAGGTGCCGCCGGCATCCGGCATCAGCCCGATGCGGGTGAAGGCCTGCAGGAAATAGGCGCTTTCGGTGGCGATCACCACGTCCATCGACAGCGCCAGGCTGGCCCCGGCCCCGGCGGCAGGGCCGTTCACCGCGGCGATGGTCGGCACCGGGCAGTCATAGATGCTTTGCAGCATCGGCGTGTATTCGTCGCGCAGCGTGCGCTCGAGGTCGATCTGGGTGGCATCGCCGCTGTCGCCCAGGTCCTGCCCGGTGCAGAAGGCCCGCCCCGCGCCGGTCACCACCACCACCCGCGCGGTATTGGCGGCCGCGCGCATCGCATAGGCAATTTCCGCCCGCATCTGCGCGGTCAGCGCGTTCATCTTGTCAGGCCGGTTCAGGGTCAGAACCGCGATGCCATCGGCCTCTTCAAGGGTGATCGTCTGATAGTCCATGTCTCCGCCCCTTCTGCATTGCTCGGGCGCAAGGTGACGCAACGGCGCGGCAGTGAAAAGCGAAACCGGACGTCACTCGTCCAGAATCTGGCGCAGCCGTTCCTCTTCGGCAGCGCTCAGCCGCGCCTCGCTTCCGGCGCGGGCCCGTCCGCGCAGAAAGCCATAGGCGACGCCCCCCGCCAGCAGCAACATCAGCGGTCCCGCCGCCCAGAGCAGCCGGTTGGCCCCGGTCGCCGTGGGTTTCAACAGCACGTATTCGCCGTAGCGGTCGACGATGAAGGCCACCGCCTGTTCATCGCTGTCCCCCGCCACCAGCCGGTCGCGCAGAACCAGCCGCAGGTCGCGGGCCAGGTCGGCATTGCTTTCGTCGATGCTTTCGTTGCGGCAGACAAGACAGCGCAGCCCCTTGCTGATCTCGCGGGCCCGCGCCTCCAGCGCCGGGTCATCCAGCACCTCGTCGGGCTGCACCGCCCCCGCCGGCAGCGCCAGCGCCGCCAGCGCCAGCACCGCGACTA
>NZ_PGTB01000212.1 GCF_002786325.1 Pseudooceanicola lipolyticus | reverse complement strand
AGGCCGGGCCGCGCGGCTTGGGCCGCCGCCATCAGCGTGTCCTTGCCCACCCCCGACGGGCCGACAATCGCAAACAGCCGCCCCGCCATCACGCCGCCTTCGGCGCAAAGCGCGACACGTCGATCGCGCGGTCGGCGACGCGGTCGCGCGCCTCGACATCGTGAAAGATGCCGATGATCGCCGCGCCGCGCGCCTTGGCCTCGGCAATCAGGTCCAGCACCGTCTCGCGATTGGCGGCATCCAGGCTGGCGGTCGGCTCGTCCAGCAGCAGGGCGGGATAATCATGGGCAAAGCCGCGGGCGATGTTCACCCGCTGCTGTTCGCCACCGGAAAAGGTGGTCGGGCTGAGTCCCCACAGAGTTTCAGGGATGCGCAGCCGCGTCAGCAAGGCGCGCGCGCGCTCCAGCGCGGTTGCGCGGTCTTCGCCGAGCGCCAGCAGCGGCTCGGCCACCACCTCGACCGTCGGCACCCGCGGCACCACGCGCAGGAACTGGCTGACATAGCCCAGCGTCCGGCGCCGCAGCGCCAGGATCTCGCGCGGCTCGGCGCGGGCCACGTCGACCCCGCCGACCAGGATCGCACCCGAAGCGGCCAGGTAATTGCCATAGATCATCCGCATCAACGTCGACTTTCCGGCCCCCGAATTGCCGGTCAGCGCCACACATTCGCCGGGCGCGACGCTGAACTCCGCCCCCTGCATCACCGCGATCGCGGCGCCGCCCTGGTTGTGCAGGGTGAAGGTTTTCGACAGGTTCTCGATCCGGATCATCCCGGTCTCCTTATATCCAGCGGCGCCATTTCAGGATCACCCAGGTCACCACCGCCGAGCCGGCCATCAGCGCCAGCGCGGCGGGATAGCCCCAGGGCTGGGCCAGTTCCGGCATGTTGACGAAATTCATCCCATAGGCCGAGGCGATCAGCGTCGGCGGCAGGAACAGCGCGGCGATCACCGACAGGATGCGCACGGTGTCATTCTGCGCCAGCGAGATCATGCCCAACGTCGCGTCGGTGGCCAGGCTGACCCGCGCCGACAGGAAATCGGCATGCACGCCCAGCGCCTGGATGTCGCGCGTCGCGCCCTTGATGAAGGGGTTCAGCGCCTTGGTGCCGGGCCGGCCCTCGGCAATCTGGCTGAAATAGGACAGCGCGCGTTCCAGCGTCAGCAGGCACAGCCGCACCCGGCCCAGCAATTCGCCCTCGCGCCCGATCGACACCAGCGCCTCTTTCAGCACCGCGCCGTTCTTGCCGGTCTGGCCGCCGAACACGGTGCGCGCAATGTCGTCCAGCGCCCGGCCGGTGCCCTCCATCAGGTCGGCCAGCCGGCCGATGATTTCCTCGATCAGGCCCAGGAAAATCCGGTCCGGGCTGCTGCAGCCCGGCCCCGACCGGTCGGCGCGGGCCGGAAAGGTCTCGAACGGGCGCGGCGCGTGGTGGCGCACCGTCACCAGCCGCTCGGGCGCCAGGATAAAGGTCACCGGTCCGGCCATCGGCGCCTTGGAGGTCGACAGTCCCGGCACCACCACGGTCATCACCTCGGTGCCGGCATTGCGGTAGAGCCGTGCCGAGATCTCGATCTCTTCCATCTCGTCCAGGCTGGGCACCTCGATGCCCAGCGCCGCCACCGCCGCGCTTTGCGGCGGCATCGGGCGGTAGAGGTCGATCCAGGTGGCCGCGGCCAGATCCGCCTCGGGCGCCATGCGCGCCAGCTTGTCGCCTTCGATCTGGTAGGCGAACAGCATCTCAGACCTGCAGGACCGAGCTGACCAGCAGCTGGGTATAGCCGTGCTGGGGATCGTCCAGCACCTGGTCGGTCAGCCCGGTTTCCACCACCCGCCCCCCCTTCATCACCATCAGCCGGTCGGCCAGCAGCCGCACCACGGCAAGGTCATGGGTGACGATGATCGCCGACAGCCCCATTTCGCGCACCAGCCCGCGCAACAGGTCCAGCAGCCGCGCCTGCACCGATACGTCCAGCCCGCCGGTCGGTTCGTCCATGAAGACCAGCCGCGGCGCGGTGACCAGGTTGCGGGCGATCTGCAGCCGTTGCTGCATGCCGCCGGAAAACGCCGAGGGCCGGTCGTCGATCCGGTCGGCGGCGATCTCGACCCGGCCCAGCCAGTCGGTCGCCTGGTCGCGGATGGTGCCGTAATGCCGCGCGCCGACCGCCATCAGCCGTTCGCCCACATTGCCGCCGGCCGACACCGTCATGCGCAGCCCGTCGCGCGGGTTCTGATGCACGAAGGCCCAGTCGGTGCGGCCCAGCATCCGCCGTTCCGGCTCGGACATGGTCAGGGTGTCACGCGGGCCGTCGCTGCGGGTGTCGAACAGCACCGCGCCGCTGTCGGGCTGCAATTGCCCGGCGAGGCAGCCCAGCAGGGTGGATTTGCCCGAGCCGCTTTCGCCGACGATGCCCATCACCTCGCCCGGCCAGAGATCGAAGGAAATGTCGGTGCAGCCGATCCGCGCGCCGTAGCGCTTGGAAATGTCGCGCACCTGCAGCAGCGGCGCAGCGCCCGCCGCCGGGGGCCAAGACTTTTCAGAAAAGTCTTGGCAAAAGTTTTCTGAAAACTTTTGCCCGCTCATGCCCCGGCCTCCGCATAGGGCGCCGCCATGGCACCGGTGTGGCCCTGCGCGCGGCGCGCGCCGCAATAATCGGTATCCGAACAGACAAACATCCGCCCGCCCGCATCGTCGACGATCACCTCGTCGAGATAGGTATCCTCGGCGCCGCAAAGCGCGCAGGGATGATCGGCGCGCGAGGGGTCGAACGGGTGATCCTCGAAATCCAGGCTCACCACCCGGGAGAAGGGCGGGATCGCGTAGATGCGCTGTTCCCGCCCGGCGCCGAACAGCTGCAGCGCCCGGCTTTCCAGCTTGGGATTGTCGAATTTCGGGATCGGCGACGGGTCCATCACGTAGCGCCCCTCCACCTTCACCGGATAGGCATAGGCGGTGGCGATCTCGCCATTGCGGGCGATATCCTCGTACAGCTTCACATGCATCAGCCCGTATTCCTCCAGCGCGTGCATCCGGCGCGTCTCGGTCTCGCGCGGTTCCAGGAAGCGCAGCGGCTCGGGGATCGGCACCTGGTAGACCAGGATCTGATCCTCGCCCAGCGGCGCTTCGGGAATGCGGTGGCGGGTCTGGATCACCGTCGCTTCGCAGGTATGTTCGGTGGTCTCGACCCCTGCGGTGCGTTCAAAGAACTTGCGGATCGACACCGCATTGGTGGTGTCATCGGCGCCCTGGTCGATCACCTTTAGCCGGTCCGCGGGTGTCAGGCAGGCGGCGGTCACCTGCACGCCGCCGGTGCCCCAGCCATAGGGCATCGGCATCTCGCGGCTGGCAAAGGGCACCTGGTAGCCGGGGATCGCCACCGCTTTGAGCAACGCGCGGCGGATCATCCGCTTGGTCTGTTCGTCGAGATAGGCGAAGTTATAGGCTTGATCTGTCATCTTACCCTCAAGGAACGGTCGACCAGATGCTCACAAACGAAGAGATGCAGCAAACGCTGCTTGAATCTCACAAGAACATCCCCAAGCGGCTCCGTCGCATGGAACTGCTGGTTGGTGGCATTGGCGGAATCTGCATCGCGCTGCAGTGGCGCCTGGCAGAGCATTTCAATCTTAGTCTCTTTGGTTGGCTCTGACCTCATTCCGCCGCCTCCTGGCGCGCGCCCAGCGCCTCGGCGCGCATCCGCCGCACCAGCTCCAGCTCGGACTGGAAATCGACGTAATGGGGTAGCTTGATATGTTCCAGAAAGCCGGTGCCCTGGATGTTGTCGGAATGGGCCAGCACGAATTCCTCGTCCTGCGCCGGGGCGCCGACATCATCCTCGCCCAGTTCCTCCCAGCGCAGCGCTCGGTCGACCAGCGCCATCGAGATCGCCTTGCGCTCGGTCTGGCCGAAAACCAGGCCGTAGCCACGGGTGAATTGCGGCGGCTCGGTCTTGGACCCGGCGAACTGGTTCACGGTCTCGCATTCGGTCAGGGTGATCTCGCCGATGCCAATGGCAAAGCCCAACTCGGGGATCTCCATCTCGACCTCGACCGTGCCGATGCGCAGTTCGCCCACGAAGGGGTGGTTGCGGCCATAGCCGCGCTGGGTGGAATAGGCCATGCCCAGCAGGAACCCCTCGTCGCCGCGGCTCAGCGCCTGCAGCCGCAGCGCCCGGCCGGCCGGGTATTCCATCGGCTGACGGGTCATGTCGGGGGGCGCGGTGTCGCTGGCCGGCTCGTCCTGGATCAGCCCGTCGCGGTTCAGGAACCCGGTCACGCGCGGCTTGTCGGCCAGGTCGGGCGTGGCGGCTTCCGCCGCCGGCACCTCGCCCTCGGCGGCCAGTTTGAAATCCAGCAGCCGGTGGGTGTAGTCGAAGGTCGGGCCCAGCACCTGGCCGCCGGGCACATCCTTGAAGGTGGCCGAGATGCGCCGGTCGCAGACCATCGCGCCGGTTTCCACCGGTTCGGACTGGCCGATGCGCGGCAGCGTGGTGCGATAGGCGCGGATCAGGAAAATCGCCTCGATCAGGTCGCCCCGCGCCTGCTTGATCGCCAGCGCCGCCAGGTCGGGATCATAGAGCGAGCCCTCCGCCATCACCCGGTTCACCGCCAGGGCCAGCTGTTCGCGAATCTGCGCCAGGCTCAGCTCGGCAATCTCGGGATTGCCGCGCCGCTCCTCGGCCAGCCAGGCATGGGCATTGTCGATGGCGCGCTCGCCGCCCTTGACCGCTACATACATCAGGCCTCCTCCACGACGGTGCTGCGCGGCAGCGCCGCCAGCGCGCTGCCGCAGGTGAAGAAAAAGTCCAGCCCCAGCGGGAACAGCGCCCGGTTGGCCCGGAACGCCGCGGTCTCGGGCAGCGACAGAAACGCCGCAGTTTCGATCCCCGGCCCGGTCAGCCGCGCGCCCTGGCTGGTCAGTTGGTCCATCTCGACGATCAGTGTCGTCGAGCGGTCGGGATAATCCGCGGTGCCAACCGGATAGGCCGAAAGCGGTTGCAGCGCCGCCCAACCGCCCAGCGCAAACCGCGCCGCGCCCGGCGCAACGATCGGGGCGCCGGTATGGAAGGCGATCCAGCTGCGGATCTCGGCCCCGTCATGGCCCGGCGCCAGGTAGAGCGGCGTCTCGCGGTCGCACAGCGTCAGCAGCAGCCCTCGACCGGTTCAAAGCTGATGAAGGCGGT
>NZ_PGTB01000211.1 GCF_002786325.1 Pseudooceanicola lipolyticus | reverse complement strand
CGGCCAGGCCGGGCCAGTCGCCATAGACCTTGCCGCCGCGGATCGCACCGCCGGCCAGCAGCATCACGCCGCCGGTGCCGTGATCGGTGCCGCCGGTGCCGTTGACGCGGGCGGTGCGGCCGAATTCGGTCATCGCGACGATGGCGGTCTTGCCCCAGATCTCGGCCCCCAGCCCGGCTTGCAGGCCCAGCACGGTGTCGGCCAGCCGCTGCAGCGCCGGCTGGATCGCCTTGTCCTGCCGGTTGTGGGTGTCCCAGCCGTTGATCGAGAACGAGGCGATGCGGGTGTCGCCGCGCAGTTGTTCGGCGGCAAATTCCGCCACTTTCAGATGTGCCTTGCCCCGCATCGGCGCCGGCAGCGCCATCATGCCGCTGTCGGCTTCGGTTTCGGCCATGGCGCCGGTCTCGCCGCCCGAGGACAGCATCAGCGCCTCGCTCAGTGCCGCGTGGAAGGCCGGGTCGTCCTCCATCATCATCTCGGCCAGGCGCACCGCCTGCGGGGTCAGCACCAGGTCGGCCTCGGGCGACCAGTCCGACACCGGCACCGGGCCGGACAACACTTTCATCTCGCCATGGCCGATGGCAAAGGCGGTGCGCGCCTCGATCCCCGGCACCTTGGACAGCATCCGATTCAGCCAGCCGTCGCGCACGCCGCTCAGCGAGGCGGTGCCCGCCTCCAGCAGGTCTTGCCCGTCGAAATGGCTGCGCTTGTCGCGATAGGGGGTCGAAACCGCGTGCACAAAGCCCAGCTGGCCCGCGGACCAGAGCGGCATCAGCGGTGCCAGCGCCGGGTGCAGCGCGAAGAACCCGTCGAGATCGGCGGCGCCCTGATCCGGCCCGCCGCCCAGCTGGCCGCGCAGCGCGGCATATTCCGCCGCGCCATAGGGGCGCACCACGTCCAGCCCGTCCATCGCGCCGCGCAGGATGATCACCACCAGCCGCCGGTCCCAGGGGGCGGCGGCAAAGCTCATCGGGGTCAGCAGCGGGCTGGCCGCCGCCGAACAGCCGATCAGAGCGGAGCGGGCCAGAAAGGCGCGGCGGCTTAAAGTTTGGGTCATGGCCGGTCTCCTATCGGCGCTGGAAGGCGGGCGAGGCCAGTACCAGGCCGATCGCCTCGGGCTGGCTTTCGGCGGCGGTGGCGGCAAAGCGCACCTTTTCGGTGGCAAACGGCCCCAGCGCCTGATCGACGAAGACGCGCGGATCGGGCAGGTTGGGCTGCAGCTCGCGCGGGGCGGCCAGCGCCCAGCGCAGCCGCGCCGACACGCCCGGCGGGGTGATCCAGGCCGCGTCCTGTTCGGGCCAGCCATCGGGCCCGTTGGGGCGGTGCCAGCGCTGGCCCATGGCGATCAGCGGCTGTTCCAGCAGCTTGCGCAGCGCGCCGGGTTTCATCCGCGCCATCCGCTCGGGGCGCACCGCCAGCGCCCTCCAGGCGCTGGCGACGAAATCGACCGGCGGTTTCACGTTGTGGCGCGTCTCGTCCCAGGCGGCGGGATGTTCCAGCAGCGCGGAATAGACCGACGGCAGGTCACCCTGGGTGGCGATGAACCGCGCCTCGACATGGGCGACCAGGTCGTCCGGCGGGGTGTCGGAGTGGAAATGCACCGCCAGCTTGCGGGCGATATGGCGCGCGGTGGCCGGGTGCCGCGCCAGGTCGGTCAGCGCCGCGCGGATCGGATCCATGCCGGCCCTGCGGCCGCCATAGCTTTGGCCCAGCACGGTTTCGGCGCCCGGTTCGGTATAGGCCTCGGCAAAGCGGAAGCCGCCGTCGCGGGTGGTGGACATGCCGGTAAACAGCTCGGCCAGTTCGCGCACGTCCTGCTGGCCGTAGGGGCCGCCGACGCCCAGCGTGTGCAGCTCCATCACCTCGCGGGCGAGGTTTTCGTTCAGCCCTTCCAGTTTGTCCTGCTTGGCCGCCGCGCGGCTGCCCGGGCCAACCGAGGCGGCCTGGTCGAGGTAATGCAGCATCAGCGGGTGGGTGCTGGCGGCAATCAGCAGCTCGGCGAACGAACCGGCGATATGCGGGCGGATCGCCTCTTCGATATAGGGGGCGGTGGCGGTGGCGAGGATGCCGTTCTTGCCATGGGCGGTGAAATGATCGCTCCAGAAGGCGACCAGCCGCTCGCGGAAGGGCGTCGCGCTCATCGTGCTGCGCATCAGCGTGTGCACGGTCCAGGTCAGCCCGATCCGCGCCTGTTCCTGCTTGAGCTTGCGGAAGGCGTCGACCGACTCTTTGCTGCGCTTGCTGCGCATGGTCCCGCGCCGGACCTCCTTGGCGCGGGCGATCCAGGCGCGATAGGTGTCGTAACGTTCGATCGGAAACGCCTGCGCCATGTCATCCGGCGCGGCCAGCCCGTCCAGCAGCGCCTGCGGCGCGGCCGGCGGCGCGATCACCGGCGACAGGCCGCAGCCAAAGCGAATCTCGGCGAGTTGGGGAGAGAACACCACCTGGAAAACTCCGTGACTTGGCCCGGTTTCGGCGCTGATGATATCACCGCCGGCAGGCGCGTACACTGCCCTGCACAAGCAGAACGCATCACATTTCCGTCTCCGGCGCGAAACCGCGCAGAGGTGCCATTAAGCTTTGCGCAAGCAGCACTGTTCTACTATTGTTCCAGCTCGGGCTGCGGCATGGTCAAGCCGCGCAGAGGTGAAACAGAGGCGTGACAGCGGCGGAAAAGGCAGGCTATATGTTGGATATGTCAAATTCACCCGCACAAGACCTGCGCAATTTCCTGGGCGCTGACCGGTTCGGCACCGTCATGGCCGATCCGCCGTGGCGGTTTACCAACCGCACCGGCAAGGTGGCGCCGGAACATAAGCGGCTGGCGCGCTATCCGACGATGACGCTGGACGAGATCTGCGACCTGCCGGTGGCGGCGCATATGGAGGCGGCGGCGCATTGTTATCTGTGGGTGCCCAACGCGCTGCTGCCCGACGGGCTGCGGGTGCTGTCATCCTGGGGCTTCGAATACAAGTCGAACATCGTCTGGCACAAGATTCGCAAGGATGGCGGCAGCGACGGGCGCGGTGTGGGTTTCTATTTCCGCAATGTGACCGAGTTGCTGCTGTTCGGCACCCGTGGCCGCAACGCCCGCACGCTGGCGCCCGGACGGCGGCAGGTCAACATGCTGCAGACGCGCAAGCGGGAACATTCGCGCAAGCCCGACGAACAATACGAGCTGATCGAAAGCTGTTCCTGGGGGCCTTACCTGGAACTGTTCGGCCGCGGCGTGCGCGACGGCTGGACCGTCTGGGGCAACCAGGCCGATGCCGATTACAAGCCCAGCTGGAAGACCTATTCCTATAATTCCGGCGTCGCCGCGGAATAGCGCGCGCCGCATTACCGCTTCTTGCCGACCTGGCGGCAGATCAGGATCACCGGCAGCAGCCCCACCGCCATGATCACCAGCGACGGCACCGCCGCGCCTTCCAGCCGTTCGTCCGAAGCCAGGCGGAAGGCCTGCACCGCCAGCGTGTCATAGTTGAACGGCCGCATGATCAGCGTCGCTGGCAGTTCCTTCATCACGTCGACAAAGACGATCAACAGCGCGGTCAGCAGGCTGGGGGTCAGGATCGGCAGATGCACCCGCATCAGCGTGCGCGCCGGGCCGTGGCCGAGCGAGCGGGCGGCGGCGTCCATGTTGCCATGCACCATGCTTTGCCCGCCCTCGTAGGCGCCCAGCGCGGCAGCGAGGAAACGCACCATATAGGCGCCGACCAGCAGCCAGATCGAACCGGTGACCAGCAGCCCGGTGGAATAGTCGAACCGCGCCCGCATCCAGGCATCGAGCGCGTTGTCAAAGGCGGCGAAGGGCACCATCAGCCCCACCGCGATCACCCCGCCCGGCACCGCATAGCCCAGCCGCGCCACATAGCCGGCCAGCCCCGAGGACAGGCCGGGGCGCAGCCGCTGGTAGAACCCCACCGCAATCGCCGCCAGCACCGTGACCACGGCCGCGGTGCCCGCCAGGGTCAGCGAATTGGTGATGAACCCGACATAGCGGCGCGACAGCAGGTTCTGTTCCGATCCCAGCCCCATGGTGACCAGCACCACCACCGGCAGCAGGAAGCCGAAGGTGACCGGCACCGCGCAGAGCAGCAACGCGCAAAGCGCCCGCCAGCCGCTCAGCTGCGCCGGCGGCAGCGCGATATGCGCCTTGCCGGCCTGGTGGTATTTGGCGCGTCCGCGCTGCACCCGCTCGACCACCGCCAACAGCAGGGCAAAGCCCAGCAGGCACAGCGCCAGCTGCGCCGCGGCGGCGCGGTCGGCCATCGAGAACCAGCTGGTATAGATGCCGGTGGCAAAGGTCTGCACGCTGAAATAGGCCACCGTGCCGTAATCGGCGATGGTTTCCATCACCGCCAGCAACACGCCGGCGGCGATCAGCGGCCGCGCGGTGGGCAGGCTGACCCGCCAGAAGGCCGACCACGAGGAATGCCCCAGCGTGCGCGCCGCCAGGAAGGCGGCCGAGCTTTGCTGCAGGAAGGCGGTGCGCGCCAGCAGATAGACGTAAGGATACAGCACCAGCACCAGCATTGCCGCGGCACCGCCCAGCGAGCGAATCTCGGGGAACCAGTAATCGCGCGGCCCCCAGCCGGTGACCTGGCGCAGCGTCGCCTGCACGATGCCGGGATGGTCGAGGATGAAGGTATAGGCATAGGCCAGCACATAGGCCGGGAAGGCCAGCGGCAGCACCAGCGCCACCTCGAAAAACCGTGCGCCGGGAAAACGTGTCATCGTCACCAGCCAGGCGGCGCCGACACCCAGCGACAGCGTGCCCGCCGCGACCAGCACCACCAGCGCCAGGGTGGCGGCGGTATAGCGCGGCAGCACCGTGCCCAGCAGATGCGCGACCGTGTCGGTGCCGCCGGTCACCGCGGCCAGCGCCACCGCCACCATTGGCAGCAGACAGGCGGCGGCCACAGCCCAGGCCAGCCCGCCCAGCACGCCGGCGGATTTCTTGCGGACCGATCCGCCGGTTGCGAACTGTTTCAGCTCGGCCAAGCCGCCCTGCCCCCCGTTGCGAAGACTGTTGTTATCGGGGGTTTTCCGGCGGATTTCCAGCCGACATTTGCAGCTCTAGACCCCGAAGGCGATGGCGTTCAGCCCGGCGCGCAGCTGGTCGGGCGACAGCGCCCCCAGCTCGGCATCGACGGCATCATGGGTGCGCCGCCAGGCCGGCACCGCCCGGGCCAGCCGGTC
>NZ_PGTB01000210.1 GCF_002786325.1 Pseudooceanicola lipolyticus | reverse complement strand
GCTGCCGCTGCCGCCGCGCGCCTGGGGGGTCACGCTGCCGCTGTCCGGCCTGCGCCCGCCCCGCCTCGGCGGGATCGGCGATTACGCCGATCTGGGCAGGGTTGCCCGGGCGGTTGGCACCGCCGGTGGGGATTTTGTCGGGCTGAACCCGGTACATGCCGGCTTTCCCGCTGCGCAAGACACCTTCAGCCCCTATATGCCCTCGCATCGTCGGCGGCTGAACGTGATCCATATTCCCACCGGCCAGCCCAGCGCCGATCAGGCGAAACTGGTGGATTTTGCGGCGGCGATCCCGGAAAAGCTGGCGCAGCTGCGTGCAGACTGGGCCAAGCGTGATACCGCCGAACCGGCTTTCCACGCCTTTCGCGACCGCGAAGGCGCGGCGCTGGAGCGGTTCGCGCTGCACCAGGTCCTGTCGGACCGTCACGGCGCCTATTGGCGCGACTGGCCGGCGGAGCTGCAAGATCCGGACAGCCCGGCAGTCCGCGCCGCCGCGCGGGACCTGGCGGCAGAGATGGCGTTTCACGCCTGGCTGCAATGGCGCGCCCATGAGGCGCTGAGCGCCGCCGCGCAGCACGCCACGCGCGCCGGAATGCGCTTTGGCCTCTACCTCGACCTTGCCGCCGGCACGCATCCCCATGGCGCCGAAACCTGGGAGGACCGGGTCAGCTTTGCCCGTGGCGTGTCGCTGGGTGCGCCGCCCGATGCCTTTGCGCCGCAGGGACAATCCTGGAACCTAGCGCCGTTCAGTCCGCAGGGGCTGGTCGCCAGCGGGTTCGCCGCTTTGGCCGAAAGCCTGCGCGCGCAGTTCCGCTATGCCGGGCTGATCCGCATCGACCATGTGCTGGGGTTCGAACGCGCCTTCTGGGTGCCCGAGGGCGGATTGCCCGGCGCCTATGTGCAGATGCCGCGCGACGCGCTGCTGGCGGTGATCCGGCTGGAGGCGGCGCGCGCCGGCGCGACGGTGGTGGGCGAGGATCTGGGCATCATCCCGGCCGGGATGCAGCAGCAACTGGCCGCCTCGGGCATTCTGGGGTACCGGTTGATGATGTTCGAGGACAGCGGCGGCATGTTCCACCCGCCCGACACCTATACCGAGGCGGCGCTGGCCAGCTTCGGCACCCATGACCTGCCCACCTGGAAAGGCTGGCGGGCGGGGGCGGATATCGACACGCGCGAACGCATCGGCCTGACCGGGGCCGAAGCCGCCGCGCAGGCCCGGGCCGAGCGAAACGCGCGCAAGGCGGCGCTGGACCGCGCGATTGCGGCCGCCACCTCGCCGGGAACATTGACCGGATCACCCGAAGCGATGATAGGATTTCTGGGCGTGTCCCGGTCGCGCCTGGTGGCGGTTCAGGCCGAAGATCTCTTCGGGCTTGAAACCCAGGCCAACCTGCCGGGCACGGTGCGCGAATACCCCAACTGGCGCCTGCGGCTGCCGGTGGCGCCGGCGGATTGGGCGGATGACGAAAGACTGACACGAACCGCCGGCATATTGTGCCAAAGCGGAAGACAGAGGGACCAAGATGAGAAAATTCATTCCGACCAAACCGATTGAGGGGCAGAAACCCGGCACCTCCGGCCTGCGCAAGAAAACCCGGGTGTTCCAGCAGCCCGGCTATCTGGAGAATTTCATTCAGTCGGTGTGGAACGGCATCGGCGGGGTTGGCGGCAAGACGCTGGTGATCGGCGGCGACGGGCGGTTCTTCAACGAGCAGGCGATCCAGACGGTGCTGGCGATGGCAGCGGCCAGCGGTGCGCGGCACGCGATTGTCGGCCAGAACGGGTTGCTGTCGACGCCGGCCGCCTCGCACCTGATCCGGCTGCGCAAGGCCGATGGCGGCATCATCCTGTCGGCCAGCCACAATCCCGGCGGCGAAAACGGCGATTTCGGGGTGAAATACAACGTCGCCAATGGCGGCCCCGCCCCCGAGGACGTGACCGCGCGGATCTTCGAGGCGACCCAGACCATCGAACATTACGACATCCTGCGCGCGCCGCCAGTCGACCTGTCGGTGCTGGGCGAAACCGCGCTGGGGGCGATGACCATCGAAATTGTCGACCCGGTCCGGGACTATGCCGCGCTGATGGAACAGCTGTTCGATTTCGCCAAGATCCGTGCGCTGTTCCAAAGCGGCTTCACCATGCGCTTCGACGCCATGCATGCGGTGACCGGCCCCTACGCCACCGCCATTCTTGAGGACACGCTGGGCGCGGCGCCGGGCACGGTGCTGAACGGCGTGCCCTCGCCCGATTTCGGCGGCGGCCATCCCGACCCCAACCCGATCTGGGCCAAGGAACTGATGGAACTGATGCACCGCGCCGACGCGCCCGACCTGGGCGCCGCCTCGGACGGCGATGGCGACCGCAACATGATCGTCGGGCGCAACTGCTATGTCACCCCGTCGGACAGCCTGGCGGTGCTGGCCGCCAATGCCGGGCTGATCCCCGCCTTTGCCGTCGGGCTGGGCGGCGTCGCCCGGTCGATGCCAACCTCGCAGGCGGTGGACCGCGTGGCCGAGGCGCAAGGGCTGCGCTGTTTCGAAACGCCAACCGGCTGGAAATTCTTCGGCAACCTGCTGGACGCGGATATGGCCAGCCTGTGCGGCGAGGAAAGCGCCGGCACCGGGTCGAACCATGTGCGCGAGAAAGACGGGCTGTGGGCGGTGCTGGCCTGGCTGAACATCTTGGCCGAAAAACGCTGTTCGGTGGCCGAGCTGATGCAGGCGCATTGGGCCGAATACGGCCGCAACTACTATTCCCGTCACGATTACGAGGCGGTGGACAGCGCCGCCGCCAGCGATCTGATCGCGGCGCTGCGCGCCCGGCTGGCCGATCTGCCGGGCACCCATGTGCAGGGCCTGAGCGTGCTGAAGGCCGATGAGTTTGGCTATACCGATCCGATCGACGGCTCGCGCAGCGAAGGCCAGGGCCTGCGGATCTGGCTGTCGGGCGGCGGCCGGATGGTGTTCCGCCTGTCCGGCACCGGCACCGAGGGCGCAACGTTGCGGGTGTACCTGGAACGGCTGGAGACCGACCCGGACAAGTTCGGCGACGATCCGCAGCAGGCGCTGGCCGATATCATCGCCGCCGCCGATCAGCTGGCCGGGATCCGTGACCGCACTGGCCGCAGCGCGCCGGACGTACGCACCTGAATCCTGCGGGACCGGATTGGCAAACCGGTCCCGGACATGCAACGCTGCTCTCAACACCCGGAAGGGTATAACGAGGGAGGAGTACGTCATGTCGTCTGAAACCAGGCTGCACTATCCCAGCCGCAACGCGATGGCCTTTATCCTTGCCGGCGGGCGCGGATCACGGTTGAAGGAATTGACCGACAGGCGGGCCAAGCCTGCGGTCTATTTCGGCGGCAAGTCGCGGATCATCGATTTTGCCCTGTCCAACGCGCTGAATTCCGGTATCCGCCGGATCGGCGTGGCGACGCAATACAAGGCGCATTCACTGATCCGCCACCTGCAGCGCGGCTGGAGCTTTCTGCGGGCCGAACGCAACGAGGGGTTGGACATCCTGCCCGCCAGCCAGCGGGTCGAGGAAGGGCAATGGTACATGGGCACCGCCGACGCGGTGACGCAAAACCTGGACATCATCGAAGGTTACGATCCGGAATACATCCTGATCCTGGCCGGCGACCACATCTACAAGCAGGACTACCAGGTCATGCTGGAGGAACATATCGACAGCGGTGCCGATGTGACCGTCGGCTGCGTCGCCGTGCCGCTGTCCGAAGCCTCGGCTTTCGGCGTGATGCAGGTGGACGAGAGCGGGCGGATTTCCGACTTCATCGAGAAACCGGCCGATCCGCCGCCGATGCCGGGCGATCCCGACCATGCGCTGGCCTCGATGGGGATCTACGTGTTCAAGACCGCCTTCCTGACCGAGATCCTGAAAGCCGATGCCGCCAACCCGGACTCGAGCCACGATTTCGGCAAGGACATCATCCCGGCGCTGGTGGCGCGGGGCAATGCTCTGGCGCATGAGTTTTCCAAAAGCTGCGTGTTCCGCCCCGGATCCTCGGTGGCCTATTGGCGCGATGTCGGCACCATCGACGCCTTCTGGCAGGCCAATATCGACCTGACCAATTTCGAACCCGAACTCGACCTCTACGACCGCAGCTGGCCGATTTGGACCTATGCGGAAATCACCCCGCCCGCCAAGTTCATCCATGACGAGGAGGACCGGCGCGGCTCGGCCACCAGCTCGTTGATCGCCGGCGGCTGCATCATCTCGGGCAGCCAGGTGGATCAGTCGCTGCTGTTCAGCAACGTGCGCTCCCATTCCTACAGCCGCCTCAGCCGCGTCGTGGCGCTGCCCGAGGTCGAGATCGGCCGGCGCGCCGACCTGCGCAACGTGGTGATCGACCGGGCGGTGCGCATCCCGCCGGGCCTGGTGGTGGGTCACGACCCGGAACTGGACGCGAAACGGTTCCGGCGCAGCGAAGGCGGCGTCTGCCTGATCACCCAGCCGATGATCGACGCGCTGGAGGACTGATCTCAGTCGCGGTCGCGCTTGAACCAGCCATCCTCACGCTGGGTAAAGCCGTCCAGCAGCCGGTCGGCATAGGCGCGGCGCTCCGCATCGCTCATCTGTTCGATCTTCTTAAGCCAGGCCGCCTGCATCGCCGCCAGTTCGCCGCGGCGCTGATCGAGATCGCGGTTGACCATGCCTGACAACGCCTGGGCATCGAAGGGCGTCGCGCGCAGGGTTGCGGCGACCTGTTGCAGCGCCGCCAGATCACGCTCGGCCCGTTGCTTGTGATCGCGCAGGGAATGGGACTCGTCCCGCAATTCCTTGCGGTCCTCCTGCGGCAGCGCCCGGTACAGCGCCGCGCCGATCGAGGGCGGTCCACGCCGCCCGTCGGGCCCGCCATGGCGGGCCACCGCGCCCAGGATCAACCCGACAAACAGCAGGTTCAGCGCCAGCGACACCACCAGCACCACGCGCGGCCAGACCCGGCGGGGGGTTGGTTTCGGTTCCGGGGAAATGCTCATCATCCATCCTCCGCCATGGCCAGCACCAGGCTTTCGACACCCAGCAGATCGACCGTGGTTTGCGTCTGCCCGTTGATCAGCAGCGTGGCCGCATCGGGCAGCCCGGTGGGCGGGGCAAAGCCCAGCCAGACCCCGGCGGCGCAGGCAGCGGCCAGTCCGCCCAGCCCGAACCAACCGCCCAACAGATCGGACAGCTGCGCCAGCAGGCCGGGCCGCGCTGGCGGCATCG
>NZ_PGTB01000020.1 GCF_002786325.1 Pseudooceanicola lipolyticus | reverse complement strand
TGAATGACCAGGCCGGTCGGGCTGGCCGGGCACCAGGGGCCGGCCTGGTTCACCGGCAGGATGCGCCAGTCGGCCTTGCCCTGCCACAGGGTTTTGGCGTTTTCGGCGCGGCTGCGGGCCAGGTCCAGCGCGGCCTCATCGGCAATCGGTTGCAGCCGCCCGCTGCGGCCATAGCCGGCCGTTAGGCCGCCGGTGGCCTCGACCCCGGCCCAGAAGGCTTCGGCCAGCAGCAGGCTGTCGAGCTGGAACGCCTTCTTGTCGTTCCAGTTCTCCGGCACATGCGGCGCCAGCGCACCGACGATGCCGCCGCTGGTGCCGGCGCCGGGGCCCAGCGGGTCGATCACCCGCACTCGGGCGCCGCGCCGTGAACAGGCCCAGGCGATCGACAGGCCGAAGATGCCAGCGCCGCGGATGGTGATTTCGGCCATTGCCAATGCCGGACCCTTTCGCCAGTGTCGCGCCGTCTTAGACTAAGGCTTTCGCGGATGCAGGACCAGCAGGCAGAGATCGAATGGCGCGACGGCGGGGTGCCGGTGTCGGCGCGGTTCGACGACCCCTATTTCAGCCTGGAAAACGGCCTGGCCGAGACCCGCCACGTGTTCCTTGACGGCAACGGGCTGCCGGGGCGGTTCCGCGACGGGTTCTGCATCGGCGAGCTGGGCTTTGGCACCGGGCTGAACTTTCTGACCGCGGTCGAGGCTTGGCAGGCGGCGGGCGCAGTGGGCACGTTGCGCTTTGTCAGTTTCGAGGCGTTTCCGATGGCGGCCGGGGATATGGCGCTGGCGCTGGCGGCGTTTCCGGAACTGGCGGCGCTGGCGCCGGAACTGCTGGCGGCCTGGCGGCTGGACGGGCTGGCGATGCAGGTGGGCGGCGCCGAACTGACCGTTGTGATCGGCGATGCGCGGCAGCGGCTGGCCACCTGGGAGGGCGTGGCGGATGCCTGGTTTCTTGACGGGTTCTCGCCGGCCAAGAACCCGGAACTGTGGGAACCCGCGCTGATGGCCGAGGTCGCCCGCCACACCGCGCCGGGCGGTACGGCGGCCACCTATACCGCGGCGGGTTTCGTGCGGCGCGGGCTGGCCGAGGCGGGCTTTACTGTTACACGAAAGCCGGGGTATGGCCGCAAACGTCACATGACGATAGCGGAGAAACCCTGAGATGCAGCCGGACCGCCTGGTTATCGCGCCGAAGACCCCGTCGGCGCAAAGCAACAACGTGCGCCTGGGCGTGGCGCTGATGATTGCCACCACCGTCGTGTTCTCGGTGCAGGACGGCATCTCGCGCTATCTGGCGGGCGAGTACAACACGCTGATGGTGGTGATGATCCGCTATTGGTTCTTTGCGCTGTTCGTGATGGCGGTCGCGGCGCGCAGTGCCGGCGGGCTGCGGGCGGCGGCGCGCACCTCGCAGCCCCTGATCCAGATCATCCGCGGGCTGCTGCTGGCGGGCGAGATCTGCGTGATGATCTACGGCTTTACCGTGCTGGGCCTGGTGCAGAGCCACGCGGTGTTCACCTGTTATCCGTTGCTGGTGGCGGCGCTGTCGGGGCCGATCCTGGGCGAAAAGGTCGGTTGGCGGCGGTGGAGCGCGATTGCCGTCGGTTTCGTCGGTGTCCTGATCATTCTGCAGCCGGGCTATGGCGTGTTCGATCCCTCTGCGGTGATCCCGCTGTTGGCGGCGGTGATGTTCGCGGTTTACGGCCTGCTGACCCGCTATGCCGGGCGGCGCGACCGTACTGCCACATCGTTTTTCTGGACCGGGGTGACCGGGGCGGTGTTCATGACCCTGATCGGCCTGTCGTCGTGGGAACCGATGAGCGGCCCCGATACGATCTGGATGGCGGCGCTGTGCGTCACCGGGGCGCTGGGGCACTGGCTGCTGATCCGCTGTTACGAGGTGGCGGAGGCCAGCGCGGTACAACCCTTTGCCTATTTCCAGCTGGTCTTTGCCGCCTCCATCGGCCTGATCGTGTTCGGCGAGGTGCTGACCTCGAACGTGGTGATCGGCGTCGCGATCATCGTCGCGGCGGGCCTGTTCACCTTATGGCGCGAAAGACAAAAGCGTTGATCCGGCCAGTTCCTGCGAGAAGGGCACCGGCAACGGGTCTTTGCCCAGGCGCGCACGGTAGACCGGCAGGCTTTCGGTCACCCGCATGACATAGTTGCGGGTTTCGTCGAAGGGGATGCGTTCGATCCAGTCGACGATGCGGGCATCGTCTGCCGGCTTCGCCTCGCGCGGGTCGCCGAACCGGTCCATCCAGCGCAGCGGCCGCGACGGGCCGGCATTGTAGCCGGCCGACATCATCACCACGTTGCCGCGCAATTCGCCGGCCAGCCCGGCCAGGTAATTGGCGCCCAGCTTGGCATTGTATTGCCAGTCCGAGATCAGCCGCCCGGTGTCGTGGCTGCCCAGGATGCCCAGATCGCCAGCCACCGCGCGGGCGGTGCCCGGCATCACCTGCATCAGCCCGCGCGCGCCCGCGCCGCTGATCACGCTGGGGTCAAATTCGCTTTCCCGGCGGGCGATGGCCAGCACCATTTCCGGTGCCATCGGCAGGTCCATGGCGCCGACCGGGTGCAACGGATAATAGGCGCCATAGAGCAGGATGGCCCGGCGCGCGGCGCGCTTGGCGATCATCACCGCCAGGTGCGGGCGGTCGAGATCGACCGCCATCTGGCCCAGCTGCGCCGCCGCGCCCGGTTCCAGCGTTTCGACCAGGTGGGTCAAGAACCGTTCGGCCAGCACGGGTTCGCCGGCGGCCAGCAGCATCAGGCCGGCCTTTTGCACGCTGGAGCCGGTGAACGCGGCGTTGCGCCAGTCGGGCAGGGCGGGGGGCTTGCGCAGCAGCGGGTCGAAGGGCAGGCCGGCGCGTTCGGCCGCCAGCAGGCCGTAAAACGAGGTCTGGAATTGCGCCGCCATGGTATAGGCGGCCTTGGCGGCCTCGGCCTGGCCCAGCGCCTGATGCGCGCGGCCCAACCAATAGCCGGAACGGCCCTTGGAGATCGGCGAATCGACGGCGGCGTCGAACCGTTCGAAATGCCGCAGCGCGGTGGTGGGATCCTTCAGATCGCTCAGCGCGATATAGCCGGCCAGCCATTCCAGCTCGGCATGGGCATAGCCGGCTTCGGGGGTGGTGTGGTGCGAGGCGGCGATATGATAGGCGCGCACCGGGTCGCCGGCCAGCATGAAGCTGCGCGCCAGGTCGACGCGGCGGGCGGCCCAGGCGGCGGGTTCGCCCAGGCGGTCGGCGCTGGTGCTGCACTGGATCAGCAGCTCGGCCGCGTCGGATTCGCGGCCCTTGCGGTGGCGCCAGACGAAGCGGTCATAGGCCAGGCCGGGCGAGTCTTGCAGCGCCTGGGGCACCGCGGCGATTTTTGAATCGACGCCGGGCGCCTGTTCGCGCAGGGCGATGCGCGCTTCGGCCAGCTTGCGCTGACCGTCATCCACCAGCGGCAACATGCGGCGGGCGCTGACCAGGTGATCGTCCCACAGCAGCCGGTCGAGCCGGGCAGCGTGATGCGGCGCCAGCAGCTTGCCATGGGCCGACAGATAGGCGGCCTGAATCGCCTCGCCCATTGGCATGGTGCGCCAGGCCAGCACCAGTTCCGCCTCGCCATCGCCTTTCTGGCCGCTGGCGATCAGCGCGGTGGCATGGGCCAGCATACCTTCGGGGGACTGCGGCGGTTGATCGCGGAAAAAGCTGAGCACGGTGTTGCGCCCGGCGGCGACGATGGCCGGTTCGCTGTTACGGCGCAGCCAGTCCAGGCCGGGCCAGTCGGGGCGCCGGGTGAGAAAGGCAATGACCTCGGCCGCGGTGCCGTGACCGGCGCGCAAGCGGTGCCATTCGATAATATCGCGCGGCACCGATCCCTCAGGGCCGGCGGCGTCCAGCGCGGCGCTCCATTCTCCCGATTTCATGCGGGACATCGCCCGCGACAGCGCCTCGGCCTCGCCGGCAAGGGCGGGCAGGGCAAGCGTGGTCCACAGCAGTGCGGCCATCGCCAGAATTCGCGTCATCACTTGCATTTTCCAGGCAACCAAGGCTAGAGGCTTCAGACGATATCGACTGCCGGGCAAGGTTCAACTCACATTCTTGCCAAAGGCAAATTCCCGGCGGCGCATGGGCCGCCATAGCACAGTGACGACAGTAAAAGGAGTGCGTCCGATGTTCAGAGGCTCGATGCCAGCCCTGGTCACCCCGTTCCGCAACGGCGAGGTGGATCTGGACGCGCTGAAACATCTGGTCGAGTGGCATATCGAGGAAGGCTCGACCGGGCTGGTGCCGGTGGGCACGACCGGGGAAAGCCCGACGCTGAGCCACGAAGAGCACGAAAGCGTGGTGGAGGCGGTGGTAAAAGCCGCGGCGGGCCGCATCCCGGTGATTGCCGGGGCCGGGTCGAACAACACGGTGGAAGCCATCCGGTTCATGCGCTTTGCCGAGAAGGTCGGCGCCGATGCGGCGCTGGTGGTGACGCCCTATTACAACAAGCCCACCCAGCGCGGGCTGATCGCGCATTTCACCGCGGTGCATGATTGCTGCGATCTGCCGATCATCATCTACAACATTCCGCCGCGCTCGGTGGTGGACATGACGCCGGCAACGATGGGGCAGCTGGCCAAGCTGCCGCGCATCGTCGGGGTGAAGGATGCCACCGGCAAGTTGGAGCGTGTCAGCCAGCAGCGCAGCGCCTGCGGCGCCGACTTTATCCAGCTGTCGGGCGAGGATGCCACGGCGCTGGGGTTCAATGCCCATGGCGGGGTCGGCTGCATCTCGGTCACCGCGAATGTGGCGCCGCGGCTGTGCGCCGAGTTCCAGCAGGCGACTCTGGTAGGCGACTACGCCAAGGCGCTGGAGTACCAGGACCGGCTGATGCCGCTGCACGAGGCGATCTTTGTCGAGCCCGGCCTGGTCGGCGCCAAATACGGGCTGTCGCGCCTGGGGCTGTGTACCGAGGAGGTGCGCTCGCCGCTGACCGGGCTGGAAGACAGTACCAAATCGGCGATCGACGATGCGATGCGCCATGCCGGCCTGATCAACTGAGCGCTTCCGGGATCGCCTGCGCGATCCCGGCGATGCCCTCGGCAATCCGCCCCTCGGGGATCGAGGAATAGCCCAGCCGATAGAAGCCTTGCGGCTTGTCCGGCCCGGCAAAAAACGGCGCCCCCGGTTCGATCAGCACGCTGCGGCTGCGCAGCACCGTGGCAAGCCGGGTGGTGTTCACGCCCTCGGGGGCGCGCATCCACAGCGACGAACCGCCATAGACCCCGCGCCCGGCGATGGTCAGCCCGTGCTGACCGATCGCCTGTTCCAATGCACGGCGGCGGGCATGCAGCGCCTTGGCCATGCGCCGCATCTGGGTGTCGTAATGGCCGAGCGACAGGAAATAGGCCGCCGTGCGCTGCATGTTGCCGGGGGGGTGGCGCAGCACCGAGGCGCGCAGCGCGCGCGCCTCGCGGATAAACGCCTCGGAGCCGACGAGATAGCCCAGCCGCAGCCCGGGAAACAGCGATTTCGAAAACGAGCCGACATAGATCACCCGCCCGTCCCGGTCCATCGACTTGAGCGCGGGATAGGGCGCGCCGAGAAAGGAAAGCTCGAATTCGTAATCATCCTCGACGATCAGCGCGTCGAGGTCGCGGGCGCGGTTCAGCAAGGCGCGGCGCCGGGCCATCGGCATGGTCGCCGTGGTTGGCGACTGGTGGCTGGGGGTGCAGAAAATCACGTCGGTGCCCGGTGGCACCTGTTCGGGCGGCAGCCCGTCGGCATCGACACGCACGGGCAGGGTGGCACAGCGGGTGTGGCCCAGAAGGTCGCGCAGCGCGTAATAGCTGGGGTCTTCCACCACCGCCCGGCGCTGCGGGCCCAGCAGCAGCTGCGCGGCCAGCCACAGCGCGTTCTGCGCGCCCATGGTGATCAGGATCTCGGCAGGGCGGGCCGTGATGCCGCGCCGGGGCAGCGTGTGGCGGGCGATGAATTCGACCAGCAGCGGATCGTCGCGGTCGTAATAATCCGAGGTGAGCGCGGCAAAATCCTTGGCCCCCAGCGCCCGCATCGCGCAGATGCGCCAATTGGCGTGGTCGAACAGGGTCGGGTCGACCTGGCCGTAGATGAACGGATGGCGGTAGGTCGACCAGTCATCGGGTTTGCGCGGGGTGTCGCCGCCGGTAAAGCGGTGGGTGATGGCGCGGGTCCAGTCGACCCGGTCCTCGCTGTGCGGGGCGGGGTCGTAGACCGGCGGCACCGGCGCGTTGTCGGAGACGAAATAACCCGAGCGGCCGCGCGAACTGAGATAATCGTTGGCCAGCAGTTCGGTATAGGCCAGCGTCACGGTGATGCGACTGACGCCCAGATGCAGCGCCAGCTTGCGCGAGGAGGGCAGTTTTTCGCCGCGGTGAAACCGGCCCGACAGGATGCCCTGGGCAATCATCTCCTGGATCTGCGACTGCAGCGTGCCCTGCGCATCGGGGGCCAGGAAAAAGGTTTCGACCGAGATTGCCATCGGGGGGACCCTAGTCTGGACTTAGGGCGCTGGCAATCTGGACTTAGGGCGCTTGGTGCTCGCCGGTTTTCTTCCAGATCTCGGTGCCATCGCCCATCGGTTCCAGCGCCGGATAGAGCGTGAGGTCATAGGCATAGGGCGCCAGGAAATAGCTGCCCCGGGTCATCGTGCGCACCATCCGTTCCTCCAGCTGCGTCTGCAAGACCGGATCGGATAGCGGCCGGTAGGAAAAGATCACGTCATAGCCGCCATAGTCGAACGTCAGCGCATCGGCGGTGAACAGGGCCTCGCCCAAACCCAGCTGGTCCTGCCCGCCCTTGATCATCACCGTGTTGAGGTCAAACCCCGACAGGCTGGACCAGGTGATCAGCTGTGCGTTGCGCGCGATGATCAGGTTGCGGCCCTGGCCGCAGCCGACCTCGAGATAGCTGACCGGGCGATAGCCGCCGCTGTCGTCGGTATAATCCGGATCCAACCGCAGCATCGCGTCCAGCCGCATCAGAAAGGTCAGAAAGCGCGGAATATCCAGCGCGATATAGCCAAAGCTGGTTTCGGGAACGGCAAAATCCGACGCGCAGGCGCCCTCGGGATCGCGCCCCGGCCAGAGATCGTTGACCATTTGGTGGATCACCCGGCACAATGCGCCCTCGCGGCGATGGGCGTCCAGCCTGGCGGTTTTCTGCTGGGCGAGGCTGTCGGCATAGCGGCTGCTGAGGGTGTCGAACGCCACGCGCTCGCAATCATAGGCCGCCCGTGCGGCGCTGAGCGTGTTGCGGGCGCGGTCCAGCGCGCGTTGTTGCAGCGCGTGTTTGCCGCCGAGCGCGGCCAGCGCCGAGCGGGCGGTGGCATCCCAGCCCTTGTCGCGGGTTTTCACCAGTTCGATGATCCGCTTTGTGATGCCGTCATGTTTGTCCTGCAGCGTGCCGAGATCGGCAATCGCCTGTTCCAGCGCCTGCGCGGCCTCGTCCAATTGATGCGCGGCGCGCTGGATGGTTCGGGTTGCGTCCTGCATGTCGGGCCCGTCCTGCGGTTGCTCCCGGCCATTCTGGCCGCACCGGGCGATTGAGCAAGGAAATTTCCGACTCGGGCCAAATGGGGTCCGCCAATGTCGCGGCGGCGCTGTGATTCAACCGCGCCGGTCGGCGTGGCCTCATGGGGGGGTCGCGCCGCCTAGTTGCACTCTGCCCCGGCCAGGCAGCGGCCGAAGCGGTCGAGGATCACCGCCGCCGGATCCGGCAGGCCGGGCGGCAGGGGCACGTCGATTTGCAGCAGGTAGCGGCGGCCGCGTCCGTCGCGAAAGCCATAGGGCAGGCGGGCGATCGGGCGGGTGATCACCAGCTGGCCATCAGGGCCGGGAACGATGGCGCCGGAGTGCAGCAGCAACAACAGGCCGGCCTCGCCCGGCAGGATGTCATAGGCCTCTGCCGGGGCGGCGGTGGTGATGTCGCGGGCGTTCAGCCGGGCGATGCCGCCGGGATAGACCGCTTGCAGGCGGTTCAGCAATTGCTGTTCCAGCTTCTCTGCATCGCCGGGTTGCACCGCGCCCATATGGGTCGGGCCGTTCACGATCATGCGGAAGTTGCCACCCTCCTGCGCAACGCCCTGGCCCTCGGCAGCCAGATGCCCCCAGCGATCTTCCTGCGCCTCGGGCAGTTCGACCGTGCCCGAGGGCAAGCGGACGGTTCCGATGCTTGCGCCGGCGAAGATGTGATCGACCGGGCGGTTCAGCACATCGGACAGCGCCTGTTTGGCGCGCTGCGCTGAGGGCGCGGCGCTGTCGGCAAAGGGCGGCGGGATGCAGCCGGGCGCGGCAAATGTGACCCGCGCGGGATCCAGCCCCGCAACGCCGGCGCCCTCGGGCAGGATAAATTCGTGCACCCGTTCGACCGCGCCGGTCAGGGTCCAGACGATGCTGCCCGGCGTGGTGGCGACCAGATAGAGCCCGCCATCGCCCGGCTCGATGTCGAGCGTGGCCATGGTGGTGGTGCCATCGGGCCCGGCGAGCGCGACGTTGGACAGCGTTGCCCCGACCCCGCCGCCAACCAGAACGATGCGGGCAAATTCCGATGGTGTGGGCAGGGTGCAGGCGGCGGTATCCGGGGCATCCGGCAGGAACGTGTCATCCTGGGCGAGGGCGATGGCGGGGATGAGGCAGAGCCACGCGGTCAGCACGGCTGCGATCCGGCGCGCCAAAAGTTTGGCGACGCCGCCGGTTGTTTCGGTCGCGGGGATCCGGGATGCCATGTGCCGCCTTCGAGCCAGAGAAACCTGTCCTGGCCCTAGATTACCAAAGCGGCAGCATTAGGGCCATGCGGGGCCGGTGCGCTGGCACCGCATGGCATGTCAGTTGGCCAACTGGTCGGGCTGGGCAGTGCCCTTGCAGGGGAAGCGCGCCCGAATGCGTCGGCCCGCGCGATGTTTCGGCGCCGAAAAATGCCGCGAAAAATCGATTTTTCCTGTCACCCGAACACCTTGGTCAGCGCGCTGTCGACGGTGCCGGTGATCTGGTCGATATCGCTGGCGGTGGCGATCAGCGAAGGCGCGAAACACAGGTAGTTGTTATAGCCGGGAACCGAGCGGTTGGCGGCGCCGATCAGCACGCCCTGCGCGGCACATTCGGCCACCACGGCGGCGACCTTGGCTTCTTCCACCGGCTCCTTGCTCTCGCGGTCCTTGACCAGTTCCAGGCCGCAGAACAGGCCCTTGCCGCGCGCGTCGCCGACGATGGCGTGCTTGTCCTTGATCGCATTCAGGTTGTCCATCATCCGGGCGCCCATGGCATTGCAATTGTCCAGCAGCCCTTCGTCTTCGATGATGCGCATGTTTTCCAGCGCCGCGACCGGGCCGGTGATGCAGCCGCCAAAGGTCGAGATATCGCGGAAATGGTCCAGCTTGTCGGTGGGATCGGATTTGAACAGGTTGAACACCTCTTCGGTGGTCACCAGGCAGGCGATGGCGGCATAGCCCGAGGCGACGCCCTTGGCCATGGTCACCATGTCCGGTTTCACTCCGTAATGCTGATAGCCGAACCAGGTGCCGGTGCGGCCGATACCGCAGACCACCTCGTCGATATGCAGCAGGATGCCGTAACGGTCGCAGATCTCCTGCACCTTCTGCCAATAGCCCTCGGGCGGGGTGATCACGCCGCCGCCGGCGGTCACCGGTTCCAGGCACAGCGCGCCCACCGTGTCGGGGCCCTCGCGCAGCACCACCTGTTCGATCTGCTCGGCCGCCCATTCGCCGTAATTTTCGACCGGGGCGCCGTCCTGTTCGTGCTTGCGGTATTCCAGGCAATGCGGCACCCGGACAAAGCCGGGGGTAAAGGGGCCGTATTGCAGGTTGCGTTCATCCTGGCCGCCGGCCGACAGGCAGGTGATGGTGGTGCCGTGATAGTCGCGGTCGCGATAAAGGATCTTGTGCTTGGTGCCGCCGAATTTCTTATGCGCGATCTGGCGGACCATCTTGAACGCCTTCTCGTTCGCCTCCGAGCCGGTGTTCAGGTAATAGACCCGCGACAGGCCGGGCATCTTGCCGATCAGCTTTTCGGCAAAGACCGAGCCGGGGATGCTGCCGGCGGAACCGGCGAAATAATTCACCTTCAGCAGCTGGTCGCGGACCGCGTTGGCGATGCTTTCGCGGCCATAGCCGACATTCACCGTCCAGACCCCGCCCGAGACGGCATCCAGATGTTCCTTGCCGTTCTGGTCCCAGACGCGCATGCCCTTGCCCTCGACGATGATGCGCGGATCGGAGGTTTCATAGGGTTTGTGCTGGCTCAGGTGGTGCCAGACATGCGCCTTGTCGGCGGCCACGATGTGCGAGATGTCGTTTTCGTTGAAGGTGCCGTCCATGGCAGGCCCTTTCCGGTGTTCTGGTGGAATCGCTCATGCGACATCGGCAGCCCACGCCGCCCGCCGCTTGGACCTAGAACAGCGCGAAAACGGCCGGAATTATAGGTCCAGATGGAACTTGATCTAAGTCCAGAACGCGGGAGGCGCGATTTTGCCACCGCGCCGGGGGGTTAGCCGCAGCGCGCCAGTTGGGAATTGTACAGCACCGCGCGCGCCTCGACCTCGTCGGCGACGCGCAACAGCCAGCTTTTGCTGTTATAGCTGCCGCGCGCATAGCCGGAATGGCCCTCGTGATAGGCCAGGTACTGGTTCCTGGCGTCATTGAGCGCGATGCCGTTCTTGTCGCGGCTGCGGGTCATGTACCATCCGATGAAATCCGACGCGTCGCGGATATTGTCGCGCTTGGCCCGGCGCTTGCCGGTGGCGCGGCGGTAATCGTCCCAGGTGCCGTCCAGCGCCTGGCTATAGCCGAAGGCGCTGCTTTGCCGGCCCATCGGAATGATGCCCAGCGCATAGCGGAACGGGGTGCGCGCGTCGCCGCGGAACCGGCTTTCCTGATAGATCGTGGCCATCTGCACCGCCACCGGAACCCCCCAGCGCCGCTCGGTCGCCTTGAAAGCCCGGACATATTTCGGCCGCTGGACCGCGATGCTGCAGGCATTGTCCAGATCGTGGGGAGGCGACTTGTAGCCGCCGCCACAGGACGACAGCATCAGCGCCAGAATCATGACGCAAAGTGTTCTGCTCATTTGCCTCGTGCCTTTTTTGATGCAATCCTACATCAAGTGGCGCTTCAGGCAAACCACATTCGGGGCAACAGTGACGGGGCTCTGGCCGCTGCGCGAAGATCCCCTGTCGTGATGAAGATCCACTGTCGTAATGAAGTTCACAGACTGTTTCTGACAAATCTGGCTCAATTCATGGACAAATAGGACGCAAAACGGCTAGAAGCCTGATGGGGGCTTATATGTATGCTGGCTAGGCACGCGAAATATCGTTTGGGACAGGTAGTCCGCCATCGGAAGCATCCCTTCCGGGGGGTGGTTTTTGACGTGGATCCCGAATTTTCCAACACCGAGGAATGGTATCAGGCGATTCCCGAGGACAGCCGCCCGACCAAGGCGCAGCCGTTTTATCATCTGCTGGCCGAGAACGATCAGAGCTATTACGTGGCCTATGTGTCGGAGCAGAACCTGATCGCCGATTATTCCGGCGAGCCGGTGGACCACCCCGACATCCCTGAGATGTTCGGCCCGTTCGAAGACGGGTCCTACCCGCTGCATTTCAACCTGAACTGACGGCTCAGTAGCCGATTGCACAGCCGTCCTTGCGCGGGTCGCTGGCGCCTTCCAGCACGCCGTCGGGATGGATGGTGATCGCCTGGGCGCCGCCGATCGCGGTGTCGGGGATCGATACCCGGTGGCCGAGATCGGCAAGTTCCTGGCGCACCGCGTCGCTGTAGCCGCGTTCGACCTTCATCTCGCCGGTATCGGAGAAACAGCGCGGCGCGTCGATGGCCTGCTGCGGGGCCATGCCGTAATCGGTCAGGTTGCTGACAAAGCGGGCATGACCGTTGGGCTGATAGGCGCCGCCCATCACGCCGAAGGGAATCAGGGTTTCGCCATCGCGCAGCATCGCGGGAATGATGGTGTGCATCGGCCGCTTGCCGCCCTTCAACTCGTTCGGGTGGCCTTCTTCCAGGGTGAAACCGGCGCCGCGGTTCTGGAACAGGATGCCGAACTTGTCCGAGGCGACGCCGGAGCCGAAGCTGTGGAAGATCGAATAGATCAGCGACACCGCCATGCGGTCGCGGTCGACCACGGTGATATAGATCGTGTCCTTGTGCACCGACTCGGTCAGCGGCGCGGCGGCGGGCATAGCCTGTTTCAGGTCGATCAGGGCCGCGAGTTTTGCGGCGGTTTCCGGGGCAAGCATGTGATCGAGCCGGGTGGTATGGCCGGCATCGGCGATGAAACGGTTGCGGGCGTCATAGGCCAGCTTGGCCGCCTCGGCTTCGATATGCGCGCGTTGGGTGCCCAGCGGGTCCATCGCGGCGAGGTCGAAATGCGACAGGATGTTCAGCATCAGGCAGGCAGTGGCGCCCTGGCCGTTGGGCGGATGTTCAAACAGCGTCCGGTCGCCATAGCGGCTGTGCACCGGTTCGGTCGCGTCGCAGCGGGTGGCGGCAAAATCCTCGGCGGTGAACTCGCCGCCCAGCCGGTTCAGCGAGTCGATCATGTCCTCGGCGACCTCGCCGGTATAGAACCCGTCGCGGCCCTGGGCGGCGATGCGGCGCAGCACTTCGGCCTGGCCGGGTGAGCGGAAAAGCTGGCCCTGGCGCAGCGGGGCACCATTGGACAGATAGGCCGAGCGGGCGCTGCCCTGGATCGCCCCGAAATCCCTGGCCCAGTCGGAGGCGGCGCGCGGTGCCACCGGCACACCCGCTTCGAAATACTCGATCGCGGGGGCAAGCAGCGTGTCGATCCCCAGTTTGCCGACGGTGTCGGCCAGGTGGCAGAAGGCGTCGATGGCGCCGGGCACGGTGACCGGCAAAACACCGCCCAGGGGAACCGTGCTGTGCCCGGCGGCGCGCAGTTTCGCGGCATCGGCGGCGGCGGGGGCGCGACCCGAGCCGTTCAGCGCATGGATGTCATCGCTGCCCGGCCGGGTGTAGAGCATGAAGCAATCGCCGCCGATTCCGGTCATCGCCGGTTCGCATATGCCCAACAGGACCGCCCCGGCAATCGCCGCGTCCATGGCATTGCCGCCGCATTTGAGCATGTCCAGCGCCGCCTGCGCGGCAAGCGGATGGGAGGTGGCGCACATGCCATTGGTTGCCAGCACCGGTGAGCGCCCCGGCAGGTGAAAATCGCGCATACTAACCTCCTTGGTCCTTTGCAGCGGACCATAGGTGGCAGGGCGCGGGTTGCCAATGCGTGAAAGTCGGGGGGAAGAAAATCCTCGGTGCCGCGCACTGGGTGGGGGCTATGACACGCGGCACCGAGGGAAGCTTTATGCAGCTACATGGCTGTTTTCCGCTGGCATTCGGGCAGCAGTAGGGAGCGAATAGGGCAGTTTTGCGGCAGCGCGAATTCTGTGCGCTTTTTGCGCGGGAAATAGTCAGTTTGCCGGGTCGGGGGCGGCCGGCGTGGCCAGGTCGAACCACAGATCCAGCCGGTTCTGTCCGTTTTCGCGACGATAGGCCAGCCGGCTGGTCAACATGCGGATCAGCGGCCAGCCAAAGCCGCCTTCGGGCATTGTGGCGCGCGGGCCGGACAGATCGGGCACGCGAGGCGGCGGCAGCCGGCCAGCGGGAAAGCTGCGGCCGCGATCGGTCAGCGTCAGCTGCAACTGGTCGGGGGACAGGTGGAATTCGATCACGAATGTCGCGGCGGTGTTGCCGGCAAAGGCATGTTCGACGATGTTGTTGATCACCTCGGCCAGCACGATCTGCACGTTTTCGCGGGTTTCCGGCGCCAGCCCGGCCCCGGCCAGCCGCTGCATCGTGGCGCGGATGGCGCTGCGCGCGCCGCCGGTATTGGCGCTGATCCGGCCCGTGCCGCTGTGCGCCGCCGGCCGCAGCGGCGGATGCGGGTCAGCCCCGTTCAGCCGCGAGTGCGTCATGGAGCGACGGGTAGAGGTTGAAGACGGTATCCATCCGGGTCAGTCGGAACACCTTGTCGACCGCCGGGGACAGCCCGGCCAGGTCCAGGCGGCGGTCATCGCCCAGTTGTTTCATCGCGGCGACGATGGCGCCCAGCCCGCTGGAATCGATGAAATCGACGGCGGAGAGGTCCAGCACCACCCGCGCTGCGCTGCTGGCGGTTTCGCTGCGCATCTCCTCCTTGAACTGGATTGCGCCTGCTGCGTCGATACGTTCGGCATCGACGGTGACGATCTGTAACCCGTCCGCTACCCTGCTGGTCAAACTCATCCGCGTGGTCCTTGTGCTGGGATTCGGCAGCAAGATCCTAGACGGCAAGGCTTACCATTCGGTATGCAGCGGGCCATGCAGCGAATGATGTGCAATTTGAGGTGAAGATGCGCGCCGATTACCCGACCCTGACGCAAACAATCGCGGCGCTAACCGAAGGCGAGACCGATGCGGTGGCGCTGATGGCGACCGTCGCCTGCGAGGTGCATCATGCCGATGACCGTTTTGACTGGACCGGGTTTTACCGGGTGACCGCACCGCAAGTGCTGAAGATCGGGCCGTATCAGGGCGGCCATGGCTGTCTGGTGATCCCGTTTTCGCGCGGGGTCTGCGGTGCCGCCGCCCGCACCGGCGAAGTGCAGCTGGTTGCCGATGTCGAGGCGTTTCCCGATCATATCGCCTGTGCCGCGAGCACCCGGTCCGAGCTGGTCTTGCCGGTGCGGGACGGTGCCGGGGCGCTGATCGGGGTGTTCGATATCGACAGCGACCAGCCGGACGCCTTTGATCAGAGCGACGCCACGGCACTGCAGGCGATATTGCAGCAGGTGTTCGGGCGGCTCTGAGCCTGCCGCAGGCTCAGTTCGCCTGCAGCCGCGCCAGCCGGTCCTGTTGCGGCGCGTTTGTGCACCATTTTTCGCCGGAAAGCTCCCAGACGGCATTGCGTTCGCTGGCGTGAACGGTGATGCGGCCGCTTTCGGTGGTGATGATCTGCGGGTCCAGCAGGTTGAGGAACAGCGCAAGCGCTTCGGCGGTCAGGCACATCTGTTTAATCTCCTTTGCAGGCTGTGCGTCGGGTCATTGATCCTCCCCTCATGTGATTGACATCCAGTCTAGGACGCGGGCGCTGCGGATGCGCGCCAGAAATGCCGCAATGCAGCATTTATCGCGCGAATTTTGCTGCGACGCCGCGTAAGGCGCCTAATTTTTGGGCGAAGCGCGGCGGACTCCTCTATATTTTGTGGGTATTCGGGTGTGTGCCACAATGAGTCGGTGGGGCGGGTGGCGTCAAATTAGGCAAGCCTGCACCGGCGAGGGGCGGCCGGGAGATCCCGGAGCGGGGTCCGGGACAGCGGCGCGCGACCAAAAAACCAAGTGCATTTTCCGGTGCGGCGCGGCAGCATGGCAGGACCGAATCCGACAGCAAGGCGGGTGCCGCATGTTCAAACTCCCGGTGTTCCGCCCGGTCCCAACCTGTTGGGCCGCGTGGCGATGAGTTTTCACGCCTGGACCGTCTTTGCCCTGTTCTGGGTGGTGTTTGTCACCACGCCGGGGCCGAATGCGGTGAATTGCATCAGCAACGGCATGACCCTGGGGTTCTGGCGCGCGATGGTGGGGGTGCTGGCGATTCTGACCCAGTCCTTTGCCTTTCTGATCCTGTCGGCGCTGGGCATCACCGCGCTGATCGCCGCCTCGCCAGCGGCGTTTTTCCTGGCCAAGCTGGCCGGGGCCGGGGTGCTGGTCTGGCTGGGCATCCGCAGCTGGATCAATGCCGGCCGGCCGGTGCGCGCCGCGCCGCGGCCGGCGCGGCATGTCTACCTGCACGCGCTGGCGGTGGCGACGATCAATCCGAAAAGCGTGGCCGGCTATCTCGCCGCCTTTTCGCAATTCGTGCAGCCGGATGTGCCGATCTGGGGCCAGATGGTGTTTATCGTGCCGACGGCGCTGGTGATCACCACACTGAGCTATACCACCTTTACCGCGCTGGGCGCGGGGATCGGGCGGGCCGCGCTGGGCATGGTGTTCAACACCTGGTTCCGCCGGATCATGGCGGTCTGTTTCATCATCTACGGCGTGCTGCTGGGAGTCAGCGCCACGCCGCAACCAAGGGGGTAGAGATGCACAAGGGGTCTTGCCTGTGCGGCACCGTCACCTTCCAGCTGTCGGGCGCGCTGGCGCCGCCATCGGTTTGTCATTGCCGCATGTGCCGCAAGATGTCGGGCCATGCCTGGGCCTCGACCCATGTGCCGCAGTCGGCGCTGGAGCTGAGCGGGCAGGACTCGCTGATCTGGTATCGCGCCAGCGTCAACGCGCGGCGCGGGTTTTGCGGCGTCTGCGGCAGTTTCCTGTTCTGGCAGCATGAGGAAGAAGACAGGATCTCGATCGCGATGGGCGCCTTTGACACGCCGACCGGGGTGCAACTGGCCCGGCATATCTTTGTCGATGACAAGGGCGACTACTACGACCTGGAGGACGGGCTGCCGCAGCAGGGCTGACCGCCATCGCCGCCGCTCAGCGCAGCGCGTCGCGATAGGCCAGGAAGCGTGGATCGCCCTGCACCCGTTCATTCATTGCCGTGCGCAGGGCGGCCACCGATTTCAGCGGGCGCATGGCAACCTCGAACACCGCGATCAGCCCGTCATCGTCCAAAGTCAGGAGATCGACGCCAACCGCGTCGAGATCGCCGATCTTGCATTCGAATTCGAGCGCCCAGTCGCGGCCCGCACCCATCACCCGGCGATAGCGGAAATCGCTGAACACCTGGCCGACATGGCCCAGCACCGCGGCCACCGGGGCGCGGCCGGTCCAGGTGGCCCAGTAGGTCGGCGGCAGAAACCGCACGTCTTCGGCCAGAAGCGCGGCGATGCGGCTGTCCTCGCCGCTGGCCACGACCTGTTGCAGGGTACTGATGGTGGGGTGCATCGCCTGTCCTCCCTTGCGCTGCGGTGCCAGACTGACCGGGCGGGCGAGGTCTGTCCAGCGCGACGCGGCGTCTTGTGTGCCGGGCAACGCGCCGCTAGTCAGGCGCGATGACGGTTTCGAGCGTATATGCACCACCCCCCGGGATGCCCGAGATCCTGCATGACGATGCGGAAATCCTGGTGGTGAACAAGCCCGCCGGGCTGCTGTCGGTGCCGGGCAAGGGCGCGCATCTGGCCGATTGCCTGATCGCCCGGTTGCAGGCGGTGTTTCCGCAGGTGCTGTTGGTGCACCGGCTGGACCGCGACACTTCGGGGGTGATGGTATTTGCGCTGACGCCGCATGCGCAGCGGCATCTGGGGCTGCAATTCGAGAAGCGGCAGGCGCGCAAGACCTATCTGGCCCGGCTGGCCGGCCGGCTGGCGCCGAAAACCGGTACGGTGGACCTCCCGCTGATTGTCGACTGGGAGCGGCGGCCGCGGCAGATGGTCGATCACCAGAACGGCCGGGCGGCGGTGACCGACTGGCGGGTGCTGCGCCACGAGGGCGACACCACGCGGGTGCGGTTGAACCCGAAAACCGGGCGCAGCCACCAGCTGAGGGTGCATATGCTGGCGCTGGGTCATCCGATCCTGGGCGATCCGCTCTATGCCGAGGGCGCGGCGCGGGACCATCCGCGGCTGATGCTGCATTCCGAAGAGCTGAAGATCCGCCATCCCGATGGCGGCGCGGCGCTGCGGTTCCGGGCGGCGGCGGAGTTCTGACCCCCGAAAAAGGGGCGGCCCGCCTCGTTGGGGATGAGAGGCGGGCCTGGGGGGGACCGGGCAAACCCGGTGGCAGGATGGGCGGAAGCAACCTCAGGTCGCTGCTTCCAATTCGTTAACGCGCCGAGACCGAAATGGTTTCAACCGGTTGGCAATTTTTTTGCCCGTCTATTTTTTTGCCCGCCAGGTGTCGAGCCAGCGGCGGAATCGGCCGCGGCGTTCGGACAGGTGATGGCCCACCGTGTCCCACTGTTCCTCGATATCGTCCATCGTCGGGTCGATGGTGCGTTCGCGGAATTGGCGCCAGACCGCCCTGAGAAAGCCCCAGGCGATGGCGAGGAAGAAGAAGAAGACGATGTTGAACCAGGGGATCACGGTTACGTCCGGGCCTTCGACCGGGCGGATGCCGATGGCGTTGGGATAGATCGACAGGTATTTGTTGCGCCAGCCGTAATGGGTCAGCACCGCCCATTGCGGATTGGCATTGGTCGAGACATTGGCGGCGGCCTGGGCCTGCAGGTCGGAACTGTCGAACTTGAAATAGGGCGGCCAGATCCAGCCGGTATCCTCGTTGCGATACACCATGACGCGGGTGGAGCCGCGCGGGAAGAAGCCCAGCAACCAGGTGCGCCGTTTCTCGGTATTGATCAGCCGCAGGTCGCGGGTGGCCAGTTCCGAGGCGCCGCTGTCGGCCTGGGCGTAAAACGGGCGGTTCAGCCAGTTGAAATCGGTACGGATCACCTCGGTCGAGGTGATGCGCACGATGTCATGCTGGGGCAGGACATAATGCAGGAAGCCGCCGACGATCACGAAGACAAGGATGAAAAAGGCGGTCTTGATGCGGCGCATGGGCGCTCCTCAGTAATAGGTGGTGACGATGTGGATCGCGGCGACGACGATCACCGGGATGACATAGACCAGCAGGATCAGCTTGGGCCGCAGGCTGGCGTGATACTCGGCCATCCCTTTTTCAACATAGGCCGCGCGCGCCGCCATGTCGGTGGCGCCGGGATGTTCCGCCGCCCAGCGTTTTTCCAGCTTTTCGCGCCGGACCGAGCGCGAATAGAGCGAGATCAGGAAATAGGCCGCCGTCATGACGATCAGGCCGACTATGGTAAGACGGACAAAGCCCATCGCCTATCTCCTGACTGCGCCCCAGGGCCCGACCCTGCGAACGATTTCTTCCACCGGGCGGGGCGGCGGGCGGCCGCCCATATCCGGCTCGTGCCCGAACAGTGCCGCGCGTGCCCCGGCCTTGTCCACCTGATATTCCCGGTCGAGGAAATCGGCGACAAAGGCGCGCTTGGTCTCGGGCCAGGTGCGGTAAAGGTCGTAGAACAGCTGTTTGTGGCAGATGAACAGCTGCCGGATGTCCAGCGGCGTGAGATTGGCCAGCAGCATGTTGACCAGGTCGCGCTGCGGCGTGTCGGCGGCGCGCAGCGAATAGAAATAGGCCGGGTCCGAGGAATCGATGCGCGGCCACCTGCCGCCCTCCACCGCCCATTTCAGCAGCGCGTTCAGCCCGTGATAGGCGCGCGGCAGGCGGTCGGCATTGGCCCGCGCCAGGCGGCGGATGTCGGGACGGGTGAGGCCGGTGAGGTCAAGGTCGAGGTCGGCGGCGGCATCGATGACGATGAAATCCATCTTCTGGCGCAGGATCGCCACCGCGTCGATGCCGCGCGCCTTGACGATGGGTTCGACCAGGTCGTTCAGATCGAGGAACCTGGCGATCTGGTTGCGGTCCTCCAGGTCGAAGACATGTTTCAGCGGCACACCGTCGAAGCCCTGCTTGTCACCGACGGCGATCAGCGCCGGATGCGGCACCGAGCGGAACAGGTAGGCACCGCCGAAATGGGCGGTCCAGAAATCGGGCTGGTCGTAACTTTTCTGTTTCAGCCGTACCGGGTTGCGGGTGATGTCGCCGGATTTCTGCGCCAGCCCGATCATCTCGGCGATCAGCACATCGTCGAACCAGCCATCCTCCTCGGTCTTGAACCGATCGACCAGCCCGGCCAGCCGTTCGGCATGGCGCAGGGTGCCGGTGGTGGTGTCGGCCTCGATCCCGATGCTGGTGATGTCGAACAGGCGGGCGGGGTGCGAGATGTCGAAAACCGAATTGATCAGCTCGCCCGCCACCGCATCGGTGGCGGTGAGCGCGAAGAGCTGGGTTTCGTTATCGGTGATGAACCGTTTCAGGATCTCGCGTGAGGTGGAGAATTTCACGTTCAGCAGCGGGCAGCGTTTCTGCTCGGTGGTCAGCAGGATGAACTGCCGGTTGACGCCGTTGTGGTTGAGATAGAGGTCATCGCCGAATTCGTCGCCGATCTCGGGCGAATAGCCGGAGAGGTCGATGTGGAAATCGGCAAGCTGCGTGCGCCTGCCGGTCAGATGTTCCAGCGCGCGGTTATACCGCTCGACCAGCGCGTGCGAGGAGACGTGGTAGAGGTTGCCGAACATCAGGCCCTTTTCGATGAGGCGTTTCATGGCCGTGCCTCCCTGCCGCCGCCGCGAAGGTGATCCGGGGCCTCTTGGCTACGGGTAGAGGTCCCGGCGCGGGGGCCGGGACAGCGGGGCATCGATGTGTCGTGGATCGGTTGCAGGGGTCTCACTCCTTGCCCTCCAGATACCGCTTCTTCGCCGCTTCCTGCCGGCCGAACTCGCGCACCAATGCCTCGATCGCGGCCTCGTCGGATTTGTCGGCATAGCGGAATTCGCTATCGGCATAGCGGTTGATCTCCTGGATCACCATCTCGGCGGTGATCGGCACCCGCAACTCTGCGATCATCGCCTTTTTCTCGTCGTAAGGTTTGAACAGGAACAGGTCCGGCTCTTCCATCCATTCATCGGGCAGTTCGAAATCCATCGCCCGGACCTTCACGGCGTCGGTGATGTTCTTGATCGCCCGGCCGGTAAAGCGGTCGTCCGCCTGCTGGATCGCCTTCAGATAGGTGCCCATCTTGGCGATGGTGTCCAACTCGCCAATCTGCGCCTGTACCCGGTCGAAGACGTTCAGCAACCCTTCCTCATGCGGGCGCGCGTGTGCTTCGAACGATGCGGCGACGGCGCGCTTGATCTCCTGCGCGGCATAGGCGTCGTGATCGCCCAGCGGAATGGCGTGGTTCTTACCCATCAGCAGATGCAGGATGTCGATGTAATCCTCGCGGGTCTGCGGCCCGTCGACCAGGAACCGCGCGCCGGCGCGCTGGCGCAGGGCGTCGTCGACGTTTTCGGGATAGTTCGAGAACATGCCGAAGGTGCAGTTGCCGCGCACCACGGTATTGGCGCCGGCAAAGCTTTCCATCAGCACCGCGGTGATTTCCAGCTGGCCGGCGCTGGACTGGCGGTCGCCGCGCTTGCCGGCCAATTGGTCGATATCGTCAATGGTGCCGAAGCCGATCACCGAAGGGTCGATGATCGTGTTGATGAAGGCCTTGGCGTTCTGGCCCGACTTGCCCTGATAGCTGTCGATATTCTCGGTGCTGAGGTTCTGATAGCGGAAGGGATAGCCGGCATTGCGGCAATAGCCGTCGATCAGCCCCGCCATCATCTGGATCAGGGTGGTCTTGCCGGTGCCCGGCTTGCCATCGCCCATGAAGGTGAAGATGAAGCCGCCAAGCTCGGCAAAGGGGTTCAGCTTGCGGTCGAAATCATAGGCCATCAGCATCTTGGCCAGCTTCATCGCCTGGTATTTGGCGATATGGTTGCCGACCACTTCGTTGGGCTGCTTGAAGGTCATGGTCAGCGTGGTGGACCTGGCCTTGGAGGCCGGGGTGAAGCCGCGGATCGTCAGGTCATCGGCCTCGACCCGCCAGGCGGCGCCGGTGAACGGGCCCAGATGCGGCGCCGACTGGGCGCGCAGGGCAGATTTTTCCATCAGCTGTTCGGCATAGGCGCTGGCGGTGGCCAGCAGCCGGGCATCGTCGGCGGCGTGGCGGGCGAACATCTGGTCCAGTTCCCACAGCGCGCCGTGCAGCGCCAGCTGGCCATTGTCGGTCAGCACCTCCTGCGCCTCGCCGACCTCGACCGCAACCTCGCCGGCATGGGGCGACAGCAGATAGGCCAGCGCGTTGCCAAAAACATGCAGCGCGATCAGCGCCTCGGAGGCCAGCAGTTCCGAAAACTCGGTCTTGCGCGCGGCCGGCAGGCTGCCGGCGAGATTGGCGCGTTTCAGCTCGGCCAGCGGCGTGGCGTCGGCGAAGCTGTCGCCGAGGGCCAGCGCGATCGCCAGCGCCCGGCGCAGCGCGGTCATCACCACCGCCTGGCTTGGCGAGGTGATGATGTCGCCGTCATCGGCGGCGGCGATCCGTTCCAGCAGGTGCACGCCCTCGGGCCGCGCGGTCGAGCGCGTGACCAGGCCGGGGGTGGTGGAGCGAAAACGGCGGCGGCTGCCGATGCCCGGAGAGCGTTCGGGGGCCGCGGCAGGTTCGCCCGGTTTGGCGATGCGCGGGGTATGGTCGAACCCGTCCAGCATCGCCGCGGCGGCCGGGTAATGGGCGCGGATATCCGCCTCGCGGAGTTCCATCTGGTCGGATGTCAGGCTCATCTGGCGCGGGTCCTCCCTTTATCTTTCCTGCGTCTTCCACCCGGCGACACCGGCCGCGGGCTCAGTACCTGAGCACGCGGCCGCCATCACCGACGACAAATTTCCGCACGCTGGCAAAGCCCGGCGGGTTCTGCTCGGCCAGCACCTGGAACGGCCGCTGCGGCAGGATGATCGCGCGTTCCGTCAGCGAGGCGCCGGTTTCGGCGCCGCGCCCGGCAAACGGATCGAGGGCAAACACCTCGCGTTCAACCTTGCCGAACCAGCCAGCGCGTTCCTCGACCACCCGTTCGCTGTGCAGATCTTCCTGGGTCCAGGCCAGCGCCCAGTCTTGGCCTTCGGGCGCGGCGGCGTCTTCCAGTACCTGGCGCAGCGGCCCGGCCTGGCGCGTATAGGCATGGGAATACATCGGCCCGATATGGAAGCGGCGCAGGCGTTTCGGGTGCAGGTCGTCGAAATCCTCGTCAAAACCCTTGGCGATGGTCAACAGCTTGAGCCCGCCCAGCGCCTGCGCGGTCAGATGCGCCTGCGCCTCGGGCCAGCGGCGTTCGTCCTTGGGCAGGGCGGTGCGGCCGGAATCCTCGACTTCCATCAGGTAGATCACCGGCAGGTTGGTCTGGCTGTCATAGGCCGCCCAATGCAGCAGGAAACGGCGCCGGTTTTCGCCGAGATTGCCCAGCCACTGGCAATCGGGATCGTTGCGACACCAGAACAGCCCGCCTTTCAGCAGTTCCTGGTAATACAGCCGCTGCGACAGCGCGAATTGCAGCTTGGTAGGGATTTGCCGGTCGCTGACGATGGTGCGCACCATGTCATCCTTCAGCCGCGCCTCCGAGGGCATGTTGGCCAGGTGGCTTTCGGCTTGCTGGGCGTCATTGGCCATGGTCATCAGCTCGGTCGCCACCGGAAAGCCGCTGTCGCGGGTGTCGATCAGCAGCGAGCCGAAAAACCGCCCTGTGTCGCGGCCAACCATGAGGTATTTCATGCTGAGCGCGCGAAAGGTGAAGGTCAGCATCTGCACATAGCGGGTCAGCACCCTGACCTCGGTCTTGTCCAGCGCGCCCTCGGCCTCCAGCACGCCGGCGACGCGGCCGAGATGGCCGGTGATCGCCTCGAACTTGCGGAAATAACGCCGCGAGGCGAAGGTGTCGCTCAGGCCGGCGCGGTCATCTTCGGCGGTGGTGGTCATTCATCTTCTCCCAGCCGCTGACTGAACGCGGCTGTGGAACCGGGATGCATCTGCACTCAAGCCCCGTACAGGTTCTTGTCGTGCTTATCGACAATCGCCTGGAACCGGCGGGCAAAGCGTTCGTCGGCCTTGGCCTTCTGTTCCAGCACCTTGCGGGCGAAGACCATGTGATCCTCGTGGGCTTCCAGCATGTCGGCCATCTTCTGGTTGGTGGCGGTGCCGATGGCGGCCATGGCGGTCTGCGCCTCCTGGTCGGTCTTGACGCCGATCTCGTTGATCCGGTGCGCCACGTCCTGCTGCTGGGCGGTTTTCAGCGATTTCGACAGCGCATCATACAGCACCACGCGCTGCTGCGTGTCGGTCTGCAGCTTGTTGATCAGCACCATCTGCGTCGCCGCCTGGTTCTGCAGTGAATCGACCCAGCTCTTGCCCTTTTCGATATAGCGTTCCAGCGTCTGCGACTTGGCCAGCTTGACCTGTTCCTGCTGCACCATCTCGTTGTACTTCGCGTTCAGCGCGGCCAGGTCGGTTTCCAGCTTGGTGCGCGCGGCGGCGTCCTGTTCGACGCTGATCTTGTTCTCCAGCTCGATGATCTTGGGATCCATCGCCAGGATATCGGCGCGCAGGGCCTCCAACTCGCCCACCGTCATCTCGCGTTCGTCCAGGGTGGACGACAGGTTGTCGCCGACCTGGGTTTTCTGGGTTTCCAGCATCGCCAGTTGCTCCTGCAGCAGCTTGACGATGACATCGGATTTCGAGATCAGGTCCTGCAGCTTGTCGTCGATATTGGCGGTGCGCATGCGTTCCTGCCGCATCGAGTCGGACTTGGCCTTGGAGAAGATGCCGACAAAGCTTTCCCAGCCGGTCTTGTTGCGCATCTCGTCGAAATCCTTGGAGAATCCGGCGGTCACATCGTCCAGCCCCATGATCAGCTCGGCGATATTGGCGGTCATCACCTCGGTATGGGCGTGCACGTCATCCAGCGTTGCATTCTCGATATCGATGGCCGCGTCCTCGCCCGCCTCGATCTTGGCGCGGGCGGCCTCGATCCGGCTGGTCATCGCCTTGATCTCGGCCTGGCTTTTGGCGACCTTTTCCTGTGATTCACGAACCATCGCGTCAAAATCGGCCATCAAACGCTCCCTCTTTCAATGACTTGCTGCCCATATAGGCAATGTTACAAAGATTTACATCAGGCGGGCGGCATATTTCACGCCAAGTGTCGCAAAAGGCACGTGCAAAGAAAAGGATATGTGTTGCCGGGGGCCGTCCGGCTGGAAAGACAGGCGCGCCCGGTGCGGGCCTGAGCGGTCGCGCCGTGGTTCACACGTCCTTGCGGGCGCGCATCGCGGCGCTGATGGTGCCGTCGTCGAGATAGTCCAACTCGCCGCCGATCGGCACGCCCTGGGCCAGCGAGGTCAGCCGCACCCGCCCGCCCAGCTGGTCGGCGATGTAATGGGCGGTGGTCAGCCCGTCGACGGTGGCGTTCAGCGCCAGGATCACCTCGGTGATTGCCTCGGTTTCGACCCGGTCGATCAGGCGCGGGATGCGCAGCTCGTCCGGGCCCACCGCGTCCAGCGCCGACAGCGTGCCGCCCAGCACGTGATAGCGGCCTTTGAACACCCCCGATCGTTCCATCGCCCAGAGGTCGGCAACATCCTCGACCACGCAGAGCTCTCCGGTGGCGCGTTTTTCGGCGCTGCAGATATCGCAGATATCGCTGGTGCCGACATTGCCGCAGTTCAGGCATTCGCGGGCGGTTTCCGCCACCCGCTGTATCGAGTCGGCCAGCGGCGTCAGCAACAGCGCGCGTTTGCGGATCAGGTGCAGCACCGCGCGCCGGGCCGAACGGGGGCCGAGGCCGGGCAGCTTGGCCATCAGCTCGATCAGATTGTCGATGTCGCGGTTGGAGCTCATTTGCGCGGAGAGGTAGCCGATCGGGTTCCGGAACTGCGGCGGCCCGGCTGCGGGCCGCGGTCCCGGGCCTGCCCTGGG
Organism: Pseudooceanicola lipolyticus; assembly: GCF_002786325.1. Lineage (GTDB taxonomy): Bacteria > Pseudomonadota > Alphaproteobacteria > Rhodobacterales > Rhodobacteraceae > Pseudooceanicola_C > Pseudooceanicola_C lipolyticus. The sequence goes on along the minus strand of NZ_PGTB01000020.1, from coordinate 19,896 downwards.
ACCTCCCGGATCCGGCTCAGAACGGCAGCTTCATGTCCTTGGGCAGGCCCATGCCCTCGGTCAGCTTGCTCATTTCCGCCTGCGCCTTTTCGCTGGCCTTGCTTTGGGCGTCCTTGATCGCGGCGAGGATCAGATCCTCGACCACTTCCTTGTCGTCGCTGTTGAAGATCGACGGGTCGATTTCCAGCGACTTCAGCTCGCCCTTGCAGGTGCAGACCGCCTTGACCAGCCCCGCGCCGCTTTCGCCGGTCACGGTGAGGTTGGCCATGTCCTCTTGCATCTGCGCCATCTTGGTCTGCATTTCCTGTGCGGCCTTCATCATCTTGGCCATATCGCCAAGGCCGCCAAGTCCCTTGAGCATTTCGGTCTCCTCGTGCTGGGGCGCGCGGGCGCCGGGGATGTGTTTGGTTCACATATCGCAGTGCAGCGCGTCCGCGGCAAGGGTGGTCCGGCGGCCGGGGGCTCCTGCGCGGGGCAGGCGCCGGGAAATACGCTGGGCCGGTCAGACCGACATGCAGAGATATTTCATCTCGAGGAATTCCTCGATCCCGTGATGCGATCCTTCGCGGCCCAGGCCCGATTGCTTGACGCCGCCGAAGGGGGCCAATTCGGTCGAGATGATGCCGGTATTGATGCCGACCATCCCGTATTCCAGCGCCTCGGCCACGCGGTAGACCCGGCTGAGATCCTTGGCGTAGAAATAGGAGGCGAGCCCGAAGATGGTGTCATTGGCCATCTCGATCACCTCTTCATCGCTCTCGAACTTGAACAGCGGGGCCAGCGGGCCAAAGGTTTCGTCCTGCGCCACCATCATGTCCTGGGTCACGCCGGTGACGATGGTGGGTTCGAAGAAGGTGCCGCCCAGGGCATGGCGCTGCCCGCCGGTCAGGATGGCGCCGCCATGGGACGTGACGTCGTTCAGATGCTCTTCCACCTTCTCGACCGCGTCTTCGTTGATCAGCGGCCCGGTGGTAACGCCGTCGCTGAGCCCGTCGCCGACATTCAGCTTGGCCACCGCTTCGGCCAGCTTGGCGGCGAACGCGTCATACACGCCGGCCTGCACGTAGATCCGGTTGGCGCAGACGCAGGTCTGGCCGTTGTTGCGGAATTTGCACAGCATCGCGCCTTCGACCGCGGCGTCGAGATCGGCATCGTCAAAGACGATGAACGGCGCGTTGCCGCCCAGTTCCATCGAACATTTCATCACCTGGTCGGCGGCCTGGCGCAGCAGGATGCGGCCAACCTCGGTTGAACCGGTGAAGGTGAGCTTGCGCACCTTGGGGTTCTCGCAGAATTCCTTGCCGGTGGCCGAGGCGGAGCTGGACGTCACCACGTTGAACACGCCGGCAGGAATGCCGGCGCGTTCGGCCAGCACCGCCAGAACGATGGCCGACAGCGGGGTTTCCTTCGCGGGCCGCGCGACAAAGGCGCAGCCGGCCGCCAGCGCCGGCGCCGCCTTGCGGGTGATCATCGCATTGGGGAAGTTCCACGGCGTGATCGAGGCCGCAACGCCGATGGGCTGCTTGATCACGGTGATGCGCTTGTCGCGCTGGTGGCCGGGGATGGTTTCGCCATAGACCCGCTTGGCCTCTTCGGCGAAGAACTCGACGAAGGAGGCGCCGTAATGGATCTCGCCCACTGCCTCGGATTTGGGTTTGCCCTGTTCGGCGGTCAGGATGATGCCCAGGTCCTCGGCGTTTTCGGTCATCAGGTCGAACCACTTGCGCAGCAGGTTCGCCCGTTCCTTGCCGGTCAGCGCCGCCCACTCTTTTTGCGCGGCATAGGCGGCGTCGATCGCTTCGGCCACTTGCGCGCGCGACAGGTCGGCGACCTGGGCGATCACATCGCCGCGCGCCGGGTTGGTGACATCGAAGGTGCCGTCGCTGCCATCGGTCCAGGCGCCGTTCACATAGGCGCGGCTTTCCAGCAGCGTGGGGTCGTTCAACAGGGATTTGAGATCGGTCGTGGCGTCCAGCATGATGGCCTCCCGCGGTATTGATGAAATTTGGTCTCGCCCACCGAAACCATTTGGGGCAGGTTTTGTCCAGATCAACCGGAAGGACGGAAATGGAACTGGACGATGCCTATGCCAATGGCGCCTATATCGCCGGGGCGGACAGCTATCCCGATCGATGGGACACCGCGGCGCGGGTGTTTCGCGACCAGCTGTCGGCGGCGGGACGGGCGCAGCTGGACCTGGCCTATGGGCCCGGCGCGCGCGAACGGTTCGACCTGTTCCTGCCCGAGGGCACGGCGCGGGGGCTGATGGTGTTTGTGCATGGCGGCTATTGGCTGAACTTTGACAAGTCGACCTGGTCGCATTTCGCCGCCGGCGCCGTGGCGCGCGGCTGGGCGGCGGCGCTGCCGTCTTATGATCTGTGCCCGTCGATCCGGATTTCCGGCATCACCCGGCAGATCGCCGGCGCGGTGCAGGCGGCGGCGGGGCGGGTCGCGGGGCCGCTGGCGCTGACCGGCCATTCCGCCGGGGGACATCTGGTTGCACGGATGCTGGCGCCGGGAATGTTGCCCCCGGAGTGCACGATCCGGCTGGCCCAGGTGGTGCCGATCTCGCCCTTGGCCGACCTGCGGCCCCTGTTGAAAACCTCGATGAATGCCGATCTGCGCCTGACCGAAGCGGAGGCCGAGGCGGAAAGCCCGGTGTTCCAGCCGGCGCCGGCGACACCGGTGACCGTCTGGGTGGGCGGCGACGAGCGTCCCGCCTTCCTGGACCAGGCCGCCTGGTTGGCCAAGGCCTGGAGCTGTGGCCGGACGGTGGTGGCGGGCCGGCATCATTTCGACGTGATCGACGGGCTGGCCGATCCAGACAGCGACCTGATGGCCGTGCTGACCGGCGGGGGCTGACCGGTTGCGGCTGCTATCCGCGGTGGTGCTGTGCCTGCTGGCGCTGCCGGTGTTGGCGCAATCGGTGCCGCGCGGGCCGAATGCGCAGAACCTGGTCGATCTCGACCCCACGACGCTGAGCGATGCCGAATTGCTGGAGCTGCTGAACCGCTACGAGGCGGCACGGCGGGGGCTGCCGCAGCGGGTGGGGGTGTTCGGCATTCCATCGGGCTTCGGGGCGCCGCGCGGTCTGGGCTTTGTCTCGGGCGCCGTCACCAACCGGCGGGATCGGGCGCAGATCGGCGATTGGGACGCCTCGGTTGTGCTGGGCATCGGCCTGGGCGATGCGCGGCGGGGCGTGGCGGTGACCCCGGTGCTGGACCTGACCTCGGTCACGCCGCATCATTTCGGCGAATCCGGCAAGCTGAGCCTGCAGTTCAGCAGGGCACTGCGCCTTGGCCCTGGCTGGCAGGGGGCGGCGGCACTGGAGGTGCAGAATCTGGCGACCTGGGGTGATTCCCGCGTGCTGGACCGCAACTGGAGCGTGGCGCTGTCCGGCATCCGGCCCGCCGATGGACTATTCGGGCGCCCGGTGATGCTGAGCGCTGGCTGGGGCAGCGGCGTGTCGGACCGGAGCACCGCCCCCGGTGTCTTTGCCGGGGCGGGCATCGGGTTGAGCCACCGAGTCGGGTTGAGCCTGGGGTGGTATGGCGATGAGGCGATCGCCGGGGCGATGATCTGGCCCGATCCTGACAAAAACCTGCAGATTTCCGTTGGCATCGGTGATATGACCGGTGCGGTATCGGGCCGCCGCCTGTTGCTGGCGCTGACCCTTGCAAAGCCCATTGGCCGCCGCTGATGGCCTGGAGATCGAGGAGAGACCGATGAAACCCGTCTTTGCCCTGGCGCTTGCCGCGCTTGTCGCCAGTCCGGCCGTTGCCGGGGACCAGCCGGTGATCCTGCCGATGCCGACCATCGGTGTTGTCGACTATCTCGGCCCCCCCGAAGTGCGGTTTGACACCGTGGCCACGCCGACGGCGGGGCCGGTGCCGACATCCTCCGGCGCGGTGCAGGCCGCGACACCCGGCGGCAATGGCACCGGGGCCTTCGGCCTGGGCCACGTGGCGTCGGACGACCTGTACGCGCGTCTGCTGGACGAGGCGCGCAGTCGCGGCCTGCGATAAGCCGAAACGCTTGCGCTGGCGCTGAATTTTCGGAAGATGTGAGGCGGGCAGGGCGATGGCGTCGCCGCGCCGGGCAACCGGCGGCCCGATTTCCCCGTCCTGCACGCCGGGACCTTTCTGAAAAGGAGGGTCGCGATGACCGCACGCCCTGAATTTTATCGCTTTCACAATGGCGACAAGGCCACGTTGCCGTTTCTGCCGGAAGAATACGAGGCGCGCCTTGCCGGCCTGCGCGCCCGGATGTCGGCCGAGGGCGTCACTGCCGCGCTGTTCACCTCGATGCACAACATCGCCTATTACTCGGGCTTTCTGTATTGCGCCTTTGGCCGGCCCTATGGGCTGGTTGTGACGGCGACGGATGCGGTGACGGTCAGTGCCGGCATCGATGCCGGCCAGCCCTGGCGGCGCTGCCATGGCGACAACATCACCTATACCGACTGGGCGCGCGACAATTTCTGGCGCGCGGTGGCTTCGGTTGCCGGACGCGGCGCGGTGCTGGGATACGAGGCCGACCACCTGACGCTTGTGCAGCATGGCAAGATGCTGACCTTCTTGGAGCCGCGCCACGCCGTGGACCTAAGCGCGCTGACCATGATGCAGCGGATGCGCAAATCGGCGGCCGAGATCGCCCTGATCCGCGAAGGCGCGCGGGTGGCGGATCTGGGCGGCTATGCCATCCGCGAGGCAATTCGCGAAGGCGTGCGCGAGATCGACGTGGCGATGGCTGGGCGCGACGCGATGGAAACCGAGATCGCCCGCCGTTTCCCCGAGGCCGAATATCGCGATACCTGGGTCTGGTTCCAGTCGGGGCTGAACACCGATGGCGCGCATAACCCGGTGACGGGCCGAGAACTGCGGCGCGGCGATATCCTGTCGCTGAACACCTTCCCGATGATCTCGGGCTATTACACCGCGCTGGAGCGGACCTTGTTCCTGGGTGAACCCAAGTCCGAGGCGCTTGCCATCTGGCAGGCGAATGTCGCCACCCATGAATACGGGATGAGCCTGCTGAAACCGGGGGCAAGCTGTGCCGAGGTGACGGAGAAGATCAACGTCTTTCTGGCCGAACGCGACCTGCTGCAGTATCGCACATTTGGCTATGGTCATTCCTTCGGGGTGCTGTCGCATTATTACGGGCGCGAGGCGGGGTTGGAACTGCGCGAGGATATCGACACGGTGCTGGAACCGGGCATGGTGATCTCGATGGAGCCGATGCTGACCATCCCGCAGGGGCAGCCCGGCGCGGGAGGGTATCGCGAGCATGACATCCTGATTGTCACCGAAACCGGCGCCGAAAATATCACCGCCTATCCCTATGGGCCGGAGTTCAACGTGATCGGCTAGGCTGGCCCGGATCAGACAGTGCAGGTGCGGGTTTTCGCCAGCTGTTTCGCGTTGGTTAAATCCAGGGTTGCGGAGAGATTTCGTTACTCTCCGCATGCGAGCAAAGTATACTTCGCCGGGCTCGGATACCTCCACATTCTGGCCGTAAAGCTGTGCCACCCCTCGCAGGACTGTGCCGCGGTGGGGTGGCCAGGAATACCGGGAAAGGCTTGAGTATGTTGACCAATCTTCGCGAAAGGATGTCGAAGCGGAAGAAGGCGGCCAAGTGCGACGAAACGCTGCGCGAGCTTTATCTTCTGGCGGTCAGCCCCAACCTGTCCTTTTCCGAAAAGGTCGATAGCCTGCTGCGCCTGGGGCGCAGCGCGCTGGGCGCCTCGATGGGCATCGTCAGCCGCATCAACGATGGCAAGTACGAGGTGCTGTTCAGCAGCGGGCCGGATTGGGCGCCGGCACCGGGGACACGTTTTGACCTGAATGGCACTTATTGCGTGCACACCTTGCTGGCGGATGAGGTCAAACATTTCCACGCCGCCGGAACGTCCGAGATCGCCACGCATCCCTGCTATCTGGAGTTCGGACTCGAAAGTTATATCGGCGTCCCGATCAAGATCGGCGGGCAGACCTTTGGCACGGTGAATTTCTCCAGCCCCGAAGCGCGCCGCCCCTTCCGCCGCGAAGAGATCGAGATGATCCGATTCATCGGCTTCTGGTTTGCCAGCGAATGGCAGAAACAGCAGGAGCATGACCAGCTGTTCCGCCAGTCGACGATCTTGAAGGCCGCGCTGCAATCGGTGCCGGACCCGGTGGTGACGCTGGATGCCGAACGCCGCATCCAATCGGCGAACCCGGCCGCCGAACGGACTTTCGGTTATGCCGCGTCGGAACTGATCGGGCGCCAGGTTTCGGCGCTGTATCACGACATGGGCGATTACGAAGACCGCACCCAGACCTATACCGAGGCCCGCCACGAAAAGATCGATGGAGTCGACCTGCACTATCGCCGCAAGTCCGGCGAAAGCTTTGTCGGCAAGACCACCGCGGAGCCGCTGTTTTCCGAGCAGGGCGATTTCCTGGGCTATCTTGGCGTGGTGCAGGAAAAACCCGCGGCGGGCGCAGCCGAACAGCGGCGATCCCAGCTGTTTGCCACGGTCAGCCACGAGTTGCGCGCACCGGTGGCGTCGATCCTGAGCTCGCTCAAGCTGCTTGAGATGAAGGGCGCGGGCGATCCCGAAAAAACCGCCAAATGGCTGACCGCGGCGACGGCCAATGCACGCCGGCTGCAGACGCTGATCGACGATATTCTCGACGTTGAAAGCCTGTCGCAAACCAAGCCGAATACACAGGCCAGGGCAATCAACCTGAACGGATTGCTGGACCAGGCCGCGACGGGCATGCGGGATTTTGCCGAGGAACACGCGGTGAACCTGAAACTGTGCCACAGCCCGGAGCTGGCCCGGGTGATGGGCGACAGCGGGCAGATCGTGCAGGTTCTGACCAACCTGATCTCGAACGCAATCAAGGCGTCGCCGGCCCAGGGCGTGGTGTCTCTGGGTCTGACCAAAGAGCTGGACGGGTTCTGGGTTCGTGATCGGGGCAAGGGCATTCCGGAGGAATTCCAGCCCTATCTGTTCGACCGCTTTACCCGCGCGGCGGAAAGTTACGATTCGGTCCGCAGCGGTTCGGGCCTGGGCATGAGCATTGTGAAGTCGATTGTCGATCATCACATGGGCAGCCTCAGCTTTGACTCGAAACCGGGAAAGGGCACGGTGTTCACCGTGCGGTTGCCGCAATCCGAAGCCGGGAACGGGCTTGATGCAGAGCCCGCGGTGCTGAAGCGCGCGCTGTCGGCGTAACCGCCCTGCCTACTGGATCGGAATATTCTCTTTGAACACCACCTGCAGACGGGGCAGGTATTCCGGTTCCATCGATCCCTTGACCGAGGAGGCCAGCAGGCGAACGATTTCGCGTGCCTCGACCCGCGGGTTTTGGTCGATCACCGCATCCATGGTGCGATCCAGCAGCATCAGCCGGGTGGCGTCGGTCAGGTCATGGCCGATGAACACCATTTGCCGTTCCATGCGCGCCTCGCGCAGGGCGCGGGCGATGCCCTGATTGCCCGACCCGATATTGTAGATGCCGGTGATGTCGCCGCGGTCGAGAAAGCGCATGGTTTCCTGATAGGCGCGGTCGCGGTCGTCGCTGACCTCGGCGGTGCCGGCGATGCGCATCTCGGGAAACTCCTCGCTGAGGATCGAGCGGAACCCCATCTCGCGTTCCTCGTGGCCGCGATAGGCAAGCGAGCCGATGAACACGGCGACCTTGTGCTGTCCCGGCGGCAGGAACCGGCCCAGCAGCAGGCCGGCCAGCCGCCCGGCGGCGCGGTTGTCGACCCCGACATAGCCGACCTTGTCGACAGTGGGGATGTCTGACACCAGCGTGCCGATCCGCACGCCGGATTTCGCCAGGTCGTTGATCGCCTCGCGCACCTGCGGATGATCCAGCGCCACCAGGCCGACCGCATCGGTGCGGCCGCGCAAATCACCCAGCTTGGCGGAGAGCCGGTCGGGATCGAACCCTTCGATCTCGTGGATGGTGGCGGCGACGTCGTCGCGCGCCAGGCTTTCTTCCAGCAGGTTCTTGCGCAGGGTGCGGATGAAGGAATTGCTGCCTGCGGGCAGGATGAAGTCCAGCCGCACCTTGATGGCATTGTCGCCGGCCTCCTGCGGGCCGAAATAACCCAGCTTGCGCGCCACCTGCAGCACGATCTCGCGGGTGCGCGGGCGCACGCCGTCGCGGTCATTCAGCACCCGGTCGACCGTGGCTGGAGAGACGCCGGCCTCGCGGGCGATTTGAGAGACTGTGGTGCGCATATGAGCCTTTCGCGAGTCGAAGTGATCATCATTTCACCTCATTTTGGTGATGTGATGCAATCATTTATCTCTGGAAACTGCGATTATCGCCTCATTCAGCGGCTCATCTCACCGCAAATGGGCGATAATGATGGGAATTGATGGCTATTGATGATTGTCGTTGCGCGGGCGGCGGAGGATGGTGGACCTCATTGGAAAGGTGCGTCCGGGGGGCGCGACCAGGGAGGGAAATATGAACAATCAACCGCGATTTTCGCGGCGCCGCCTGCTGACGGCTGCCGCCCAGACAACCGCGCTTGTCGCGCTGTCCTCGCCGCTGGTCCTGCGCGCTGACCGCGCTCGCGCCGCCGGGGGGCTGGCCGATGGCATGATCGGTGGCCCGACCGGCTTTGCCGGGGCCGAGCGCTATCAATACGGGCCCGACACCCCCGAGGGGCGGGCGATCGAGGCGGCCAAGGCGCTGAAGGCGGCCGGCAAGGCGCCGGCGCGGATCGTGCTGGGCCTGTCGGACGGGTCCATCGGGCAGATCACCCAGCCGTTCCCGGAGGGCGCGCCCTCGGTCAAGGAACTGTGGGAGCAGGAAACCGGCATCGTGCTGGATATTGTCGGGGTGCCGAACGGGCAGGAATTCACCAAGGTCATGCAGGACGTCTCGACCAAGGCGGGCGGCTTTGACATCTACGCGGTGGAATGGAACCGTCTGGGCGATCTGGCGGAAACCGGCGGCATCGTGGCGCTGGATGATTTCGTGGCTCAGCACCAGCCGCAATGGGACGACCCGGAGCGCGGCTATGTCAATGGCGATCAGGGCGTGTCGCTGCTGAACGCCTATCGCGGCGCGGTTTATGGCGTGTCGCTGGACGGCGATTTCCAGACCTGGAACCACCGCAGCGACCTGTTCAACGACCCGACCGAACAGCAGGCCTTTGCCGACCAATACGGCTACGACCTGGCGCCGCCGAAAACCTGGAGGCAGCATGACGAGATCGCGGCGTTCTTCCACCGGCCGGACCAGGGGCTGTTCGGCTCGACCGATCTGCGCAACCAGGGCTGGGGCTATACCAACTGGTACCAGCGCTATGTGTCGATGGGATCGCCGAACCAGTTCCTGTTCGCCGATGACGGCACCGCGCTGATCAATACCGAGGCCGGCTGGGCCGCGACGCAGGAATATATCGACAGCCTGTCGCACCATTCGCCCGACGCGATCAGCTGGGGCTGGCCCGAGCAATACGGCAATTTCGGCAATGGCGGCGCGGCGATGACCTGTGCCTTTTCGAACCTGCCCAAATTCCTCGACAACCCGGCGAACGAAGGCTCCAAGGTCACCGGCAAGGTGGGCAGCCACCTGCCGCCGGGGCGCCAACATGACGATGGCATCGCGTCGCGCACCGTGCTGTGGTTGAACCTGACCGCCTGCGTGTCGTCGCAGTCGGAACATCCCGAGGCGGCCTATCTGCTGCTGCAATGGCTGGGATCGTCGCGCATCTATTCCTGGATGACGGCCAATCCGGGCGGCTATTTCGACCCGTTCCAGCTGTCGAACTTCGCTGATCCGCTGGTGCGCGAAACCTATCATGACTACCACATGGACGTGGTCCGCGAGAGCGTGAAGCGCACGGTGCCGACGATCAACTATCCCGGCGCCACCGCCTTCCACAACGCGCTGGACGAAAACCTGATGGCGGCGCTGACCGGCGGCATGTCGGCGGAACAGGCGATGGCCAATACCGAACGCCAATGGCAGCGCATTGCCCGCCGCGTCGGCGAGGACAAGCTGCTGGATGCGATCAAGTCCAACAAGGCGGCCTGGCCCACGGTGATGGACCCGGTGGCAAGCTGATCCTCCCCTGCGGGGCCGCCCCATAGGCGGCCCTGCGACTGACCCTTCGTAGATGACTGGCCCGATGCAACGTTCGCTCTCTTTCGAAATTTTCCGCTATGCCGCGATCTTCGCGTTTCTGGCGCTGTCGCTTGTGCCGACGATCTGGATGATCTCGATGGCATTCAAGCCGATTGCCGAATGGCAGGCCTCGGGCGCCGACCTGACCTGGTGGCCGAAAAACCCGACGCTGGACAATTTCCGGTTTATCTTCGGCCAGTCCGGATCGGACCTGATCGTGGCGCTGGAACGCACCGCCGGGCGGCCGATCCTGGCCTCGCTGCTGGCGGCCAGTTTCGGCACGCTGATCGCGATGACCGCCGGCACCGCCGCCGCCTATGGCCTGTCGCGGTTCGGGGCGGGCGGCAACCTGCCGCTGGCGCTGATCCAGCTGCGGATCTTTCCGCCGATGGCGGTGATGATCCCGGTGATGATCATGTGGTCGTTTCTGGGCCTGATCGACACCTGGTACGGTCTGGCGCTGATCTATGGCATTGTCACCATGCCGTTCAGTTTCTGGCTGATGAAGACCTTTTTCGACGACATGCCGAAAGAGATCGAGGATGCCGCGCTGGTCGAAGGCTGTTCGCGCTGGCGGGTGTTTCTCAAGATCACCCTGCCGATGATGCGCCCGGCGCTCGCCTCTTCCGCGCTGTTCGTCTTTATCCTGAACTGGTCGGACTACCTGATCGCGCTGCTGCTGACGACGCGCGATTGGATCACCGTGCCGGTCTACATGGCCTCGCTCAGCTCGTCGATGACAGGGCAGCTTTACGGCGCCAAGGCGGCGCTGGGCCTGATTGCCGCGGTGCCGCCGGTGATCATGGGCATCGCGATCCAGAAACAGCTGGTGCGCGGCCTAACCTTCGGAGCGCTCAAGGAATGACCGACATGACCACCCATCACATGGACGCGCCCGACGCCCCGGCGATGCCGATGCAGGAGGGCCACGAGGAAAAGCGGCTGGGTCTCTGGCTGACCCTTCCCGCGCAGCTGCTGGTCCTGTTCATCGCGCTGTTCCCGATCCTGATGCAGATCTACATCTCGCTGACCGACTGGTCGCCGCTGGACGGGATCCCCTGGTACCGCGCCTACGAGCTGTGGATCGGCCTGCTGAACTATACCGACCTGGCCACCGACCCGCGGTTCTGGTCGGCGCTGTGGCGCACCTGCATCGTGATGGTGGTGTGCGTGCCGGTGCAATTCTTGCTGGGCCTCGGACTCGCCATTCTTTTTGTCGATGATTTCCGCGGCAAGCGGGTGCTGTATTCCACCATCCTGGTGCCGATGATGGTGGTGCCCGCGGTGGCCGGATACATGTTCTTCATGCTGTTCCAGTCCGGCGGACCGGTGAACGACATCCTGTCGATGTTCGCGGGCCGCCCGGTGACCATCGCCTGGCTGTCCGATCCCGACCTGGCGCTGTTTGCCACCATCGTGTCGGACATCTGGCAGTGGACGCCGCTGATGTTCCTAATCCTGCTGGCCGGCATGGTCTCGGTGCCGCAGGATCAGCAGATGGCCGCCGTGCTGCTGGGCGCCTCGTGGTGGCGCCGGTTCTGGACCATCGTGCTGCCGCGGATGAAGACGATCATCATCATCGCGCTGGCAATCCGGGTGATCGAGAATTTCAAGGTCTTCGACAATTTCTACATCATGACCGGCGGCGGCCCCGGCGTCGCGACCGAAACCATCTCGATCTACATCTACAAGGTCACCCAACAGGAACTGATCTGGGGCTATGTCGCGGCCATCGCGCTGGCCATCCTGATCGTGCTCTCCGTGGTCTCGGCGCTGGCCATCAAGAAACTGAGGAGCGCGTGATGACCGAGATCGTGATGCAGAACCTGGGCAAGGCATTCGGCGATTTCACCGCGCTTGCCGATATGGACCTGACCATCGGCACCGGCGAATTCGTCGCGCTGCTGGGGCCCTCGGGCTGCGGCAAGTCGACCACGATGAACATGATTGCAGGGATGCTGGCGCCGACCCATGGCGAGATCCGTTTTGACGGGCGCAACATGAACGGCGTGCCGATGGCCAAGCGCGGTGTCGGCTTCGTGTTCCAGAATTACGCGATCTTCACCCATATGACGGTGCGCGAGAATCTGGCCTACGGTCTGAAATCGCAGGGTGTGACGGCCGCCGAGACCAGGCGCCGGGTGGGCGAGATTGCCGAGCTGTTGCAACTGACCCCGATGCTGGAGCGCAGGGCGGCGGGGCTGTCGGTCAACATCCTGCAACGGCTGGCGATCGGCCGGTCGGCGGTGGTGGAACCGGCGATTTTCCTGCTGGACGAGCCGCTGTCGAATGTCGATGCCGCGTTCCGGGCGGTTATGCGCTCCGAGCTGAAGGCGCTGCAGCGCCAGTTCCGGCAGACCATGGTCTATGTCACCCATGACCAGCTGGAGGCGATGACGATGGCCGACCGCATCGCGGTGATGGACCATGGCAAGCTGTTGCAGGTGGGCACGCCGCTGGAGGTCTATAATCACCCCGCCGACACCTTTGTCGCGCGTTTCATCGGCGCGCCGGGAATGAACCTGCTGCGCGGACGGGTGATCGGCGCCGATACCGGGGTGGCGGTCGACCTTGGCGCGGCCGGCCGCTGCCCGCTGCGCAGCGGGCAGGGTGGCGAGGTGCTGTTCGGGTTCCGCCCGGAACAGGTGCAGCCCGATCCGCAGGGGCCGATGCAGATGACCGTGACCACGGTCGAGCGCATCGGCGCGCGGACCATCCTGCACCTCGCGGCCGGCGACCATTTGGCCAAGGCGGTGTTGGACAGCGAGGCGGAAACGCCCGCGCAGGGCGCGGAACTGCGGTTTTCGGTGCCTGCCGACGCGGTGCGCCTGTTCGATCCCAAGACCGAAAGGGCGCTGTGATGGCTTCGATTTCCTTCCGCAACGTGTCCAAGCGGTTCGGTGATGTGCTGGCGCTGGACGATGTCAGCCTCGACATCCGCGACAATGCCTTTTTCTGCCTGTTCGGGCCGCCGCTGTCGGGTAAGTCGACGATCCTGAAGCTGATCCTGGGGCTGGAACAGCCCGATGCGGGCGAGATCCTGATCGACGGGCGGCCGGTGACGCTTGTGCCGCCGGCCAAGCGCAACGTGGCGATGGTGTTCCAGAACCTGGCATTGTTCCCGCATATGACCGCGTTGCAGAACGTGCGCTTTCCCTTGGTCGAGCGACGGATGGACCCGAAACAGATCGAGGCGCGGGTCGGCGATGCCGCAGCCAAGCTGCATATCGGGCATATCCTGCACAAGCCGCCGGCGCAGCTGTCGGGCGGCGAGCGTCAGCGCGTTGCCATCGCCCGCGCCCTGGTGCGCGATCCGGTGGCCTATCTGATGGACGACCCGATCAGCGCGCTGGACGCACGGCTGCGCGAAGAAACGCGGGTAGAACTGCGCAGGATCCAGCAGGAGATGGGCAAGACGCTGGTTTACGTGACCCACGACCAGGAAGAGGCGATGTCGGTTGCCGACGGCATGGCGGTGTTCGAAAACGGCCGCGTGCGCCAGACCGGCACCCCGGAAGAGCTGTATCGCCATCCCAATTCCACCTACGTGGCGGGAATGCTGGGCGCCCCGGCGATGAACGTGGTGCCGATGGCGCTGGCGCGGCAGATGCAGGTGGAGGGCGGGCCGCAGCGCGCCGAGACCCTGGGCGTGCGGCCGGAAAACCTGCGGGTGGCGCCGGGCGCGGCCGCGCGGATCACCGAGGTCGAGCCGCTGGGCGGCTTTACCACGCTGGCGCTGGAGCTGCAGGGCACCCCGCTGCGCGCGACCCTGCGCGGCCAGCCGAAATTCACTGCCGGAGAAATGGTAGGCCTGACGGTTGATCCCGGCCGGGCGCATTTTTTCGATGCCGGCGGCGCCGCACTCGCGGCACAGTAAGACGGGGAGAGGGAGGAGAGCATGAAGGACGTCGCCTATCGGCCGGACCCAGAGGTCCGGGTTCGCAAATACAAGATCGGGGCCATCGGCGCCGGCATGATCATGGCCGAGTGCCACCTGGCCGCCTATGCCGAGGCCGGGTTCCCGGTGGTGGCGATTGCATCGCGCACCCCGGCCAAGGCCCGCGCGGTGGCCGAGCGCTGGAACATCGGCAGCGTGCATGACACGCCCGAGGCGTTGATCGATGACCCCGAAGTCGAGATTGTCGACATCGCCTATCCGCCCGACCAGCAGCCGGCGCTGATCCGCAAGGCGCTGGCGGCCCCGCATGTGAAGGCGGTGCTGGCGCAGAAGCCGCTGGCGCTGTCGCTGGAAGAGGCACGCAGCCTGCGCGACGCGGCCAAGGCGGCGGGCAAGCCGCTGAGCGTGAACCAGAACATGCGCTATGACCAGTCGATGCAGGTGCTGAAGCAGCTGCTGGAGCGTGGGGCGCTGGGCGACCCGATATTTGCCCAGATCGACATGCACGCGATCCCGCATTGGCAGGGGTTTCTGGAGGGGTATGACCGGCTGACGCTGTCGAATATGAGCGTGCATCATCTGGACGCGTTGCGGTTCCTGTTCGGCGATCCCGAGGAGGTCACCAGCTTAACCCGCACCGATCCGCGCACCGCCTTCGAGCATTCCGACGGTATCGTCGTGACCACCCTACGCTTCCCCTCGGGCCTGCTGGCCCTGTCGACCGAGGATGTCTGGTCGGGGCCGCGCGAAGCGGGGTACGAGGATGATCAGCACATCACCTGGCGGGTCGAGGGCACCCGTGGCGTGGCCAAGGGCAGCATCGGCTGGCCCACCGGCGCGGCCTCGACCCTGTCTTACAATTCCATCGACGAGACCGGCGGCAAATGGGTGACGCCGGAATGGGACACGATGTGGTTCCCGCAGGCCTTCATCGGCGTGATGGAACAGCTGCAATACGCCATCGACACCGGCACCGAGCCGGTTCTGAACGTCGCCGACAACGTCCGCACCATGGCGCTGGTCGAAGGCGCCTACCAATCCATCGAACAGGGCCGGACTGTCCGGCTGGACCTGACCAAAGACTGAGGGAGGATTTTCATCATGATGAGCACAGGCATTTTCTCGGGGTATTTCCCCTATGACCTGAAAAAGACCTGCGAGGTGATCCAGGGCCACGGGTTCACCACCGTGCAGCTGGACCTGCATTTCAAGGATATCGACGTTTCCGACGGGCAGATGACGCCGGACAAGTGTCGCACCATCCGCGACAGCTTTCGCGACCACAACCTGCCGGTCTGCTGTATCTCGGGCTATACCAATATCGTGCATCCCGATGCCGGCACCCGCAAGGAGCGGCTGGCGCGGCTGAAGGAACTGATCGCCCATGCGCAGTATCTCGGCACGCCCTACGTGATCTCGGAAACCGGCACCTTCGACACCGAGTCCGACTGGGTGCACCACCCCAAGAACAAGACCGAGGAAGGCTGGGACGATTGCCGCGAGGTGATCCGCGAGCTGTCGCAATATGCCTATGACCACGGTGCGGTGTTCCTGCTGGAAACCTATGTCAACAATGTCGTCGGCTCGGTCGAAGAGACGCTGCGCATGTTCGCCGAGGTCGATCATCCCGGCCTGGGCCTGCTGATGGACCCGACCAACTATTTCGAGGCGCATAACATCGACGATATGGACAAGACTCTGAACCACGTGTTCGACGCGCTGTCCGACAAGATCAAGATCGCCCATGCCAAGGACGTGAAGCGCTCGGGCGATGACAAGGGCGAAAAGCATTCGGATATCGGCGACGACTCGGCCGCCGAAAGCCATACCTTCCGCGGCGTGGGCGAAATCGAACTGCCGGCGCCGGGTCTGGGCGAGCTGAACTACGACCTCTATTTCCAGCGGCTGGCCAAGAAACATCCGAACATCCCGATGATCATCGAACACCTGGACGAGGCCGACGTGCCGCGCGCCAAGAAATTCATCGACGGCAAGATGCGCGCCAACGGCTGCTGACCCATCGGGCGGGCCGGACTCCCCCGGCCCGTCCATCAGGCACAAAACGAGACAAGGCGCCCCGGCCTGGCCCGGCGGCGGACGGAGAAGTCATGGTCAAGCTATACGGCAAGAACCTGAGCAGGGCAGAGGCCGAGGCCCTCAGCGGATCGCTGGGTCACGCGGCCGGCGTGCGGCTGATGACGCTGGGCGATGGGCTGGAGCGCGGCATCCGGATGCTGGAATTCCGCAGCGGGTCGGGTCTGCGGTTTACCGTGCTGGTCGACCGTGCGATGGATATCGCCGATTGCGAACATAACGGCCGGGCCATCGGCTGGCATTCGCCAGCCGGGTTCCGCCATCCCGGCCTGCATGATTACGAGGGCGAGGGCGGGCTGGGCTGGATGCGCAGCTTTTCCGGCCTGATGATCACCTGCGGGCTGGATCACATCCTGTTCATGGCCGAAAGCGCAACGCCGGAATATGTCTATGGCCCGCGCAGAACGGCGAAACATTCGCTGCATGGCCGCGCCGGGACCATCCCGGCGCGCCTGACCGGCTATGGCGAGACCTGGGAGGGCGACAGCTGCACGCTGTGGGCCGAAGGCGTGGTGACGCAGGGCACGGTGTTCGGCGAGCATCTGGAGCTGCACCGCCGGATCGAGGTGGCGGTCGGCAGCGACGAGATCCGCCTGTCGGATCGGGTGGTCAATCGCGGTTTCTACGACACGCCGCACATGTTCTGCTATCACATCAATGTCGGTCATCCGGTGCTGGAGGAAGGCGCGCGCTATCTTGGGCCGATCCGCGACGTGGTCTGGGCCGCGCATGCCGAGGCGTATGAGCGGCAGGGCGTCGGCTATCGCACCATGCCGGCACCGCAGATGGGGTTCCACGAACAGGTCTGGCAGCACGAGATGGCCACCGATGCCGACGGGCGCGTGCCGGTGGCGTTGGTCAATGATCGGCTGGGCCTGGGTTTCATGGTCACCACCCGGAAGGACCAGTTCCCCTGCATGTACGAATGGCAGAACCTGCAAGCCGGGCAATATGCGCTTGGGATCGAGCCATCGTCGAACCACGTGTTGGGCAATGGCGCGGCGCGCGAGCGGGGCGAGCTGATCCGGCTGAAACACGGCGAGGAACGCCGCTATGACACCGCGTTCACGGTGCTGCCCGATGCGGGGGCCATCGCCGCGGCCGAGGCGCGGATCGGCGCCATCGCGGCGCAGCCCGAGGCGGATTATCCAGCCCCCTCAGGTACCTTCCTGCCGATTGCAGGCCGGTCATGAACCGCGAGGCCCCGATGCAGGCCGCATCCGGCCGCGGTGCGCTGGCCGGGCGGCGGGTGCTTTATACCGGTGCCTCGGGCGGGCTGGGCCACCAGACCACCCTTGACCTGCTGGCGGCGGGGGCCGAGGTCTTCGCCCTCGACCGCGACCATTCAAAAAACCAGAGCCTGCTGGCGCATACGCCGAAAGACGCGGCGAACCGGCTGCACCTGCTGGAGCTGGACCTGACCGACCAGCCGGCGCTGGAGGTCGGGTTGGCCGAGATCACCGCGCAGGCGCCGCTGGACGTGTTGATCAACAACGCGGCGATCTATCCTTCGAAACCGTTCGAAGCCTTCACCATGGAAGAGCTGCGGCTGGTGCATCAAGTCAATGTCGAGGCGGCGCTGATCTGTACCCGCGCGGCGCTGCCGGGGATGCGGGATTTGGGCTGGGGGCGGATCATCAACGTGACCTCGATCACCCTGACCGGCGGCTGGGAAAACCTGGCGCCCTATGTCCAGTCCAAGGGCTCGCTGTTGGGGTTGACCCGCGCCTGGGCGCGGGAGTTCGGCAAGTGGGGCATCACCTGCAACGCCATCGCCCCCGGCGCCTTTCCCACCGATGCGGAAAAGATCCATCCCGATCCGGAGGGTTATCGCAAATTCGTGCTGGATCACCAGGCGGTCAAGCGGCGCGGCACGCCGCATGACATCGCCGCCGCCATCCTTTTCCTCGCCTCCGACGGGGCGGGATTTATTACCGGTCAGAACCTTGCCGTCGATGGCGGCTGGAACATGACCTGACAGCAGGAACTGGAACGAAGACAATGGGAATTCTCGACGGTTATACCGTGCTCGACTGCTCCATCGCCATGGCAGGCCCCTTCGCGGCGCAGCGCCTGGGCGATCTGGGCGCCGATGTCATCAAGGTGGAACCGGTGGCCGGCGAATGGCAGCGCCACGCGCCCGCCGGCGGCATCACCGGCAACAAGATCAACGTGTCCTTCCTGTCGCTGAACCGCAACAAGCGGTCGCTGGCGGTGGATCTGAAATCGCCGGGCGGGCAAGAGATCATCCGCCGGCTGGTCGCCAAGGCCGACGTGTTCATCCAGAACTACCGCGCCGGCGTGGCCGGACGGCTGGGTGTCGATTACGACACGCTGTCGGCAATCAACCCGCGCCTCGTCTACGTGTCGATGTCGGGCTATGGCGAGGATGGTCCGCATGCCCAGAGGCCGGGGCAGGACCTGCTGTTGCAGGCGATGTCCGGCGCGATGATGTCGACCGGGCGCAAGGGCGAGCCGCCGCAGGCCGCCGGGCAGTACCTGGTGGACGCGGTCACCGCCTATACCGCCTTCGAAGGCGCGCTGGCGGCGCTGCTGCATCGCGAACGCAGCGGCGAGGGGCAGAAGGTCGAGGTGAACATGCTCGACGCGATCACCACCTTGCAAATGCAGGAACTGTCGGTCTTCACCGTCGGCCACAAGCCGCAGGAGCGCAGCGCCGAACCGCATGCCCATGTCTATATTCGCGCGCCTTATGGCACCTTTGCCACCCGCGACGGCTATATCGCGCTGGCGATGCCACAGTTTCCCGGGCTTGCCCGCGCGCTGGAGGCCCCGGCGCTGGCCGGTCTGGATGAAACGACGGCCGGCTGGGACGACCGCGATGCCACCTTTGCCGCGGTGCGCGAGGCGATTGCGCGGTTTTCCACCGCCGAATGCCTGACCCGGCTGGAGGCCGAGGGGATCTGGGCCGGGCCGGTCTATACCTATGCCGACCTGGTCGCCGACCCGCAGATCGCCCATAACGGCACCTTCCTAGAATATGACCACCCGACCGAGGGCCGGGTGAAAACCCCCGGCTTTCCGATCCGCTTTTCGCGCAGCCCGTCGGAACTGCGCCGGGGCGCGCCGCTGACTGGTGAACATACCGACGACATCCTGCGCGCCGCCGGGTTTTCCGAGGACGAGATCGCCGGCTTCGATGGGGCCGGGGCCATCGGGCGGGGCGCGGCATGAGCTTTCGCGGTCTGACCTGGAACCATCCGCGCGGGTATACCGCGCTGGCGGCGGCGGATGGCCCGGTGCACTGGGAGGTGCAGCCGCTGGAGGGGTTTGAATCGGCACCGATCGCGGCGCTCTGTGCAGACTATGACCTGGTGGTGCTGGATCATCCGCATCTGGGCGAGGCGTTGGCGCAGGGCTGTCTGATGCCGCTGGACCAGGTCTTCGCCCCGGAGGACCTGTCCCGCATCGCCGCCGCCGCCATCGGGCCGGCCTATGCCAGCTATGCCATGGCGGGGCGGCAATGGGCCTTGCCGCTGGACGCGGCGACGCAGGTCATGGCGCTGCGTTCTGACCTGACCGAGGCGCGGCCCGACAGCTGGGAGGCGGTCGAGCGCCTGTCGCAACACGGCGGTGTCGCGCTCAGCCTGGCCGGGCCCCATGCGGCCTTGTCCTTCCTGTCGGTCTGCGCCGCGCTTGACCCGGCGCTGGACCAGCGCGACCGGGGCTGGCCGGGCGACGGGGTGGAGGAACGGGCCATCGAGATCCTGACGCCGCTGGCCGCGCCGACGCCGGAACCGT
>NZ_PGTB01000209.1 GCF_002786325.1 Pseudooceanicola lipolyticus | reverse complement strand
GTCAGCCATCTGCCCGAGGGCGTCGCGGCGGATGCGCCGCTGTTGCTGGTCGAGGACGTCCAGACCGCGCTGGAGGCGCTGGGGCGCGCCGCCCGTGCGCGCACCCGCGCGCAGGTGCTGGCGGTGACCGGCAGCGTCGGCAAGACCTCGACCAAGGAAATGCTGGCGCGGATGCTGTCCGACCAGGGCCGCACCCATGCCAGCGTCGCCAGCTATAACAACCACTGGGGCGTGCCACTGACGCTGGCGCGGATGCCCGCCGATACCGAATATGCGGTGATCGAGATCGGCATGAACCACCCCGGCGAAATCGCGCCGCTGGCCCGCATGGCGCGGCCGCATGTGGCGCTGATCACCACCGTGGGGCAGGCGCATCTGGAAGCCTTTGCCAATATCGAGGGGATTGCCGCCGAGAAGGCCAGCATCGTCGAGGGGCTGGAACCCGGCGGCACCGCGGTGCTGAACGGCGATGTCGAGGTGTTCCCGATCCTGCGCGCGGCAGCCGAGGCGGCGGGTGCGCGGGTGGTCAGCTTTGGTGAAAGCGCCGGCTGCCATCACCGCGCGCTGCGGATCGAGGCGCTGGAAGATACCACCGTGGCCGAGGCGCGGGCCTGGCGCACGCCGCTGCTGTACAAGGTGGCGGCGCCGGGGCGGCATTTTGCCGTCAACGCGCTGGGCGCGCTGGCCGCCTGCTGGGCGCTGGGGGCCGATCGGGCGTTATGCGTGCATTCGCTGGGCCGCTGGGCGCCCTATTCGGGGCGCGGCGCGCATGAGGATATCCTGCTCGACCCGACCGAGACCGAGCTGCGCCTGCACCTGATCGACGATGCCTATAACGCCAACCCGGCCTCGATGGCGGCCTCGCTGGAGGTGCTGGCCGCGGCGCCGGTGCGCCACGATACCGGCCGCGTCCGGGTGGGGCGGCGCATCGCGGTGCTGGGCGACATGAAGGAGCTGGGACCGAAATCGCCGGCGCTCCATGCCGGGCTGGCGGCGCTGCCGGCGATGGGCAAGGTCGACACCGTGCATTGCATCGGGCCGCTGATGCGGCATTTGTTCGACGCGCTGCCCGATGCCAAGCGCGGGGTCTGGGCCGAAAGCGCGGCGGCGCTGGCCGGCGACATGCGCCACAAGCTGGACAGCGGCGACGTGGTGATGGTCAAGGGTTCGCTGAGCATGAATCTGGCACGCGTCGTTGACGCGATCCGCAAAATGGGCCATGGGCAGCCGGATCCGGCGGTTGTGGGGCCGGAGGATGAGTAAGGATTTGCCGGCATGTTGTATTGGCTGACCGCCCTGTCTGACGGGGGCGATCTTTTCAACCTGTTCCGCTATGTCACCTTCCGCGCCGGCGGGGCCTTCATGACGGCGCTGATCTTCGGCTTTCTGTTCGGCCGGCCGCTGATCGCGGTGCTGCGCCGCAAACAGGGCAAGGGCCAGCCGATCCGCGATGATGGGCCGCAGGGGCACCTGTCCAAGGCCGGCACGCCCACCATGGGCGGGCTGCTGATCGTCGGCGCGCTGGTCACAGCCACGCTGCTTTGGGCACGGCTGGACAACCCCTTTGTCTGGCTGGTGCTGTTCGTGACCGTGGCCTATGCGGTGATCGGCTTTGCCGACGATTATGCCAAGGTGTCGAAACAGAACACCAAGGGCGTGCCCGGCCGGCTGCGCATGGCGCTGGGCATCCTGATCGGGGTGGTGGCGGCCTATTGGGCGGCGCAGAGCCACCCGGCCGAGTTGCAGAACCAGCTGGCCTTTCCGGTGTTCAAGAACATGCTGCTGAATCTCGGCTGGTTCTATATTCCCTTCGGGGTCTGCGTAATCGTCGGCGCCGCCAATGCGGTGAACCTGACCGATGGGCTGGACGGGCTGGCGATCATGCCGGTGATGATCGCCGCCTCGACCCTGGGGATCATCGCCTATGTGGTGGGCCGGTTCGACTGGGCCGAGGATCTGGGCGTGCACTACGTCTCGGGCTCGGGCGAGATCCTGATCTTCACCGCCGCGTTGTTCGGCGGCGGGCTGGGCTTCCTGTGGTACAACGCGCCGCCGGCGGCGGTGTTCATGGGCGATACCGGCAGCCTTGCGTTGGGCGGGGCGCTGGGGGCGATCGCGGTGGTCACCAAGCACGAGCTGGTGCTGGCGGTGGTCGGCGGGCTGTTCGTGGTCGAGGCGATGTCGGTGATCATCCAGGTGCTGTATTTCAAGCGCACCGGCCGGCGGGTGTTCCTGATGGCGCCGATTCACCACCACTACGAGAAAAAGGGCTGGGCCGAACCGACTATCGTGATCCGGTTCTGGATCATCTCGCTGATCCTGGCGATGATCGGGCTGGCCACCCTGAAGGTGCGCTGAGAGTCCCGGCTGGGACGTGGGCGCAAGCGCCTGGAATCGTTTGCGGTGGCGGTAACGGCGGAGGGTCAAACGGGCGCTGCCCGGCGGCGCTGCGTGCCTCGAATCCGGGCTGAGGCGGGTTGAAACGCGCGAAAGCCTCGGAATATCGACGGCGACTGAATAGAGTGGCGCGGCGAAACCAGCTGCTGAGGGAGGCGGGATGGTCGACGAGAGTGGCGGCGCAACCGGCGACGGCCGCGCGGTGCGCGATACGGCGGCGATGATCGCCGGCATGGCACCGGAATTGCAGCCGGGGCGCTATGTGTTCTGCACCACCCGCGACCCGGATCTGGCCAATCGCGCGATGGCGCCGGCGCTGGCCTTCTACCGCGAGGCCGAGGGGGTGTCGCTGATCCTGCCCGAGGCGGCGGCGCGGGCGCTGGGATTCGATGCGGCGCTGGGGATGGCCTGCATCACCCTGACGGTGCAATCTTCGCTGGAAGGCATCGGCCTGACCGCGGCGGTGGCCGAAGCGCTGACGCTTGCGGGCATTCCTTGCAACATGGTGGCGGCCTATCACCACGACCACGTCTTTGTACCGGCGGACATGGCCGGGCAGGCGCTGGCGGTTCTGCGCGCGCGGGCGGGGGCGGGCTAGCCCCCCCTTCAGAACACCGACCAGTCCATCTGCCGCGCCAGCTGTTCCATCGCCACCGTGCCCAGCAGCGAATTGCCGTAGCCGTCCAGCCCCGGCGAGAACACCGCGACCGAGGCGCGGCCAGGCACGATGGCCAGGATGCCGCCGCCGACGCCGCTTTTGGCCGGCAGCCCGACGCGGAAGGCGAATTCGCCCGACCCGTCATATTGCCCGCAGGTCAGCATCAGCGCGTTCAGCCGCCGGATCCGGGCGGTCGAGACCAGCCGGGGCAGGCCCGGCGCGCCGACCAGGAAACGCCCGGCCAGCGCCAGCTGGCGGGTGGTCATCTCGATGGCGCATTGGTGGAAATAGGTGCCCAGCACCAACTCGGGCGCGTTGGCGAGATTGTCGAAGGCGCGCAGGAAATGCGCCAGCGCATAGTTGCGATGGCCGTGGTGGTTTTCCGACTGGGCGACACGGTCATTGATATAGATGTCGTCATCCTCGGCGGCGGCGCGGACAAAGCCCAGGATCTCGGCCAGCGCGTCGCGCGGTGCGCGGCCTTTCAGGATCTCGTCGGTGGTGACGATGGCGCCGGCATTGATGAACGGATTGCGCGGCCGGCCCTGTTCGTGTTCCAACTGGACGATCGAGTTGAAGGCGCTGCCCGAAGGCTCGCGCCCGACCCGGTTCCACAGCTGGTCGCCGGCGCGGCCCAGGGCGATGGCCAAGGCGAAGATCTTGCTGACGCTCTGTATCGAAAACGGCACATCGGCATCGCCGGCGGCGGCAACGCCGCCCTCGGCGGGGGCGACGGCGATGGCGAATTGGCGCAGCGGCACGCGGGCGAGTTCGGGGATGTAATCGGCCACCGCGCCCCAGTCCTCGGCGGCGCGCATCCTGTCGACGATGGCGTCTAGCCGCGCCTGAAGATCTGCTGCGGACATGGTGGTTCCTCCGATTGCGCGCCGCTTGTTCCACGCCGGCGGGTGCGGTGCAACGGCCGGTCTTGTGGGCCGGCGGCGCAGCCTGCATTGTCGGCGCCGAAGCGCAGGCGGGGATATAGCATGATTCCGGTAAAACAGGTCGATGGCCAACGTATCGCAGTGCTGGGGCTGGGCCGGTCGGGGCTGGCCACAGCGCGGGCGCTGCGCGCCGGTGGTGCCACGCCGGTCTGCTGGGACGACAACCCGGCGCCGCGCGCGGCGGCCGAGGCCGAGGGATTCGCCTGTGCCGACCTGTCCCGCGCCGGCGCCTTCGAGGGCATCGCCGCGCTGATCGTCAGCCCCGGAATTCCGCATCTGTATCCGGCGCCGAACCCGGTGGTGGCCGCGGCGCTGGAGGAAGGCGTGCCGGTGGACAATGATATCGGCCTGTTCTTCCGCTCTTTCGCGACCCGGGACTGGGACAATTTCGACACCCTGCCGCGGGTGGTGGCGGTGACCGGGTCGAACGGCAAATCGACCACCGCGGCGCTGATCCATCACCTGCTGTGCAGCGCCGGGCGGCCGGCGCAGCTGGCCGGGAATATTGGCCGCGGGGTTCTGGATCTGGAGCCGGCGGTGGATGGCGAGGTGGTGGTGCTGGAACTGTCCTCGTACCAGACCGACCTGGCCCGCGCGTTGACCCCGGATATCGCCGTGTTCACCAACCTGTCGCCCGACCACCTGGACCGGCATGGCGGCATCGGCGGCTATTTTGCCGCCAAGCGGCGGTTGTTCGCCGAGGGCGGGCCGGACCGGGCGGTGATCGGCGTGGACGAGGATGCCGGGCGCTATCTGGCCAACCAGATGGCCGAGGGGCCGGGCGATGACCGGGTGATCCGGGTATCGGTCAGCCGAAAGCTGACCGGCACCGGCTGGCAGGTCTTCGCGCGCAAAGGGTTCCTGTCGGAATACCGCAAGGCGCGGCAGGTCGGGTCGATCGACCTGCGCCCGATCGCCGGGCTGCCGGGCGCGCATAACCATCAGAACGCCTGTGCCGCCTATGCGGTGGCGCGGGCGCTGGGGCTGGCGCCGCGCGTGATCGAGCAGGGCCTGGCCAGCTATCCCGGCCTGCCGCATCGCAGCCAGGTTCTGGGCCAGATCGGCGGCGTCACCTATGTGAATGACAGCAAGGCGACCAATGTGGACAGCGCCGCCAAAGCGCTGTCGGCCTTTGCGCGGATCCGCTGGATCTGTGGCGGGCTGGAGAAGGAAGGCGGCCTGGCTGGGCTGGCGCCGCAGATGGGCAACGTGGTCAAGGCCTATGTGATCGGCCGCGAGGCGGCACAATTCGCGCTGCAACTGTCGGGCGAGACCGAGATCTGCACCGACATGGCCACCGCGGTGGCGCGCGCCGCGGCCGAGGCCGAGCCGGGCGACACCGTGCTGCTGGCGCCGGCGGCGGCGAGTTTCGACCAGTATGACAAT
>NZ_PGTB01000208.1 GCF_002786325.1 Pseudooceanicola lipolyticus | reverse complement strand
GTTGCGATCCTGGCGCCGCGCGACGGCGCGACCGGTTCACAGGACACGGTGGCGCCGCCCGCCTTTCTGGCGCCGAAACCTGCCGCGCCCAGCAGCGGGCTGGTGGCCGAACCGCAGGTCGCCACCGGCCGGTTCCTGACCGCGCTGGAAGTGCGCCCGATCCTGAACGCCACCCAGGCCAATTGGATCGCGGTGCGCGAATATGGCGGCCAGGACCTGCTGTATGTCACCCATTTGTGGTCGTGGCGCTGCGGATTGCTGGAATTGCGGATCGGCCTGAATGGCGCCACGCCCGAGATCTGGCCGTTGCCGCCCTGTCACGAGGACCTGCCCGCTGCCGCCGCCATTCTGGAAAGCGACGGGCTGCCCTACCGCTCTTTCCCGCTGCGCTCGGTGCAATTGATCGAGGTGCAGCTGACCTATGACGATCTCGGCACCTCGAAGGTCAGGTTCAACCGGGCCGGCGTGGTCATTCCCTAGGCCCGGTCAGGCCGGGTTCACCCGCGTTCGCCCATCAGTGCCGCGTCGAAGGGATAACTGGTCAGGTTTTCGAAGCCGTCTTCGGTGATCAGCACCTGGTCTTCCAGCTTGATCGAAAAGGCGCCGCCAACCTCGCCCACCGCCGCCTCGACACACAGCACCATGCCGGGTTCCAGCGCATAATCGAAGGCACCCTCGACCGCCTTGTCGGGATAGGCCAGCAGGGGCCATTCGTCGCACAGCCCGACGCCATGCATCATGCAGCCATATTTCTGCGCCTGGTACTTGTCGTCCAGCCGGTGGCAGGCGGCGATGATGTCGGGAATCCAGGCGCCGGGGCGCAGCAGCTGCATATTGGTCATGATATGTTCATGGGCGTGACGCATAGCATAGACCATCTCGGGCGGCGGGCTGTCCTCGCCGATCCACCAGCTGCGCGAAATGTCGATGCAGATGCCATAGCTGCCGATCAGGTCGGTGTCGAAGCTGATGATCTCGTTATTCTGCACGATGCGCGGCCCGCATTCCTGGAACCACGGGTTGGTGCGCTGGCCCGAGGACAGCAGCCGGGTCTCGATCCATTCGCCGCCGCGGCGGATGTTCTCGGCATGCAGCACCGCCCAGATATCGTCTTCCGAGGTCTGGCCGAAGGGCACATTGGTGCGGGCATAGGCCTCCATCGCCGCAACCGCCGCCTCGCAGGCATGGGCGGCGCAGCGCATCGCCCGGATCTCGTCGGGCCCCTTGATGGCGCGGGTCTTCTCAGTGACCTCCTCGCCCTCCATCACCTCGAAACCCTGCGCCTCCAAGGCCCGCAGCGCGTGCAGCATCGGCTTGTCCACCGCCAGCCGGGTTTCGCCCGGCGCATGGGCCTGCAGGAGGTCGCGGATCTCGGCGGCAAACACGGCGGCCTGCGCGCCGGTGCGATCCCCACGGTCGAAATAGAACAGGTCGGCGCCGGCGCGCACCTCGCGCACCAGCGGGTTGAACGAGGACAGGAACGGCGCGTTCTTGTAATCCCAGATCACCATATAGCCATCGGCGCAGAGCAACACCGCGCGGAACGGGTTATGCGCGTTCCACAGCTGCATATTGGTGGTGTCGGTGGCATAGCGGATGTTGAGCGGGTCGAACAGCAGCAGCCCGGCATAGCCCCGATCGACCACCGCGCGGGTCAGCCGCTGCCAGCGAAAGTTGCGCATCGCGGCAAGGTCGGGCAGCGTCAGCCCGGCCTCGGCCCATTCCGAAAAGGCCAGCCGGGTCGGCCCGATCTCGATCCGGTCGGCATCGTTGGGGGTGCCGTCCCCCAGCCACTCGCCTGCCGCCGGATCGATCGGCGCCGGCCGGCCGCGGGCCGGGTCGATCTTGCGGGTGTCGCTGTAATAGGCCGTCATCGCCACGCTCCTTGCCGTTCTCCATATCCTGTGCGGCGGTTGCCCTCGGGTCGTGCCCGATTGCGACCAGGGGCGGTGTCGTTTTTGGCCGACAGGGTCAGGACTTGCTGCTAGGACGACGCCATGATCCCGCCGCTGCAATCGACGCTTCCCTATGATCCCTTCACCCGGCCGCGCCTGCCCGGTGTGCAGCCGCTGGAGATCGGCAATTGGCTGATCCGTGACGAGGCCTTTGCCGCGCAGATGGCGCTGCGCGACCAGCTTCTGGCCGAACGGCGCGGCGAGGTCGTGGCGCTGGACGACGGCGCGCGCGAGGCGGCGGACGAATTGCTGGGCCTGGTGCTGTCGCTGGCCTATCCCGGCGCCAAAGACTGCGTGATGCGCCCCGACGGGGTGGCGGTGCCGGTTGACCGGGCCGACCCGCTGGGCACGCTGGGCCGGCTGGCGCAGGAGGATCTGTGCCTGCTGCAGAAACGCGGCGATGAACATGTGCTGACCGGAGCGGTGCTGTGTTTCCCGGCCAGCTGGATGCTGGCCGAGAAATTCCAGCGCCCGCTGGTGCGCATCCACGCGCCGGTGCCGCCCTATGATGCCAATATTGCCGCACGGGTGCAGCGGCTGTTCGACGGGGTGCGACCGGAACGGCCGCTGTGGCGGTTCAACGCTTTGTGGTACGAGGATCCGGCGCTGTTCCAGCCGCGCAGCGAAGCCGCCCCGCGCCCGGCGCGACGGGCCGAGACGGCGGCGTTTTTTCGCAGCGAGCGGCAGTCGATTCTACGGCTGCCCGACAGCGGCGCGGTGGTGTTCTCGAGCCACACCTTCGTGATTCCGCGCGACCGGATCATGGCGCAGTTCACGGCAGGGTGACGGGTAGGGTGGGGTATACCCCAACCTACCACGCTGTTTTTTCGAGATGTTAGGGGCTGCCCCTTGCGCAGGTCCCTTACAGCGGCAGTTCAGCCGCCAGGCTGTGCAGCACGCCCGAGGCGTGCAGCGTCACCACCAGCGCGGTCAGCGACAACACTTGGGTGTTCAGGCGCAGATCCTCGCCCCGCAACAGGTTGACCGCCGCCACCGACAGCGCCACCGGCGCCGACAGAAAGCCGATCATTCCGGTCATCGCCCAAACCGCCAGCCGCTGAACCGAGCTGGGGCCGCTGTCGGGCTGATAGGGCACCGGGGGCAGCGGCTGGGTCACATCATCGCTGCGATAGGCCAGCGCCAGGGCATCCTCGGGGAAGAAGATGTCGGTTTCTTCCTCGGGTGCCTCAAGCAACGGAAAAGGGTGGCGGCGCGACAGCGGCGCGACCGTCCTTTCGCTGCCGGCAAAGGCGGGAACGGCGCCGAAGCCGGTGCTGTCCGCTTGCACCAGGCAGGGCGCGATGCTGCCAAAAGAGGCCAGGAATTCGCTGTGATCCAGGATCGTCAGCGGATCCAGCCATTCGACCACGCGGGTGTCGAACTCGTGCAACGCGCGGTAGAGCATCACTGCCATCAGCAGTTCGGAAATATCCTGATCGTCGCGGGCCGGATCGGCCGGCGTAATTTCGATCTTCAGCCGCCAGCCCTTGGCCGGTCCGGTTGCGGCGCCGTCATGGCGGCAGCGCTGTGCCGCGGGTTCGGCATGCGGGCCGGGCGCCAGGGTCAGCTTGGCGGCGTAATGGGTGGCGGTGACGCGCGCATTGCGCGTGTCGCTCAGGCTGCAGCGTTCGACCGGGTGGCCAAAGTCCTCGAATGCCGTTGCGACCATTTCGGCGAAAGTTTCCAACATGCCGTCTTCATGTCCGGAAACGATCAGCGCTCCGTGATACCTGCTTCCTCTGTCCATGGGTGTCCTCCCACTTTGCTTGAATTTCCGGCAGGCTATTTGGAAAGCAGGGAAAAACTGTGTCTCAACCGGCGAAACAATATGGCATCGGCATGACCTTGCCTGTGGATAAGTTAATGATTTTGCGCAAAATTTTCACTGGATTTGCGAGAATTTGACGAAAATGGGGCGTCCGGATGGCGTCAGATCGTCAGCCGGCGTCTAATTCCCGTCGATCCGGGCCGCCATCAGCGCGATGCTTTGCTGATAGACGGTGGCGGCGTTCCATTGCTCGATCACCCGGAAATTCGGCTGTCCCGGCGCATAGCCGCGCCCCGGCTTCCAGCCCTTGGCGCGCAGGAAATTCGCCGTCGAGGCCAGCGCGTCGGTCAGGTTGTAGAAATCGACCTGGCCGTCGCCGGTGGCGTCGACGCCATAGGTCAGCGCATTGCCCGGCAGGAACTGGGTATGGCCCAGCTCGCCATGGCGCGCGCCCAGGGTGGCGGCGGTGATGCTGCCCTGGTCCACGAGCGTCAGCGCGCCAAGGGCGTGGGGGACGAAAAATTCCGAGCGGCGGCAATCATAGGCCAAAGTCACGATGGCAGAGACCACCGGGCTGTCGCCCATGAAATTGCCGAATGCGGTTTCCATCCCGTGGATTGCCAGCAGGATGCCGGCGGGCACCCCATATTGTCGCTCCAGCGTCGCGTAATAATTCGGGTTGGCCGCCTTGCGCCGCCGCGCCTGGGCCACGATGGTTTCGGCGCCGCGCACCTGGAGGAATTTTTCCAGCGTATAGCGGAAACTTTTCTGGTTGCGGTCCGCGGCGATGGTGCGGGTGGCATATTGCGCCTGCGCCAGCGCCTCCAGCCCGCGCCGCTTGACCCCGGCCTTGCGCGCCACCTTCGCGAAATCGGCCTTCCAGGCTTCGAACCCGGTTGCGGTATTGCCGCAACTGGCCGCCGCGGCGGGGCTGGCCAAACAGATCAGGCTGGCCAGAACGGGAATCAGTCTTGTCGGGCTGCGGCGCATCGGTCTCTCCTCTGACAGCGACAGCGCCATGCTAACCGCCGGGCGCCACGCTGAGAAGCCGCTAGCGCGAGGTCTCCCCCAGCACTGGCTCGTCCGAGAAGGCGGATTCGATCGCCATTTTGGGCAGGTTCAGCAGCGGCAGACCGACCCAGAGGAACAGGCCGATCCCCACCAGGATCATCCAGCCAGAGCCGCCGGCCTGCCGTTTGCCGGTGCTGCGCAGGCTGCCGTGACCCAGCGTCACGCTCTCGCCGCCCTCGGCGTCCCGCTCCCACACCGCGGTGATGGCGGAATAGCCGGGATGCGGCCGGAACGGGGCAGGCGGCTCCGATCCTGCGGCCTCGGCCGGTTCGGGCCAGAAAGAAACGATGATGCGCCCCTTGGGGAAGGTCGCATCGGGGGCGGCGTGGCGCACATATAGCGCCATGCCCAGCGTCTCTTTCAGCGCATCGCCCTCGGCCAGCGCCAGCGCGCCCTTGACCTTTTCGCGCACCAGCGTGTCCAGCAGCGCCAGGCTCATTTCCAGCGGCACCGCTTCGGGGATGCCCTCCAACACCAGGGTCCGGCCGATCAGGTGATGCGACTGCCAGGCGATCAGCCCGGTGCCGTCGCGCCCCCGCGGCCCGGTCTGCTTCGGTGTCGGCACCGGGTGCAGGGTCAGCACCGGGCTGGGCGCCGCGGCCAGCGCCGCCGCCAGTTCCTCGGGCGTATAGAACAGGTCGGATGTGCACAG
>NZ_PGTB01000207.1 GCF_002786325.1 Pseudooceanicola lipolyticus | reverse complement strand
TCCGGTCGCGCAGCGTCGCCAGCACCGGGTCGCCCGCCTCGCCCGGCCCGGCCGAGATCAGCAGATGGCTGGCCTGCTCCAGCGCCGACAGGTCGCCGCCGGGAAAGGCCACCGGTTCGACCCCCTGCGCGCGCAGCAGGCCGAATTTCTCGGGCGATCGGGTGGTGCCGATCACCCGCCAGCCCCGCGGGACCAGCAGCTGGGCCAGCGCCTGGGCGCTGTACCCGTGGCCGAAGGAAAACAGCGTCTTTACCATGCCCCCTTGATGCGCCCGGGCGGCGCGCGACGCAAGTCTCCGTAACCGGGAATCGCGGTGCTATTGCGCGTAGGTCGAGCCTTCGCTGTCCAGGATCGCCTTCAGCTCGGCCAGGTGCCGATGGTCCTGCCCGGGATAGTCGTCCAACTCGCTGGCGGTTTTCTCGGCGATCTCGTCCGAGAGCACCCGCAGCTTCTGCCCGGTCTGCAGCGCGCGGATATAGGTTTCGGCAGCGCGTTCGAAATAATACATCCGGTTGAAGGTTTCGGCGACCGTCTCGCCAATCACCATGATGCCGTGATTGCCCATGATCATCACCTTTTTCTTCGGATCGCTGAACAGCGCGGCACAGCGTTCGCCCTCTTCCTCGAAGGCCAGCCCGCCATAGTGTTCGTCGATCACGTAGCGGTCAAAGAAGGTGGCGGTGTTCTGGTCGATCGGCAGCAGCCGCGAATCGGCCAGCGTCGACAGCACGGTGGCATGGATCGAATGCACGTGCATGGCGCAGCGGGCATGCGGCACCCGCCGGTGCAGCGCACCGTGCAGACCCCAGGCGGTCGGGTCGGGCGCGTCGGGCCCCTCCATTGCGGTGGGGTCGTTGGCATCCAGATCCAGCAGGTCGCTAGCGCGGATGCGGCTGAAATGCATCTGGTTCGGGTTGATCAGGAACCGGGTGCCGTCGTCATTCACCGCCAGCGAGAAGTGATTGGCCACGGCTTCGTGGAAATTCAGCCGCGCGGTCCAGCGGAAGGCGGCGGCCAGATCCACCCGTTCCTGCCAGTGGGACATATTGGGGCGCAGATTGGCAACGGTCATCGGGTCTCTCCTTTTTGCGCGAACGCTGCCGTGTCGGCAGCGAAATGGCAAGGGCGCCGGCGGTCGCAGAAAGGCGCGGTTTCCCTGCCCCCGGCGCAGCAATCAGGGTGATTTTGCCGGCGCGGGGGGCTGCAGCGGCCGGCTGGCCACCCAGGCATAGCCGTTGGGGCACAGGATATAGGTTTCGCGCAGGCCGTGCGGTTTATCGGTGGGCGGCTGCAGAACGGTGCCGCCCGCGGCCTCGGCCCGGGCCGCCGCGG
Source organism: Pseudooceanicola lipolyticus (assembly GCF_002786325.1). Taxonomy (GTDB): domain Bacteria; phylum Pseudomonadota; class Alphaproteobacteria; order Rhodobacterales; family Rhodobacteraceae; genus Pseudooceanicola_C; species Pseudooceanicola_C lipolyticus. The sequence continues at coordinate 4,116 of NZ_PGTB01000207.1, read as the reverse complement.
CGTCCGGATCGCTATTGTAGAGCCTGATTTCGACGCCCGCGCCGCGCGGTGGGGTTTCCGGCAGCAGGCCCAGAAGCGGATTGGAATGGTAGGTATGATCGGCATGAATCTGGAACGCCTGTCCGCCATAGGTGACGATGGCAAAATCTGCCGAGACCCGATGCGCCGCCATGCCGAAGACGTCGCGCAGAAACGCGCATTGCGCCGGGACGTCGCGCACCAGCAGATTTAGTCCCAGGCCCGAAAGCGACTTGCCGAAATCTTCAGCAGAAACGGTTTCATACTCCATGCCCCAGCCTTGCCGATCCCGATGTGCCGCGGCAAGCGCCAACTGCGCGGTGAAGATTTGGCAAAACCCGGTGCGGGGGCTTGCGCCTGTCTGCCCAATCAGGACAATTGGAACATGGAACATGACGCTTTCCCCGCCTGGCCCGATGTGGCCGCCCGCCTGATCGCCGTGGCCGCAGGCCGCGCGCCGGCCGACCTGGTGCTGCGCCAGGGCATCTGGGTCAACGTGCATTCGCGCGAATGCCTGCCCGATCACGACATCGCCATCGCCGAGGGGCGCATCGCCTATGTCGGCCCCGATGCGTCGCATTGTACCGGGCCGGAGACACAGGTGATCGAGGTGCAGGGGCGCTATATGATCCCCGGCCTGTGCGACGGGCACATGCATATCGAATCCGGCATGTTGACCCCGGCGGAATTTGCCCGCGCGGTGATCCCCCACGGCACCACCACGATGTTCACCGATCCGCATGAGATCGCCAATGTGCTGGGGCTGACCGGCGTGCGGCTGATGCATGACGAGGCGCTGTTGCAGCCGATCAACATCTATACCCAGATGCCCTCCTGCGCGCCCTCGGCGCCGGGGCTGGAGACCACCGGATACGAGATCACCCCCGGCGACGTGGCCGAGGCGATGCAATGGCCCGGCATCATCGGCCTGGGCGAGATGATGAATTTTCCCGGCGTCGCCAATGCCGATGCCAAGATGCTGGCCGAGATCGCCGCGACCCAGCGTGCCGGCAAGACGGTGGGCGGCCATTACGCCGCGCCCGACCTGGGCCCGGCCTTTGCCGCCTATGTCGCCGGTGGCCCGGCGGATGATCACGAGGGCACCTGCGAGGCGGATGCCATCGCCAGGGTGCGCCAGGGGATGCGGGCGATGCTGCGGCTGGGCTCGGCCTGGTACGACGTGGAGCGGCAGATCACCGCGGTGACCGAGAAGGGGCTGGATCCGCGCAGCTTTGTCCTGTGCACCGATGACAGCCATTCCGGCACGCTGGTGCACGACGGCCACATGAACCGGGTGGTGCGCCATGCCATCGCCTGCGGCTGCGATCCGCTGGTGGCGCTGCAGATGGCAACGCTGAACACCGCCACCCATTTCGGGCTGGAACGCGAGCTGGGCTCGCTCACCCCCGGGCGGCGGGCCGATATCGTGCTGACCTCGGACCTGGAAACCCTGCCGATCGAGCAGGTTTTTGCGCGCGGCGTCCTGGTGGCCGAAAACGGCAGCTGCCTGGTGGACTGCCCGCATCTGGACTGGCCCGACAGCGCCCGCAACACGGTGCATCTGGGCCATGCGCTGAGCGCGCAGGATTTCGAAATCGCCGCGCCGCCGGGCGCCAACAGCGTGCGCGCCAACGTAATTGGCGTGGTCGAGAACCAGGCGCCGACCAAGGCGCTGAAGGCCGACCTCCCGGTGCGCGACGGCCTGGTCGAGGGCGATGGCGCGGTCTGCCAGATCGCGTTGGTGGAACGGCACCGCGCCACCGGCGGGGTGGTGAATGCCTTTGTCTCGGGCTTTGACTATACTGGGCGGATGGCGATGGCCTCGACCGTGGCGCATGACAGTCACCACATGATCGTCGTCGGCACCGATCGCGACCAGATGGCGCTGGCGGCGAACCGGCTGGCCGAGGTGGGCGGCGGCATCACCCTGTTCCGCGATGGCGGGGAACTGGCGCTGGTCGAACTGCCGATTGCCGGGCTGATGTCGGACGATTTGGCATCGAACGTGGCCGCGAAGACGCAGAAGATGGTCGAGGCGATGATCGATTGCGGCTGCAAACTGAACAACGCCTATATGCAGCATTCGCTGCTGGCGCTGGTGGTGATCCCCGAATTGCGGATTTCCGACCTAGGGCTGGTCGATGTCCGCACATTCGAACATATCCCGCTGCTGGAGCCGCAGACATGAGCCGGATCGAGACCCCCGACGTCTTCCAGGCGGAGAGCTTCACCGATGCCGAGGCGGCGGTGAACCGGCTGGAAGAGCTCTATGTCGAGGCCACCACCTTTATCTGCAGCCGCTTCATGGAGGTGTTGCGCAGCGGCGCGCCGGGCCACCGCATCCGCGCCTTCTATCCCGAGGTGCGGCTGACCACGACCTCCTATACCCATGTCGACACGCGGCTGAGCTTTGGCCATGTCTCGGTGCCCGGCACCTATGCCACCACCGTCACCCGGCCCGACCTGTTCCGCAACTACCTGATCCAGCAGATCGGGCTGCTGATCCGGCACCATGGCCAGCCGGTGACCATCGGCCCGTCGAAAACCCCGATCCCGGTGCATTTTGCCGTCGCCACCCGGCCCGACATCACCGTCCCGCAGGAAGGCGCGACCAAGTTCACGCTGCGCGACATTTTCGACGTGCCCGACCTGGCCACCACCAGCGATGATATCGTCAACGGCACCTATGCCCCCGCCGACGGTATCTGGCCGCTGTCGCTGTTCACCGCGCAGCGGGTCGATTATTCGCTGGCGCGGCTGTCGCATTACACCGCGACCGACGCGGCGCATTTCCAGAACCATGTGCTGTTCACCAACTACCAGTTCTATGTCAGCGAGTTCGAAAGCTATGCCCGCGACATGCTGGCCGATCCGGACAGCGGCTATTGCAGCTTTGTCGCCACCGGCAATGCCGAGATCACCGACCCCGAGGCGCCGATCGAACTGCCGCTGAAGCTGCCGCAGATGCCGACCTATCACCTGAAACGCCCGGACGGGAACGGCATCACCCTGGTCAATATCGGTATCGGCCCGTCCAATGCCAAAACCGCGACCGATCATATCGCGGTGCTGCGGCCGCATGCCTGGCTGATGGTGGGCCACTGCGCCGGTCTCAGGAACACCCAGGCGCTGGGCGATTACGTGCTGGCCCATGCCTATCTGCGCGAGGATCACGTGCTGGATGACGACCTGCCGGTCTGGACCCCGATCCCGGCGCTGGCCGAGGTGCAGATCGCGCTGGAACAGGCAGTGGCCGAGGTGACGGAACTGTCGGGGTACGAGCTGAAGCGGGTGATGCGGACCGGCACCGTGGCCACCATCGACAACCGCAACTGGGAGCTGCGCGACCAGTCCGGCCCGGTGCAGCGCCTGTCGCAGTCGCGCGCCATCGCGCTGGATATGGAAAGCGCCACCATCGCCGCCAATGGCTATCGCTTTCGGGTGCCCTATGGCACGCTGCTCTGCGTTTCGGACAAGCCGCTGCATGGCGAGCTGAAGCTGCCCGGCATGGCCTCGGAATTCTACACCACCCAGGTGGCGCGGCATCTGCGCATCGGCATCCGCGCGATGGAGCGGCTGCGCACCATGCCGCTGGAACGGCTGCACAGCCGCAAGCTGCGGTCGTTTGACGAGACGGCGTTTCTGTAAGCGTCGCCTCCGATCCCCGGCGGGCGAGGCCCCTTATTCCGCGGTCGGCGGAAGGCGGGTTCCGCTAGCGCAGCGAGGACAGGGGCCACTACCCCAGCCGCTGCAACAGCCCCATCGACGGCTCCCCGGTCTCGGGCAGGCCCTGGCTGCGCTGATAGGCGCGGATCGCCGCCTCGGTCTTGGCGCCGATCACCCCGTCAGCGGTGCCGGCATCAAACCCCTTGACGGTCAGTTGCTGTTGCAGCCGCTTGCGGTCGGCCAGCGTCATGCCGCGCGCATCGGGGCCGAAGGCGGTGCGCAGCGGCCCGCCGCCGCGCAACCGGTCGGACAGGTGGCCGACGCCGATGGCATAGCTTTCGGCGTTGTTATAGCGCAGCAGCACCGAGAAATTGCGGAAGATCATGAAGGCCGGGCCGCGCCCGCCAGCGGGCGGCAATATCTCGGCCGGGC